>JBBWWC010000040.1:0-7859 GCA_050256555.1 Planctomycetota bacterium | reverse complement strand
CGTCATCATCGTCGTCATCGTCGTCGTCATCGTCGTCATCGTCGTCGTCATCGTCGTCATCGTCGTCGTGATTGCCGCTCCCGCTGTTGCCGCTCCCGCTGTTGCCGCTCCCGCTATTACCGCCGCCGCTGTTGTTGTTGTTTTGGCCTGCGACCGGGTTTTCCGGGCCGACCCCATCTCCGATCCGGAAGGTCGGTAAAGCCTGGGTGTTGACATATTCGACCCCTTCCCACGAAGGCAGTGGGGTCGGCATCAACATCACCTGGCCGGGCTGCTCGATGTCCCAGCGTAGTAACATGGCCCTATCTTCGTGTTGCGTGTTGTGACAGTGCTCCATGTAGCTACCAGCAAACTCGCGGAAGCGCAGGGCAATCTCCATTTCACGACAGCTGTCGTCCATTCGACCGATACGGTACACGTCTTTTCGGGCCCACTTTTCCCATTCGGGGGGCGCTTCACCGTCCTTGCTGAGGATGATTCCTTCCTCGAAATGAATGTGAACTGGATGGCTCCAACCATTGCCGCCATTACGGATGGTCCAGATCTCCAGATCGCCTTTCGATGGTGCTGCTGACAGGCGACGTGGATCCATCGTGAAGCCTGATCCACCATCGGTCTTGATGGTCCAGGGCGCCGAATCGGTACCACTGGAGCGACCGAAGGAGAAGGTTCGATGGGTTGCATTGGCCAGCTCTTCGGCAGTCGAATGTGGCAGCGGAATCATCTTTTCTCGACCGGAGATGTATTCCTGTGGATCCATACTCCGGTCGACACTGTCGTACTGATGGACCCGCAACTCGAGGAATTTACCGACGCAGGGATCGCCTTTTTTGTAGCGGTTCTTTTTACGGATCGCCTTGTATTCACCGGACAAAACCTCTTCGAGCGGGATCGCATTTTCCGGTCTGCGGCCCCCTTTGTGTTCAAGCAGATTGACGAAGTAAAGTTTTTCGCCGGGTTCAAACTGACTGAAATCGACGATGATGTCGTAGCGTTCTGCGATGGCCTGGGTCGGGAGTACACCCGCTTCAGTTCCGAGCGTTCCGTCAAAGGCGACCGAGTGCTCCATGATGTTGCCGTCATTGGCAATCATGTGGAACGGAACTCGATCTCCTTGTTGATTGACCAGCGCTATTTTCATGTAACGAGATACAGAACCATTGAGGATCCTGAAGCGGTAGCGACGGGCCCGCACATCCAGGTACGGTTTGTAGAGCCAGTTGGTCAACAACTGGTCGCCCATGAAACCGTCGCTGTTGAAAGGGTTGAACCAGAGCTGGCCTTCTTCATCCCAGGCTTTATCGGCAATGACCAGGTTTACGTCGTAATCGCGGTTACCCCAGTCGAGGCTACTGCCACTCGGCATACGCAGATTGACTCCGTCATCGATGGATTCGTTACCTCGATCGATGGAACTGTAGTAGTTCATCATCGCAGCGACGCCTTTGTAGACATTCTGTGCCGTGAAATCGAGCATGTGGTCATGGAACCAATGGCTGCTCATCGTTTCCCGGTAATCACCAGGAATGTTGATGATTCCGCCGTTGCCATCGGGCATGCCGGCACGTGGATCGGTCGCATCTGTGTTGATGCTGTCATGGCCGGCCAGAATCACTGGCCACCGGTAGTCGTAGTATTGTCCAGGGAAGAAGAAAGCGTTGGCGTAACCGTCACTTTCGGCCGGATTGTGACCATTGTGTTCATGTATTGTGATCGTATGAAGTCCAAATCCTCGATTGGCGGAAGGATCGATGGGTAATCCATTCCAGGCTCGCATCAAGACAGGTTCGCCGTATCGAACTTTTAAAAGTTTGGGAGGGAAAGTACCGTCAAATGTCCACAGCGCCAGAGGGTCCTGCACAGGCATCTGCGGATGGAACTGAGGAGCGAGTCCAGCTGTGGTGCCGGAACTGAGGCCATCGGGATTTTCGTAGGTTTGGTAGTATAAGCCGCCGGGGCCAAACTCACTATCTCCGACGATACTTCCATGTGCGTACTGATGATCTTGCAAGTGACCACGGAAGCCCTGGTTGGTTCTGGCGCCAGTGATCATGGTTTGGAAGACACGTTGAGGTGGAAATTCTGCCCAGCGTTGGTGGGCCCATCCTTCTCCTGGCGGTCTTCCTTCAGCCGGTAAAAAGTCACAGGATCGACCGAGGTAATCTTCGATTCGACTGCGCCATGGGTTCTCCTCGTAATCGTTAGAATGTCGAAGAGTGGGAATCGAAAAGAGTTGATCGAGAAACGGCTCGATGTCATTGGTGTCTGGGCATTGATGGGCACCTAGCTGTCCCGGCAACGGAAGTCCGTCGGCATCGACCCCGCCACTGGTTGGTCCATCACCGTAACCTGAACTGGTTCCGGGAAACGGAGTCTGCGGCAGTAAAGAGATTTGATTGTTCGTGGTGCCGAATTCTTCAAATCGAACCAGCTTTTGAACATAAGGTTGAGCATTGAACAGCGGGCTGGGACGGCCGCCGGTCGGGATGTCAAAGGAGCCACCACTTCTTAGCTGGTCCTCCTGACGGATGTTGTTGACAGTAGTCAGGGATTCATCATGCCAGCCTGGACCTTCCAGGGCGCCTTCATTGGCGTGTGGAAGTCCCTCCGGTAAATCCTCATTGATGATCAATGGGCCGAGTCCTGAGTGATCGAGCTGGAGATTTCCGATCACTACAGGAGCCACGAGGCACAGAACCGAAAGTGTCGCAAAAATCCGAGAGCCTTGTGCTCGCGCTGAGATTTGAGTACTGGGTTTTGTCATGCCGATCTCCATCTAGGCGGTGTGGGGCAGGCGGGGTATTCATTTCAGTTCCGGAGGCGGGGTACTTATTTATCGGCTTCAACGGTCGTTTCGGACCCTGTAATTTTGAAATTATATTTTCTTTCTCGGATATCGAGAGGTGTCGCGTTGAGTAGAAAAGTTACCTATGTCGGACCGAGAATTTTCGTTTATTGAAATAGGAATCTGCGTCATTTTGAATTTCTGCATTATTGCGTGGCAGATGGGTTGCGGTATTTGTGCAGTGCTGGCCGGGTCTTCTGTGTGATGGTTTTTTTGAAGAAAGTCATCTTAGACATTTATTCAATTCTTCTGGCTGGTTTTTCTTGGTCGGCGTAGATGCTTTGTGAGTGAGCTCCTGTTTATTGGTGGGTAAATTAAAAGAAGCAGGGAGTTTTTTTATGAATCGGGATCAGGGATACCTGTGCCGCATACTCGTAATAATTTTGTTCGTGGCCGGGTTTTCTCCGATGGTCTGCGGGCAGTTTCCGTCGGGTAACGGATCTGGTTTTTTTCTTTTGCCAACCGTTATTGAAGTGGGGGATTCCCCTTTAGAGATGGTTGTTGGCGATCTGGATCTGGATGGGAATCCAGATTTGATTGTTGGGACAGATTCCGCTGACGGAGTTCAAGTACTCATCGGTACTGGAGATGGCCAATTTGATCCCAATACCATCACTTCGACGATGATCCCGGAGCAGCTGGAAGAGATGTTTCTGGGGCACTTTGATTCTGACGGGTTTCTTGATCTCATCTATATTTCCTCAGGAACGGGTAATTTCTATCTGCTTCGTGGCGATGGTTCTGGAGCGTTGTTAGCGGCGGAGCTGATCTATCAATATGTAGATCCGGTGATCGGTACGACGATGGCAGATCTGACCGGGGATGGTTACGGTGATTTTGTCCTTTCATCGATATGTGGCATCACTGGTTGTGTTAATACTCGTTTGCTGCTGTGCGATGGAGACGGCGGGCTAGATCTCTCGGTGCAAGAATTTCCCGTCTCTTCTTCATCGGCGTGTGCCGACATTGATGGTGATGGTGATCTTGATCTAGCCATCGCAGGGGCTGATTACGCTTTACTGGAAACCTATCTCAATGATGGTGCCGGTGCCTTTTCTCTTTCAACCGTGACCAATACGGGAGAGGCTTTGGTTAAGTTGCTAGTCGCCGATGTGATGTCTATGGATGACGATGGCAATCCCGATTCGGTGCTCGATGGCGTGATCGATATCATTGCTTTACCTGAGTTTACCGAAGCACTTCAGTTCTTTCCTGGGGATGCTGCTGGTGGATTTGGTGGGCCATATTCCGGATATAGCGATGGTGAGATTTCTTCCGTGGGTGAGCTGTATTTTGCGCAACTGGATGGCGCTCTGGCTCCTGAGCTGATCATGTATACCTATGGTCCGGATATGATGACTGTGTTCTTGGGTGGAGGGACCAATGGATTTCCATTCGGGGACCTCGCTACCTACCCGTTGTTGTCGAACCCTTCCTGTCTTGTGATTGCAGATTTCAACCTGGATACGGTTCTTGATGTTGTTGTGTCTTCCTATTCGGATGATTCGGTTTCGGTGTATCTGGGTGAAGAAGCATCGGCAAGATTTATTCGTGGGGATATGAACTTCGATAATGTGGTTAATATTGCTGATCCGGTGGGCTTGCTCAATCTGCTCTTTAACAATCCCGGGCCCTTGACGGGCTGTCTTGATGTTTTTGATTTCAACGACGATGGAGATGTCGACATCTCGGACTCGGTGTACTTGTTGCAGTACCTTTTTACCGGTGGCTCCGCCCCTCCTGCGCCTTTCCCTTCTTGTGGGATCGATGCCACTCCGGATACTCTTGATTGCCTTGTTCCAGTCAATCCATCGTGCCCTTGATCACCAGTACTGATTGCTGAAAGGGTTGGGGCGGTCGTTGCTTTTATCGCTGGAAATCCCCAGCTCGTAGCGTTTATCCCACCATATTGGTTTTCTGTGCCGATCATGACACCAAGATTTTATCGATCCAGTCGACCTGACGTACCATCGAGCTAGGATGTTCTCGAACCGTTTGTAGAGAGAGGACTTCGATGCTTGGAATCTGGCTGGAGAAAAAAGAGATCTGTCTCCGCAATGATCTGCAATTGAAAGAGATTCCAGCTGGCGAAGTTCGAATCAGACCTACTTTGCTTGGGGTTTGTCGGACCGATCTGGAATTGATGTCGGGTTACTATCCATACCGTGGAGTCTTGGGCCACGAGTTTGTCGGTGTTGTGGAAGATGGACCTGAGCAATGGCTTGGCAAAAAAGTTGTTGGAGAGATTAACGCCACCTGTGGTCGTTGTCGCCACTGTCAGTCGGGTCGTCCAAGGCATTGTAATGATCGAACGGTGCTGGGTATCGTCGGTCGCGATGGTTGTTTTGCAGATTCTTTTCAGTTACCCGCACGTAATCTTCTACTGGTTCCGGATGGTATGCCCGATGAGTGCTCAGTGTTTACCGAACCTTTGGCGGCAGCGATGCGAATTCTCGAGCAGGTCGACGCAGTTCCGGGAGATCGTTGGCTGGTGGTGGGGGACGGACGTCTCGGGCAACTGGTGGCCAGGGTCCTGGCAGGGACGGGCATCGAGCTGACGGTGTTGGGGCGACATGAACGGAAGCTTTCTTTACTTTCGGGTCTTGGAATCGCTGTGACAAAAGACTCCCAGTCGATCACAGCTGGGGAGTTTGACGTAGCGGTCGAGTGTACCGGGAACTCCTCTGGTTTCGAAACTGCCCGTGCGGCGCTGCGGCCGATGGGGACGCTGGTACTCAAGAGTACCTATGCCGGTGCTCTTGAGCTCGATGCCTCGGGGCTGGTGGTCGATGAGATTCAGCTGGTCGGATCGCGCTGCGGTCCCTTTGCTCCAGCGCTGGCGGCCCTGGCCGAGGGCGTCATCGATCCTCGCGATCTGATTGATGAAGAATTTGCCCTCGAGGATGGAGTGCAGGCTTTGCAGAAAGCGGCAGAAAAAGGGGTCATGAAGGTCCTTCTTCGCCCATCTTGAGCTGAGTTCTGTTGCTGGCTGTGGCCCGGATGACCACTTCCATCCGATACTTCTCTACCATTTCTTCTGGTGGAGGGAGTTCTCGGATGAAGATTCAACCATGGAATCGAAAAGATGCGGATGGTGCCGCTGTACCGAGCCGCGTTCTGGATCTTTGGGAGATTTCCCTGCAGGACGGTGAAAGCACTCCGGTCCATCACCATGCCTCGCAAGAGGAGCTGGTGATTGCTCTGGAGGGGCGAGGTGTTGTGCGCCGCGAGAAAGATTCTGTCGATCTTTTTCCAGGCAGCGTGGTGGTGGTTCCGGCCGGAATTTCACACTCCATCGCCAATCGGTCCGGGCTTCCGCTGCGCGGTTTGACGGTGGCGATCCAGCGTCCCGCTCTTGAGGCCAGTGCGGCCGGCGAAAAGGTCACTGCTGGTGAACTGGAGCTGCTGGTCGATTCAATTCCCGAGCAGATCGACTGTCCGACCGGTTTGCAGACCATCATTCAGTTATTTGAAGCTGCCGGAAACCTCTCGGAGCAAATTGATCAGGCCCTCGGCCTCGATACCGAGACTGGGCTCCGTACCCTGGAAGATATCGAAAAGCAGGTGATGAACGCCATTGTTCGTATTGCGCATGCGTACGAAGGTGGCTCGAATCTCTTTCCTCGCCGTTTCTAGGCGTTTTTCCCCATTTCGGTGCCCACCATCGACGAATCTGCTGCTCTGTCAGGGGCTGCGCTATATTCAAGGATTCGTCCAGAATCGACCGGATGCGCTGCTTTGACAGCGACCTCGGTGGGGTGCAGAATGATCCAAGATCTGCTGTGCCCAGGATTCGCCCGAGAGCCCGGGATGTTTCCGTACTTCTGCATCGATTTCCGGATCTGAAGATCGGTTCCGGGGGTGTCTTCTGATGGATTTGTCTGTCAGAGATTGGGCCTTCAGAAGAGTCGGAAATGATTTCGAGCACAAGAGTTATCCGGAGGAGTAGGGCGTGACGGCGATCGGCTATCGAATCGGGAAGAGGTTTTGTCCTCGACAGCTTCTACCGACCTTTCGACGTTCTTCCGCCTTGGCGGGGAGCTCTCCTCGATGGATAAAGAAAAGTGTAGCGACGGGGATGCGATTCTTGCTTCTTTGCCTCCTGGGTGTCGGGTTCTTACCCGGGTGCGCAGGAGATTCGCAACGAACCGCTCGCTCCTGGACAACACCGGCGCAGCATGCGGCGTCTCAGGTGCAATGGTTACGCGCTCGTGCGGGGAATTTGACACCAGCAGAGTTGCAACTTTTGAAGCAGGTACCGTGGCGAGCCGATGGTTCGATCGATGGTGATCGGCAGCGGTTGTTTGATCTGACACAGGATTCAGATACTTCAATCGATCGTTCGACCCGGCGACGGGTACTCGGGCGACCACGAGTGATGGATGCGGCTCAGCAAGAGCTGCGCGAAAGGCAGGAACAAGACAAGCCGAGTTCTTCGGCAGCTGTGAATGACGGTGCGAATTACGAATGAGATAAATTTTTTCCAGGGGAACGGAACTAGCCCCGGCAAAGACCGGGATACCGAGTGAGGATGGAGGATTACGATGGGTGATGCAAAAGGTAAGGGACGTGGAGCGGCGGGCAAGAAAGCCTCGGCCAAGGATGTCTCTCCGGTCGAAAATATTCCGGGGATCGATGGACAGAGAAAACAGGCGCTTGATTTTGCCCTGCAGCAGATACACAAGAAGTGTGGGCAAGGTTCGATCATGTTGCTGGGGGATCATGGACGCCATGCCGTCGATGTGATCCCGACGGGGTCGCTTTCGTTGGACCGGGCGCTGGGGATCGGTGGATTGCCACGGGCTCGAGTTGTAGAAGTGTTTGGTCCCGAGTCGTCCGGTAAGACCACATTGACTCTGCATGCGATTGCCAACGCTCAGAAGAATGGTGGCGTGGCGGCGTTTATCGATGCGGAACATGCCTTGGATCCGACTTATGCGGCCAAGCTCGGCGTCGATCTCGATAGCTTGCTCGTGTCGCAACCCGATAGTGGTGAACAGGCGCTGGAGATCGC
>JBBWWC010000039.1:0-9745 GCA_050256555.1 Planctomycetota bacterium | reverse complement strand
CGATGGTTCCATCGGTATCAGTATCGGTCTGACAGGAATCGGGTACGGAATTGAGATCACAGTCCGTTGCAGTTCCGTTGGCGATATCCTGGTTGTCAGGAATACCGTTGTTGTTGCAGTCGGCCCCTTCACACTCATCGGGGATTCCATTGCCATTGGTATCAGTACTGACCCCGGTCGCATCGCTCGATAACCAGGTCACCGACATCGTCCCGGTCCCGACATTTCCAGCATTGAATCCACCGACACGAACGGTGTAGGTCGAACCCGCAGTGGCCTGGAAGGTCACCAAGGAGCTGAAGTTGGCACAACCAATACCGTCATCATTGCACGCCACTGCATTGGCAGCATCTCCATTGGTTCCCAGGTAGACCGCAATCCGTGAATCGTAATCGACCGTATTACAGGTCGAAATTTCGACCTGACCGTTCGCCGGAGCGCTAAAGCGGTACCAGATATCGTTGAAGATCTGATCGTCACCAAAGGTGCCGGGGTCACAGACCAGAGGATCAAGGGTCACGCCATCGGTGGTCGATCCGATCGTGTTAACGCCATGAGTTCCAGGCCCCATCGTCACCGCACCAGCAAGGGTCTCGGCACCATTGGCCGCAATCGGACCATCCGAAATGGAGCCGACCAGATCGCAGGAATCAGGAATTCCGTTGGTGTTACAATCTGGAATTCCCGCCACGAGATCACAACTATCGGGAACTCCGTTCGCATTACAATCGGTCGCTCCGTTGGCCAGATCACATTCGTCGGGAACTCCATTGAAATCACAATCGGAAGAAACTGCCAGATCGATGTCACAGCTGTCGAGCTGGCCATTGCCATTGCAGTCTGTAGCACCGGCAGCTAGCTGGCACTCATCCGGGGTACCATTGCCGTCGCAATCCGCGCTCGAACCACCGGCGCCGACATCTCAACTATCGGGAACTCCATTACCGTTACAGTCGAGACTGGTCCCGGCGGAGATATCACAACTATCGGCAATGTTATTGGCGTTGCAGTCGGGTTCGCAGCTATCGGGTACTCCGTTGCCATTGCAATCGGTCGCTCCGTTGGCGATATCATCATCGTCGGGAGTTCCATTGCCGTTGCAATCGGGAGCATCGACGCTGATACCACCGGTGACCACCAACGCATAACCCTGATTGACCGAGAAGTTTCCTTCAAACGGGTCGATATTGATCTGCCACGCTCCCAGTTCAGGAGCGAGGCGAATGACACTTTCGGTGGTGTTGAGAGTATCGGCGACTCCACCAGTCTGACTCTGTCCCTGAACTCCATTGAAGTCATTACCACGGAACACCGCACCGGTCGGTGAGGTGACCGTCAGATGAAGATCATTGATCAGTTTCTTTCCGGTCCCCACGGTGCCCGGCTCGTCGGTCCAGGACAGGGTGACCTTCAACTCTTCGCTGGCAGAGGTCACGTTGACGGCGTAGTTCTGAGCGGCACTCGCAGCACTGGAAAAACCAGCCGCTGGCGCAATATCTTCGACATACAAGGCACGAGGACCGCTGTTGAAATCGAGAACAGCGCTGAGGTTCGGCTCACCCCATCCCTGGTGGATGTTCGGGTAAGTATTATCTCCCAGGTTGGCACCAGTCAAACGGTGCCCGGCGTTGATCAACATCGCCCGCATCAAAGCTGCGGTCGGGTCGGTGACAGGTGTCGCACCTCCGTATCGACCCTCTTCAAAGTACTGATGCACCAGGGCACCGGCACCAGCCATGATCGGCGATGAAAAGCTGGTTCCCTGGATGAAGGAGTAAGCGCAGGAATCCGATCCCGTTCCATTGGTATTGGGCAGAATCAGCGATGAAGAGACTCCCCCATCGCGCGGGAAAGTATCCCCACCGGGGGCCATGATCTCCGGCTTGAGGGCTCCATCAAAACGAGGCCCGATACTGGAAAATGTGATCCGATCTTCGGGTCGTAATACGTCATCACTGGCACCTACAGCCAGCACATTTTTGGCGACCGCTTGCGAAGTCATGGCATTGGCGACGGCCCCATCGTTACCTGCAGCCATGCACTGCAGCATATCGAGATGGTTGAACGCATCGGTATCGTGGACCACCGTGGTCTGGGAGTAACTATTGTTTGCCTCGGCCAAACCGACCGAGTGATTGGTCGTGCAGACTCCGGCATTCGCCATGTTGGTAAGAGTCGTATCCATATTCGAAGGAAACTCACCGGGCAACTCCCAGCGGAAGCCATCGGCATCATCCATCATCGGCGTCAGATAAAGCTGCGCCTCATGGGCAATACCCGGGCCAAGCAATCCAGAGAAATTAGATGGAGCCCAGGTTTCCCAGACATCGACATCGTGTTCCCAGAACTTGCTCGCATCATTGCCATAAAAATCAGCGGCTGCTGCTCCAGCAACAGATGCTCCGTGCTCGGTAGCGGCATTTCCGAGGAGAGTCGCACCGCCAAGCTCATCGACACGTGGAACTTTTAAACTGACGCCTCCAGCACCGATCGTCGGAAGCAACAAGCTCGCATTGACCGGATCGGCGTAACCAAAGTTATCGATCAGGAGATCGGGGAAACCGTTGGCACAACCCACGGTTCCGACATTATTGACATCGTAAGCAGTGTCGATAATGCCGATCATCTGCCCCTGGCCCTGAAGGTTTTGCGTCAACCACAGTGGAAATGCCGAAGTGGTGACGATCGGTGAATCGGATCCATTATCGACCGCCAGAGTGCGGTTCTGCAGCTTACCACCACCGGAGATGTCGTACTTGCGTAGACCATCACCGGTCTCCTGGATCATCCTCACCCCCTCGATGAAAACAACATCGAGCAACTGCTGCGGACGCACCTGGACGATCAGGTAATGAACATCGTAGGTCTTCAATCCGGGCAGATAGATCTCATCGACGACACGGATGCCTTGTTCAGTCAGGGCATCTTTAACGGCTGCTGCAGAATGACCCGGAATCAGATCGACATTCAGCAGGTAACTACTTCTTCCAACGCGTTCGGGAGTGGTCAGTTCAAAGCTACCGATCCATTGCGAGATCTTGTACGCCGGATGATACGGCAACACGGTAGCGACCTCGGGCCAACCCTCCAAGGTTTCGAGTACCTTGGCGCTCTCGACCCAGGCGATGTGAGTTCGATTCGGAATGTACCAGCGAGCCAGCGAGCGGCCATCGGGCCCACGCACCGCTCCGGTCAGCTCATCGAGGCGTCGTTGCAACTCCGGTGTGACCCCTTGATCAAAGTGAACCATCCAGTAACCGGCAACAAACTGTCCGGCAATTTCAAAAGGTCGGCGTAGCTCGCCAGGAATTTTCGGTTCGGCATCGATGTGAAAACGAGCGTTACCGGGATAGATCACATCGGATGCATCTTGGTTCTGATAAGTCGGACCGTAAAAAGGCGGAAGAGTCGAATACGGATACCAGCCACGAAAATGCTCGGTTCCATCGCCAGCAATCTCTGGCGCTGGTGTTGCGTCGAGATCTATGTCGCCTTCAGCATTCATATTTGCAAAGGAAGGCCCTGACCGGATCACAAGCAACTCATCCGACAATTGCATCGGTATCTGCATCGGTACTTGTAGCGGTACTTGCCCCGTAACCATCGAAGGAAAACAGAGCCAACAAAGCAGTAGTAACAACCGACAATGCTGGAAAGGCGAAACTGGCCGCTGGTGTGTCACGAAGACACCTCCTTGGAAATAAAAGAGCCTGGCGGATAGGGGCGCAGACCCGAGAATCGAATAATCAACCCAGAACCCTGATCCCCAACCTGTCATTTTACCCTACATATGCGCCGAGAAAAGCAAACCTCGAAACCATTCAAAGCAGCGAAAATCGATACAAACCTCTTCAGATATTAGATTTGGAGGAAACAGGGCCCTGTCACATAAGAAGAAACGCGCAGGCAATGCATATCCCATCGCTCACGCGTCTATCAATAAAGTGCCGGTTAGGCGCCGTACTTATCGAGGCGGTTGGCGTGAGCCATCAACAGCGCCATCAGTTCGGGGCCGCGGATGGTTCCGATGTCGCCGAACACGCAACCGCGGTCATGAAAGGGCACGCCGTCAACCGGTAAGACCCGTTGCGAGTGCACCAACAACGGTACCGGATGCCACGAGTGTTCCTTCATGGTGGTCGGAGTGGAGTGATCGCCAGTGATGGCGATGACATCGAGACCGGAGGCCATGAAGGATGGTAACGCCGCATCAAAAGCCTCGATGGCCCCCACCTTGGCGGCGAAATCGCCGGAATGACCAGCAGTGTCGGTGTCCTTGTGATGGACGAAGACAAAGTCGAAGCCATTTTCCAGCGCCGAAGTCAATGCACCGGCCTGATCGGCCAGGCTGTTGCCCGCCTCGAGCGGTTCCATGCCGACCAGCTGCGCAACCCCGCGGTACATCGGATAGATCGCGATGGCACCACTCTTTAACTGATAGAGCTGTTCAAAGGTCGGCACTTCGGGACGTGTCGAAAAACCACGCAACAACGCGCTGTTGGCGACACTTTCATCTTTGAGAACTACTGTGGCCTGTTGCAGCCACTGGGCTGCCAGAGAAGCGGTTCGAGCCGAAGCCTCATCGGTACCGACAAACGGCAGCGGCACGCGACCAGTGACTTGCGGATCGTTATCGTTGACGCCGGCACCGAGCCCATCTCCGGTCAACACCCAGGTGAAACGATGCTCCTTGCCCGGCAGCAGCTGCACTTTTGCGCCATCGACGGTGACCTGATCCGATAACCGCTGACAGAGGCGCTGGCATTCGGCATCGGTCGGACGGCCGGCACGACGATCGGTCACCAGGCCCGCCTCATCGATGGTGCAGAAGTTGCCGCGCGCAGCGATCTCACCGGCAGCCAGGGGGTAACCACTGCCGAGAGCCTCGAGCAATCCTCGACCAAACTCCAGCTCCATCGGGTCATGCCCAAAGAGCGATAGATGACCCGGGCCCGATCCGGGGGTGATCCCAGGCGGTAGCAACTGAATCCGCCCCAGAGACGACTTCGTCGCCAGCTCATCGAGATGGGGAGTGCTGGCCGCTTCCAGTTCAGTGGCACCATGATCGGGATGAGGCAAGCCTCCGAGCCCATCGAGCACGAACAGCCCGATGCGTCCTCCTTCACTGCGAACCAGATGTGCTGGACAGGTCATCGCCTCCCCCTTCCGGCGGCCATTGTCAGAGCCCGAGTCCCATCCGGCAAGACCTCCCCCTGAGAGTGCTGCTCTTTCTCGGAGGGGGAGCCTCGGGTACCATCCAGCCTCGAAAAGGGGCCCAAAGCGCGATGAATCCGATCACCTCTGTACATCTCAACACCGCCCGAAGCTGGCGCGGAGGAGAACGCCAGACGCTGCTGCTGCTGGAAGGCCTGCGCCAAAGAGGTCATCAGCCGATCCTGGTCTGCCCGCCGGCAACCCCACTCGAACAACGGGCCCGCGCAGCGGAAATCCCGGTCCACCCGCTCTCGATGCGAGGTGCCAGGGATTTGCTGCAGTTTCGGCGCCTCATCCGAGCGCGACAACCTCAGATCATCCAGTACCACACCGCCCATGCCCATTCGAGCGGGCTACTGGCACGTTGGGGACAAAACAGTGGCGCCAAAACGATCGTCCACAGACGAGTCGGTTGCTCCATCCATCGCAGTGGATTTCCCGGCCTCACGTCACTGAAATACGGCCGATCGGTCGATCGTTATGTTGTCAGCTCCGACGAAATTGCACGAGTGCTGCAAGGAGACGGAATCAACAAAGATCGAATCGAGGTGGTCCACGATGGAGTTCCTCCCCTATCGATCGCTACCACCACCCCGTCCCAAATCCGTCAACAGCTCGCGGTCACCGATGATGCGTTATTGATCGGTTGCGTCGCATCGCTCACGAAAGAAAAGGGACACCTTCATCTTCTCGATGCCATCGCCCTTCTTCGTCATCGACAACGCCCTGTTCACCTGATCTTGATCGGAGACGGCGATCAGTCCGAAACTCTCAAACAACATGCGAAACAACATGGCATCGCCGAGAGAGTTCACTTCACCGGTTTCCAGCCCCCGGAAACGATCAGCTCCTGGCTCAATGCTCTCGATCTGTACTTGCAACCGAGCCTTGAAGAAGGGCTGTGTACCAGCATTCTCGATGCGATGAACCAAGAGCTTCCGGTGATCGCCAGTGCTGTCGGCGGGATTCCCGAGATGGTCGAAGACGATGTCACCGGACGACTCGTTGTTGCCGCCGATTCCAGTACCCTGGCAAAGACCATCGACCAACTGCTCGATGATCCGGCAGGTGCACGAGAGCTGGCACTGTCTGGCGCCAAACGAGCTCGACAAGACTTCAGTGCCGATGCGATGGTCGAGGGAAACTTGGCCCTTCACAGAAACTTACTGGAAATGACTCCGGCACAAATCCGCCCCGATGCCCGAACCGATACCCGCCCCACGGAAAGAGCCATCGGATGATTCCTATTCGTGACAGCGAGCCCAGTGGTATCACTCCCTATGTCACCATCGCGCTGATAGTTCTCAACGTGCTGGTGACGCTGTATCAACTAGGCCCTGGCGAAAATGCCTCCTACGACCACGGCTTACGACCGATATTACTGGTCTCATATCTTGCCGGCGAAGAGTTTGTCGACGTTGAGAATCCTTACGGGCACGAACAAAACCAACTCCTGACCCAATATAGAAATCTCATGGTCGAGGTCGAAGTCAGTTTTTCCAATGCAGTACTGCCGTTACTGCTGTCGATGTTTTTACATGGCGGAATTCTCCATCTCATCGGCAACATGTGGTTTCTGTGGATCTTCGGCGACAACATCGAGGGACGACTGGGCCACGGCCGATACCTGCTCTTCTACTTACTTTGCGGACTGGCTGCCGGACTCGCTCATACTGCAATCACGCCCGATTCTTCGATTCCCACGGTCGGAGCATCGGGAGCGGTAGCGGGCGCCCTCGGGGCCTACTGGCTGTGCTTCCCCCACTCCAAGGTGACTCTCTTCTACTGGTTCTATTTCTTTATCGGCACCTTCGAACTACGTGCGAGCTGGTTCCTCGGCATCTGGGTCGGTCTCGATCTACTGCAGGGGCTGACTGGCAGTAACGGCATGGTGGCGGTGTGGGCCCACGTCGGTGGATTTGTCGCCGGCCTCGGATTGGTGATACTTCTGACGCCACGGGGTAAGGAAACGCGCCCCGCTCGGTTCCGCATCATTAGTTGAACATTGCCTGCATTCATCAGCGCGATCACCAACACCGGAACCTAATAGGATTGGATGGTTTGATTTGACATCGACAATGACCTGGATGCCGTGGCTTATCTTTCCGCTGGTGGGAGCATTGATCGGTTGGGCGACCAACTGGCTGGCAGTCAAGATGCTATTTCGCCCGCACACTCCGCGGGGCATCGGGCCATTGCGGTTCCAGGGTGTCGTGCCACGACGCCACAAGGACCTCGCCGACAACATCGCCGAGACGGTCCAGGAGGAGTTGATCTCGACCGATGACATCGCGGCTCTGGTACAAAAAATCGCCACCAGCGATGCGATCCGAGACAAACTCAGTGGCCGTATCGATCGATTGATCGAAGAACAGCTGCAGAGTTTTGGTCCGATGGTGGCTGCATTTTTGCCAGCCGACCTGGTCGAGAAAATCCGGACACGTATCGAGAAGGAAGTGTTCCAGTTCGTCGAGGAACTCGGCTCTGATCTGCAAGGAAACCTCGGCCAGCAGCTCGACTTGAAACAGAAAGTTCGCGACCGGATTCTCGCTTTTGAACTGGACCATATGGAACGCCTGGTTTTACGCGTGGCGAAAAAAGAATTGCGTCACATCGAGATCCTCGGCGGCGTGCTCGGTTTCATCATCGGGCTGGTCGAGGCGGGATTGTTACAGCTGTGGAGTTAGCTGTATCCGCTCATTTGATCCTCCGATCGATCATCCGAAAGAATTGTCGCTCGCTACAAGATTTGGCTTTATCTTGCAACTCCCGCCTCAAATCTCAGACACCAAGGAGCGACAACGATGTTTCGCTACTCACATGAAAAATGGACCGAGATTCGTGAACGAGGATATTTCCGATATCTGATCTTCCGCGGCATTCCGATCTATGGATTTCCCATTATTTTTGGTAGCAGGCTCACCCGGGATATTTACAACTCCATTTTTCAGGGGATCCCACTCAACTGGAGTAAGTTCGCCACACAACTTCCCGAAATACTTGTCCTGGGAGCATTGCTCGGAGTGTTCTTTGGCACCTTCAATTACAGTCGCAGAGAACGTCTCTACTTTGAAGAAGAACGAGTACGTAAAGCGACCAACTAAATCAGCGATCTTCGAGAGCTCGCTTACCGTGTCGGACCGCTCGTTAGAAACTCTTGAACACCTTGGCGATGCCAGGGCCTTCAACATGCATCTTGAACTCGTTGAAGTAACCCCACGGTGTGTGATGGACCTGGTAGCCGACCGACTCGAGTCGCTCGCCGATCTCCTCGATGATGCTCCTTGAAGCTTCCGGCTCGGCGGTCTGCTCGGCCAGATGAGCAAAGGAGTGCAGCACCACCTGCTCGACCTCGACCTTGCGCGCATGCCACTTGAGATTCTTGATCGCCTTGCGCACCGCCGTCACCCGGTCGTCGAGGTCATGCGGTTCGACATGGATCCACGCCAGCACCGCGCCGTCGGCAACGGTCGCTTCCTCCTGACGTTCTTGTTCCGTCTCGAGGTTACGGCAATGGGTCTGGTACCAGAAATCTCTCACATGGAGCATGAGCATCTTCATGGCCAGATCTTGGCGCCACAGCGCTGATTCGTCCAGTCTGAACCATTCCTGACCGGACAGAGTTTAACCATCTATGGAAAGGACCGTGAAAAACCGCTACCATGTGGATAGATCCTGGCCACTTTGTCTCCCGGAAAGAGGGTTCGTGCCCAGTCCCAGTCCTGATCTCCTGCTCAATCACCGCTACCGGCTCGATGTACGCATCGGTCAGGGAGGGATGGGAGAGGTATGGCGAGCCCGCGATGAGGCCCGCGATGGCGCCGCTGTCGCCATCAAGATGATGCCCGGTCATCTCGAAGAAACGGACCGCCGCCGCTTCGAACGAGAAGTTCGGGTCTTGCAGGAGATCTCCCACCCACATGTGGTACCGCTGCTCGATCTGGGCTGGAACGGCGATTCACTCTTCTACGTGATGGAGTATGTCGGTCCGCTCTCTCTCGAAGAAGTACTGCAAGCGCACCCCGGTGGGCTGCCTGCAGACCGCTGGAAGTGGTTGATGGAACGCGCCATCGAATTACTCGAGGCACTGTCCCATCTGCATGAACAGCGACTGGTTCATCGCGATGTGAAACCAGGCAACGTTCTGCTGCGCTTTGCCGCAGAGGTGACTTCTGATGGAACCGATTGGTCACGACTCGAAACCACCCATGCGTTACTGGCTGATCTAGGACTTGTCGCACGAGCCGATGCCCGTTCGGAGCTGACACAGAGTGCTCTCGGAACTCCGCAATACATGGCTCCGGAACAGATCGAAAGTCCTACCGCCGTCGATGAACGAAGCGATCTGTGGTCGGTCGGCGTACTTCTCTACCGGGGACTGGCAGGGCGGCTCCCCTACCAGAAACTCAGCGATGCGCTATCGCGTAAAGAACCAGAACCGCTCAAGAACGTTCCCAAAGCGATCTGCGATGCGGTCCGGGCCTTGATGCAATTCGAGCCGCATCGACGCCCCCCCGATGCCAAACACGCC
>JBBWWC010000038.1:0-2223 GCA_050256555.1 Planctomycetota bacterium | reverse complement strand
CGTGTGCTCTTCCGATCTAATCGCCGCAGAATCCCTCCGCTTCGATCCCTATATCGACGCTGACCAGGTCATTCTCGCCAATCACACGTTCTCCGGGAATTCCATGAACCACCTCATCATTGACAGAAATACAGGCGTGAGCTGGGAATCCGTGATACCCGAGGAAAAGCGGCTTCCCACCCAGGTCCCGGACTGAATCACGCACCGCATCATCAATCTCCTGAGTCGAGATTCCTGGCTTGAGCAATGGAGCAATCTTCTGAAAGGTGCGAGCGACCATCTCCCCGGCAACCGACATTCGATCGATCTCGCGTGGAGATTTGTAGTGAATCACAGGTGAAGCCCCAAAGTCTCGCGTAACGCCACACTGACCTTGTCAATGCTGGCCGCACCATCGACAACCGCCAATAGTTCCTGATCTCGATAATGCTCGACCAGAGGATCAGTCTCGCGGCGATAAACTTCTAATCGATTCAGAATCGCCTCTTCCACATCGTCACTGCGCTGAAAGATTTCGCAACTCTGACCGGTAGCTGCACTACAGATCTCCGGGGGGGGAGCAAATTCGATGTGATAAGTTTCTCCACAGCTACGGCAAACACGCCGCCCGCCGAGACGTCGAACCACTTCTGCTTCTGCGCAATCGAAGTACACCGCATGATCAAGGGATATCTGTAACTGCCCCAGCAAGCTCGCCAGCGCTGCCGCCTGTTCGAGATTTCTCGGGTATCCATCGAGAAGCCAACCGGAAGCCGCATCCGTTTCGGAGATACGATCTTCGACAAGCTTTAAAACCACGGAATCGGGAACCAGCTCACCGGCGTCCATGAAAGATTTCGCTTCCAGTCCGGTAGTGGTTCCCTGATCCAGGGCTGCTCGTAAAAGAGCCCCGGTGGAGATATGCGGAATGGTCAACTGACTGGCAAGACCAGCTGCCTGGGTTCCCTTACCAACGCCCGGAGGTCCGAGAAATACAAGGCGCACCGTTTAACGGTCCCTCGTACCAGCTCCCGACTTCTTACGTCGCGGAGCCACAAATCCCTCGTACTGTCGAGCCAGTAGCTGAGCTTCAATCTTATCGACAAGATCAAGCGCTACGCCGACGACAATCAGGATTCCTGTTCCCCCCAGCATCTGGGCAGCAAAAGAATCCACACCCATCTTCTGGGTCACCAGCATCGGGATCAACGCAATGGCAGCCAGGAAAACGGCTCCCGCCAGGGTGATCCGAGAGAACACCTGCTGAAGATATTCAGCCGTACGTCTGCCCGGCCGGATCCCTGGGATGAAGGAGCCGTGCTCCTTCATATTGTCGGCGATCTCAACGGGGTTGTAGTAAAGCGATGTCCAGAAGTAGGTAAAGAAAAGGATCATCAGCGAGTACAGGGTCAGATACCAGAAGGTTCCGTAACTCAGTAACTGCGCCAGAGTTGTAGCGCCCATGAATCCTAACACCACGCCAGGAATGATGAGCAACGACTGAGCGAAGATAATCGGCAGCACACCAGCGCTATTGACCTTGATCGGCATGTAATGCCGCTGGCCTCCAGCACCTCTTGCTGTTCGCGCATTCTGGATCGGAATCCGCCGTTGCCCCTTGGTGATAAAGACCACTGCAGCAACCACCACCAGGAAGAAACCGATCAACATCAATATATTCAAGATGAAGCCGGGTTTGCCATCAGGCTCCAGCGCCGCCCATTCCGCGGAGTAGCTAACAATACTGGCCGGGAAGGAAGAAACGATTCCAGCCATGATCATCAAGGAAATCCCGTTACCGATTCCGTTCTCGGTGATCTTCTCGCCAAGCCACATCAGGAACAATGTTCCTGCGGTCATCACCATCACCTGCAAAAGCCCGATGGCAAAGCCACTATCAGAAATCGCCTGGCCATTAATCCCAGAATCAGGGCTTGAGACCCACTGGACGATTAACAGGGACTGTATCAAACAGAGCAAGACCGTCGAATAACGAGTCCAGCGGCTGATGACTTTACGCCCCGCCTCACCCTCTTTCTGCAACTCTTCGAGCTTCGGGAAAACCTTCGTCATCAAGGAGAAGATAATCGAGGCACTGATGTATGGCATGATTCCAAGCGAGAAAACTGCTGCCTGACTCAGTGCTCCTCCGGTGAGCATGCTGGTCATCGCGATGAAGTTGAGTAATCCATCGGAATTCTGCTCGGCGTTCTCTTTGACCTGCTCGAGAATCTCAAGCCGGAC
>JBBWWC010000037.1:0-9014 GCA_050256555.1 Planctomycetota bacterium | reverse complement strand
CATTCCGTGAACACGCTGACTGAAAGGCTCCGAGACCTCCATGGCAAGCTTTTCGATCTCATCGATGTTTTGAAGTTCAGAATCGACGAGATCCTTGTCGGCTTTGCGACGACCACGACGGCTTCGCACAGCTTCGATCCTACGATTCGAGTGGCAAATTTTCCGCCACTGGCTACGCATCGCATCGCGTAAGCTGTCAAGGATTTCACGCTTGAAGACCAACTCGCCCAGAAGTAGCCCTATTTTTATCGCCTTTTCCTGGACCGCTTCTGCAATCTTTTCCTTGTAACGATCGGAGAGCTTCTTCGACTCCAGTTTCTTTTTATTGCGAAGATTCATCTGGTAGAGCCGCTCGATGGTCGCAAGATTCTGACTCATTCTTTGCAGCATATCTTCGCGACTCGGCTCGCCACTGGAAGGAGTCAATTTGATGACCTTATCGATGGACTGGTCACCACAAAGAACTTCCTGGCACAGACGTATCATCTGCTTCTGGCAGTAACTGGAAGAATAGATTGAGGTCCAATAGTAATCCCGGCAGGTTTCAATGGTCTTGGCCAGAAGTAGTTCTTCTGCTCTTGTAAGAAGTGGTATCTCTCCCATTTGCGTAAGATACATACGCACGGGATCATCAATCTTCTCGCCAGTGAAATCTGCATCATCGGGAAGTTGATCGATCTTGACCGGATCATCGGTGACCTCGATGTCGAGGCTTTCCAGAAGATCATAAACCTGGTCGATACGCTCCGGAGTGTTGCACTCTTCAGGAAAACAGTTATTGAACTGTTCAAAAGTGACATGCCCCTGCGCCTTACCAAACTCCAATAGGCGCGCAAGCCCCTCCTCCATCGTCCGCTTCTCCTTGGAGAGTTCACGTGCTGAAGGTCTGCCTGAAGCGATTCGTGGAATCTCTTCCATCGGTCGCTGAGGTTCATCGTCATCGATGGGTTCGATGATCGGATCTTCCGAAGCTAAAGTAGGTAGATCATCTTTCGCTTCAGCGTCTTCGCCATCCTCTTGATCTTCATCCAGCTCGGCGACACCTATTTCTGCATCGTCATCGCCCTGGAATTCTTCGGTAGCGCTTTCCGCCATGCCGAAAATCTCCCCATCGGTATCACTTTCGGACAGTTCGTAATCAAACGAATCCATCGGATTCCTCTCCTAGGCCAGCTCAGGGTTGGAGGGTGCTATTTCCCCCCTACCCACAAACTTATTGATGATTTGAAGCAAGAGCGATGAATTCTTAAAAGAATCAGGCTCTTCTGTTATCTTTTGTATCTCTTCGTTAATACTAACAATGTCCTCTAGATTTATTGCCAGGTACGGAATTTTCTGTCGTTTTTGCTCCAGAAATCTAACCAACAGCTCCAGTGAAAGATCGAACTCGCCCCGAAAACGATCTGCGGTAGACAGACCGCTATTTTCACGCTCGACACGCTCCACCAGACGCAAAAAGTAAGACTTCTCTCGAACATCCTGAATATGGACTGGATCTGGGATTTCGCCGAACTGACGAATTCTCAACGCTAATTCACGACGAATCGGATGACTCCAACGTTCCGGCGGACAAATCTTCAGTAAAACCTCGACCTGTGACGGATATCGAACCATCTGAACCAGAATCGCATCTTCAGTAGAAGTCAAATCCTCGGTCAAAAGATCCGCAGCGGGAACCTCATCGAGCGGGCCCTCGCCTTGCTGATCATTCCGCGCCGAGCGAGGCACCGAATGCGTGGCACTCAGTCGTTGGTGATCATGAAGAATACTGGGCTCACTATAACCTGTCAGCCGGGCGACAACCCGGGCTGCGACTTCCAGCGTTGCACCATCAAATCGATCCAGCACTCGCCGTGAAATCTCGCTGATTCGGCGCTGGCTCACCGCCGTACTCTCACCTGGGTATTCCAGAAGGATCTGCTGAACGACAAATTCGATAGGATCCACTCCCGACTCAAGTAATTGCTCAAACTGCTGGGGGCCCTGTTCAGAGACGAGAAGATCGCATGGATCCTGCTCTGCATCCAAGATGACGACTCGAACCCCCACTTCAGTTCCCAGGAAAAGCTCACTGGAGCGCAGTGCCGCTCTCTGGCCGGCGTCGTCACCATCAAAAAGAAGGTCGACCGAATCGACCTTCCTTGCCAGGAAGGATACGTTTTCCTGGGTCAGGGCCGTGCCAAGAGTCGCAACCGCCATCGGATATCCATTCTGATGCGCCATGATGACATCGGTATATCCTTCGCAAAGAATCACCCGCCTTGAACGACTGATGTCCTTTCGGCCTTCCCGGTACCCGTACAACAGATGTTTCTTCGAGAAGACTCGGGACTCGCGAGAATTGTAGTACTTGGCCGGAGGCTCACCGGTGGCCTGGGGATCAGAACCCAGATGTCGGCCACCGAATCCCACCACTTTACCCCGCCGAGCTTCACGTATCGGGAAAATCACGCGATCGCGATAAACGTCGTAAACACGATCCCCTTCAGCCTTGGTCTTTCGATTTAGCAGCCCGAGATTTTCGGCGCGTGCCAGAACTCCTGGAGATTCTTGTTCAAAGCGTTTCAGCTCATCGAAGAGCTGGCTCCAACCAGGCGGCGCAAATCCGATCCGAAATTTACGTATCGAATCCTCGGAGAAGCCTCGAGAAGCCAGATACTCGCGAGCCACTGCACCACCCGGAGCCTGTAGCTGCTTTTGGAACCAATTGGTCGTTCGTTCGAGGAGTTGAAGATCTTGATCCTCTTCCTGTTCCTGAATCGGATCTCGCCTCCACTGCTGGATCTCGATACCGGCACGATCAGCCAGGATCTGTTTTGCCTCAACAAACTCACATTGCTCAATTTTTTGTATGAAGGAAAAAACGTCGCCATGTTCGTCACATGACCAGCAGCGAAAGGTTCTTCGATCTGGATTCACATCCATCGAAGGATTATTGTCTCCATGAAAGGGACACAATCCTTTGAAGACATTTCCCCGACGAGTGAGTTCTACATATCCCTGAATCACGTCCTCGATGGGATTACCATCGCGAATCCGCTCAAGTTCATCCTGGCCAGAGATCCCGTCCATCAACCTTCTCGCTCCTACACCAAATGTACAGCTCTCGAAACGACAACAGAAAACTGATTCCTTCACCTCACCGCTGAGCCAAGGAATCCAATTCGGTCAAAAAGATCACTGACAATTCCACCAAGGAAGTGTCAGAAATCATCCGAAAGAATCGGGTAAGCTAAAAAATGTGGAAGAAGCCGTCTTCGGCGTAGCCAGTTGCACGGAGGAAATCCGGACTGGCAGATGGGGATGATAACCCTCCACACAATAGCAGGCTACCTCTCGCCGGAAATCTCCTCGATCCGCCGGGCCAGCGAAATCCACTGCTGTGGGTCGAGTTGATCAGGCCTCGCCGAGGGGGCCACTTCCATCTCCTGCCACCAGCGATCCTCTGCGCTCAGCTGCTCCTTGAGAATCTTCCGTAAAGTCTTACGGCGCTGACGAAAACAGCTCCGAACCAGATCGACCAATCCGGCCGGAATCGGCTCCCGGGATTCAAACCGGGTCCAGGTGTAGAAGGCCGATTCCACTCGCGGAGCCGGAACAAAGGCATGCGCTGGAACCTTGCGTGAGATCTTGCCCTCGCCCAGCAGCTTCAGCAGTACCGTGGCTGTTCCATATTCACGTGTTCCAGGGGCTGCAACCCACCGCTCTGCGACCTCGCGCTGAACCAGGACCCCGATTCGGTGCAAATCGGGTCGTTGCGTCACCAGCATTGCAACCAGTGGACTGGCGATCGAATAGGGCAGATTGGCCACCAGCTGGAATTCTCCATTTCCAGATTCTTCGGTCGTTGGAAAAGAGCTCCAGACTGAAGCGGCAATCTGATTTTTCGACTCCAGAACGTCATCCTCGACCAGTTTCAAGCGTGGATGGGCCAGGTGAGTCCTCAAGAACTCACACAGAATCGGATCGATCTCGACACTGGTTACATGACAGCCGACTTCAAGCAAAACCCGAGTCAGGGTCCCGGCACCGGTTCCGACTTCCAGAACTCGATCCCCTGTCACAACTCCAGAATCACGGACCAAGGCCTTGAGAAGATTTGGATCAAAGAGGAAATTCTGGCCACGCTTACCCTGGAAACGGAATCCCAGTAGCTCCAGTTCTTCCAGTACTTCGGCACGAGAAAGGGGAGAGGGGAGATCACTCATGGTGAAACTCCCCTCTCCCCTTTGAGATCCTTACTGACTACGACTCTCTCGCTCCCCGAAGAGGGGGCCCGAAAGACACGGAAAATCACCCTCCGATGTTACCGATACGAATCTCGACACGACGGCACTGGGAACGCCCAGCCTCCGTATTGGGATCGACTCCCGGAATCGGCTTGGCCCAACCATTAGAGGTCAGTCTCATACGATTCTTCTCGACACCTTTGTTGACGAACTCCTGGAATACTGCATGAGCTCGCTTCGCTCCCAGTTCCCAGTTGTCCGCGTTCTTGGATTTCTGAATCGGAGTGTTGTCGGTGTGGCCATCGATGTAAATGTCTCGATCAGGATAGTCGCGCTGAATGATGCTGACCAGTTCACCGATCAATTGCTTTCCTTGCTTAAGCAAGACACTACGGCCTTTACCGAAGAGCAACTCATCATTGAGCATCAAACCTCCAGTTTCCGGATTGGTCCGGATTTGAGGCGCAAACTGCTCTGTCGAAATAAACACCTTCGGCATCTCTTCGAGACTCAACTGTAACGCTTTATTGGTCTCAAGAAGAACATCTCGTTCACCCGAGATCCCGGCAAGGTCTGATTGCAACGACTGGATCGTCGCCGAAGCTCTTTGCAATTGAGCATCGCCAGAGAAACCTGTCAGTTGAGAATCTTTCAGGCGTTTTTCCATATCGAAATTGACACGATTGGCTCTCTCCAATTTGGAGACCACATCGTTGTATTTGACATAGGGAACACACGCGGAAAGAAACAAAGGCATCAGGGCTATCACAAAGGCATGCAAAATCAGACGCCTACTTGCGGCACTGCTGCTCAGAGATTTCCAGGATTGCAGATTCGTCATCAAAAAGATCCTTTCCGGAACCGACCGTTCTCACGAACCCATGTCGGAACGTCAACCACTCCGAAGAACCCCCAACCCTCAACAAGAATCGACCGAGAAAACTGGGGTGCGGCACCTCCGGATGTGCACAGTGTGCCACGGAGATGAGCGGTGCGAAAGCAAGAGTCTCGCTTCCCACGACCTCTTATCCAAAAAAACGAAAAGAGCCCGACATCGAGGCTTGAAGGCTCTCGATGTCGGGCTCCCGGTCAAACCGAAATCGTCAATCAGAAGGCTCCAACCACCGATTCCACCAGACCATTCATGAATGCAACGGTCGATTCAGTCGCCCATTCAGGGAAAGCGCCGTCACCATTGATCAGATTCAACAATACTGCGGCAGGAACCATAAGAATCAGCAGGGTTAATGCCAGCAGCACCGTCATCGCTGTAGAAGGCCGCTTACGAACCAGCTGCATCTCCGTGGCTCCGGTCAGGAGCAGATCATCCCCGCCGGTATCCCCCACAGTCTCGTCATCCGAGAAATCGAAGGAATCGTCAAAAGAGAGTTCATCGGTATCGAGAACGGTGTCGTCGCCAACCCCGCCTAGATCGAGTTCCGTCTCTCCCTCAAGGATTCCGGCTCCATCATCTTCGAGAAGCCCTTCGATATTGAGAACCGTCTCTTCGGAAGAAAGGTCCTCTAGTTCCAACCCGCCCCCATCGAGAAGATCCTCGGTGGACTCGGAAAGAACTACGGTCGGTTCCGTAGAGCGGCTTTTCTGATAGGCCTCGATGTCTTCCTCACGGAAAAACACATCGCCACCATCATGTTCCGCACGAATCTCTTGGTTGCTGACCAACCCCTGGAGCTCTTCGTTAGATATACCGAGAAGAGCTGCTGCTTGGTCAAAGTTCACGCGATCGGACATCAGTTCTGACCTTCCAATGGAAGCCGTTTTAGTTATTTACGAGTGCCCTTTTTCATTTCTTCCACAGTGGGCTTCTGTTTCCCCCGCTGGGAATAACTTTGTGGAACAAAATCGTAGGAAAGATCACGGACCGTATACACGTTGAATCCGTTCCCACTCTCAAATCCAGTCCAGAGTCGCTTGGTATTGGTATCGAAGATCGCCAAGCCCTCAGCCTGTCCTTTACCTTGCAACACAAATGACGCCATGATGTATCCATTGGTACCATCGGCGGCATCGCCATAGGCGATATCTGAAGCCGGTGGCTGAACAAAGAAGATACAATTGACACCAAGGGAAACTCCTAGAAGGAGTGGAATCCAGAATCGACGCCGCTCAGGGCTCTTGGAATCCGTCATGAGTACAGTTCCTTTCTTTCCTCCAGGAAATTCGGGCCAACCACGAGTACTAACTCGCTGATCGTTTCAACCACAGCTCGTCACCAGACAACCGTCAAGATGACGCACCAGCGGCTCAATGATTCACAGAAATTCATCCAAACATGAACAAACTCTTGAAAGGAATCGATTCCTGAGAATCAGATCAGCGCGAAAGGTCCCCACCGGGATCGTCCACCCTAGGCTTTGATTGTAGCCTAGCGCTTTCTTGCGGCAAGGGGTCGGGAGAAGCCGCTGCCCGATCTTTGGCCAGCGCCGCAGGCCCAAGATATCGGCCCAGTCGCCCGACCAACCAATCCTCCTCCAACTGGCCAGAATCTCGCCAGCGCGCCATGAGAGCCT
This sequence comes from Planctomycetota bacterium, assembly GCA_050256555.1. GTDB lineage: Bacteria > Planctomycetota > UBA8108 > UBA1146 > UBA1146 > UBA1146. The sequence continues at coordinate 2,254 of JBBWWC010000037.1, read as the reverse complement.
CGGAAAGGGCCTGAAAGGAGGGTAAATCCTCCAGCGGCCGGGCCAGACGGAATCCTCCCGGACCACTCTGACGGGCCCCTTCAGCATCGCCTCCTCCCCTCAACAGCAAATCCCTTTCGGCCAGACGGAATCCATCATCTTCTGTGACAAACGCCTCCAGTCGCTCCTCGGATTCGGGAGAAATTTGCCCTGCCGTGAAAAAACACCAGGAAGGGCGTTCGCTTCGACCGACCCGACCACGCAACTGGTGTAACTGTGACAATCCAAAACGTTCAGCACCTTCGATCCACAGAACCGTCAATTCCGGAACATCAAGGCCGACCTCGACGATGCTTGTTGCCACAAGAATAGGACATTTGCCGCTCCGGAAATCTCTCATCCTCGATTCACGTTCCGACCCTGAAAGTCGTCCATGAAGAGAGCTGACCCCCAGCCGCTCCAGGGACGTTTGCCTGAGGCGCTCCACCAGCTGCTCGACTCCAACCGGGTCATCGCCATCCCCATCTTCGATACGAGGTACAACAAACAGTACTCGATTCCCTTCCCTCAACTCCTGTTCAAGAAATTCAAGTGCGGAAGTAAATTGGTCCGACTCGACCCTCCGGGTTCGAACTGGTGGGCGACCAGGAGGGCGCTCCGCTACCCGAGAAAGATCGAAATCTCCACGGAGGGCCAGAGCCAGGCTTCTTGGAATCGGAGTCGCAGAGAGATGAAGTCGATGAACATCGGCACCTTTTTTCGCCATCTCCTGCCGCTGTTGAACTCCGAACCTCTGCTCTTCATCGACGACAACCAGTGCCAAATCTGAAAAAGATACCGATGAAGAAAGAAGCGCATGGGTTCCGACAACAATTGCGGCCTCGCCACTGGCAGCAGCTTCCCGTTGTTGAACTGCACTACCAGCAACAATCAATGCGACCTGAACACGCGATCCGGCGAGATAATTATCCAGCGTTTTCTTGTGTTGCTCAGCCAGGGCCGTTGTCGGAGCAATCAGGGCTCCCTGCTGGCCCGAAGCGATCACGGCCAGTAAGGCCCAGATCGCCAGGGCCGTTTTACCGCTACCGACGTCTCCCTGGACCAACCGGGCCATCGGAAATCCTGCCGCCAGATCCACACGGATCTCCTCAATAACCCGTTTTTGCGCCTCGGTCAGTGCGTAAGGAAAACGTGACAGAATCCGCTCTTCCACCTCCGGTGTCACGATCAGGGGCTCGATCTTGCGTGACTGCCGGGCGATCCGTGTTTGAACCTGGCGGATCGCATGCAGATACATCTCGATCCGCGCCAGTAGAGCTCGACAAGTCTCGCTCTCGGCAGACGAGGCGGGACGATGAAATCCACGGAAAATCTCCAGCAAACTCCGGGAAGAACCGATCAGCGGTGGCAGGTCTTGATCCAGCTCCAGGTCAGGATGATCGAGAATTTGCCCGATCAAGCGGCGTAATAAATCCTGCGAAACTCCCTCCGTCGACGGATACACCGAAACGATCTGGCCATGCCCAGCCGGTAGAGGTGCTGTTTCCTCGATCCGTGCCAGTGAAGGATGGGCCATCACCAGGCCGCGAAATTGCCTTACCGCTCCGGTCACCCAACCTTGCCAGTTACGAGCCACCGATGGACGAAAACGACGCGAGTGAAACCAGTGAAGCGTGATCTCGATCGAAGGATCAGCAGAGGAAATCAGTTTCGCTTCCCACCGTCCACGCCCCGAAGAAATCCAGCAGGGGTCTTCTTCCACGGTGCCGTAGATACTTCGGCGTTCACCGTCCGGGACATCTCGGATCGAACCATGTACCACCAGGTCTTCCTGGCGGCTCGGGAAATGATGAAGTAGATCTCCCAGCGTCTCCAATCCAAGGCGTTTCAGGTGCCGAGAAATGGCCGGGCCCACACCACGCAAAGAGCTCAACGAGGTTCGTAGTAGATCATTTCCAGGGATACGGGCAGGAACTTCGTCAAAGTCTGAGTGAAAGTCAGAACTAGACCCGACCATCACTCTCTCCCCTCAGCCGCGTAAATCCCTCACGAGACGCTCCACTTCTTCACGCAATGCATCGTCTTTTGAAATCAGACGTTGAATCTTGCGGAAGGAACTACTCGTGGTGGCATGGGTACGCCCACCCAGATGTTCGCCAATTTCAGCAAGCGTATGATCGGTAAGTATTCGCGAAAGATAAGTCGCTATACTTCGAGCCATCGTCGTATTACGGGTTCGGGATCGCGACAGGATCTCCTCGGGAGGTACTCCCCA
>JBBWWC010000036.1:0-3829 GCA_050256555.1 Planctomycetota bacterium | reverse complement strand
GACTCGATCTCTGGATACAGTGACTGACCGATACGTAGCTCTTGCTCATCGAGTTCGAGTTCTGCGAAAAACTGACGCGCTTCCAACACAGTCATCGCACAGATTTGATCGATTCCCATACCACGATACTTCACAGCACGTGGAAGCGGATGCAGACGACTGCCATCGCAGTCACCACAAACACTCCATGGCATCACTCGCTCCAACTCACGACCACCTTCTAGATCATAAGCCTCTTCTATCAAGGTGATGAATCCCGGCCAGTCACTACTGGCCCCAACTGCGCGAGAGCCCTCCAGCAACAATCTGCGGGCGCGCTCGGAAAGCTTGTTCCACGGTCGCTCCAACGAGATTCGTTCGGCCAGGGCGACCTTGACCAAATCCTCCCATGCGACAGAAATCCCACGGATTACTTTGCCCTGGCGACGCAAAATCAGGCCGCCATCTTCGATCGACAGTTTCGGATTCTTGACCACGGTCTGCTCGGTCGGAGACCGCCTTTTGCCCAGACCTGCACAGCGGGTACAAGCCCCCTGGGGACTGTTAAAGGAAAACAGACGGGGTTCCATTTCCGGAAAGGAAACGGCGCACGACAAACAGCCAAATCGACTCGAGAAAATCCGCGAGTCTTCCTTGCAGACGACATTGACTAGTCCATCGGAGATGGAGAGAGCCTTCTCAACCGACTCTGCAAAACGCCCTCTTTTTCCTTCTTGTAGTCTCAACTTATCAAGAACAACTTCAATCGTGTGTCGTTCATAACGAGCCAGGACAATCTCTTCTGAAAGGCGAATCAGCTCGCCATCGATTCGAACTCGTGCAAAGCCCTGATTTCTCAGCTCTTCGATTTCTTTTCGATACTCGCCCTTTCTCTCCAGCACTATCGGAGAGCAAACCAGCACCTCCTGACCCTGATGATGATCCCAGGCGTGAGAAACTATCTGATCACGGCTACGCCCCTCGATCGTTTCGCCGCAATTGGGACAGTGAGGAACCCCAAGTCGTGAATACAACAGGCGAAGCATGTCGAGAATCTCGGTGATCGTTCCGACTGTTGATCGAGGATTCCTAGAAATCGTTTTCTGATCGATGGAGATGGTTGGGCTGAGCCCCTCAATCGTCTCCACCTTCGGTCGATCGAGACGACCCAGATACTGGCGCGCGTAAGGGCTGAGGCTCTCAACGAATCGGCGCTGTCCCTCGCGGCAAATGATTCCATGAGCCAGAGTCGATTTACCCGAACCGCTAATTCCAGTAACCACGACAAATCGATCGCGAGGAATCTCGATGTCAATGGCCCGTAAATTGTTCTCGGCTGCACCGCGAACTACCAGTGGACGTCCACGCCGAGAAGTCATCGGAGGTCTCTCTGATGGGGAACCTGTGGCGGAGTTGCACTTCGAACCGAATCCAGCAGTAGAGGATGCAGGTCTGCAGTAGCGGCGACGATACTACCGCCATGGAGCCAATCATCTTGCCCAGAGGAATCGGTCACGATGCCACCGGCTTCTCGAACCAATAAACAACCAGCAGCGACATCATGAGGTGCAAGATGGAACTCCCAGAACCCCTGGAAAATTCCTGCCGCAGTAAAGGCCAGATCCAGGCAGGCGCTACCACCACGACGGATTTCTCGAGCAGTTTTCAGCAACGAACCGAACACCTCGAGCGCTCCATGATCGAGCTCTCTACGTTGATAGCTGAAACCAGTCGCCAGCAATGCCTGGCTGAGTTGCGGACAGGACTTCATTCGTAGCTGTGTAGCAAGCCCTGTCGATCGATCCCGCTGCCAACTGCCACCATTTCGAATCGCAAACCAGCTCAGACCAAGGACTGGTGAATGAGTCACCGCTGCCACCGGTCCTTCAGCATCGACCAGACCAGCAGAAACACAGTAGAAGGGATGTCGATGCGAATAATTGGTGGTCCCATCGAGCGGATCGATGATCCAGCAACGAGCTCCATGACTGACTACAGAGCCCGCTTCTTCTGCGAGGATCGAATCGTCCGGAAAAAGTCGCTGAATCCCCTCCAGGATCAACTTTTCCGAAGACAGATCGGCCGCTGTCACCAGATCCCTGAAACCCTTGTGCTCGACGTTGAGGGATGCCGCAGGGTGCGACAGGAGAAGCTGACCGGCCTCCTCGATCAATTCGATGACGTCACCTAGATCCCCACCTCCAGGGATCTCAGATGGCACTGGGAGCACTACTCCACCTTTCAAGATGATCGTAGACCGCGATTTCAATCATCTTGCGAACCAACGAAGGACCATCCAGACCTGTCTGGGCAGCCGATAGCGGCAAAAGGCTATCCTTCGTCATTCCCGGAACGCTATTAGTCTCAAGATAGATCGTATTATTCTCGTTATCGATGAGCAGATCGGTACGACTCACCGTACCGAGTTGCAACTCCAGATGCAGTTGTCTGATTTCACGTGCCAGGTCATGCCACTGCTCAGCACCGATCTTGGCGGGACACTGGGTGTTATGTGGGCCATACTTCAGCTCGGTGTCAAAGAATTCACCTTCCGGATACATCACCTCCACCGGCTGAAGAACCTGCGGCAGCACACCTTTTCGACCACCCAAACAGGGGACAGAAATTTCACGCCCTGAAACCCGCTGCTCAATCAAAGCCAAACGTGAACTTTTAAAAACCACATCCACTTTCTCGATCAGGGCGATGCGATTCTCGACCAGGAACACACCTTCAGAAGATCCACCACAAGGATCCTTGACAAAACAAGGATAGAAAACCTCCCGGTCGACTCCTTCGAGAACGTCGATTTGTCGACGATCCCACACTTCCTGATGAACTACGGCACCGGTCGGAACCCTCAGCCCGATACCACGCATCCGTTGACGAAAAGTGATCTTGCACGCCGAAACCGCACTCCCCGTAACACCGGCACCGGTGTGCGCCATCTTTACTACGGCCAGCAAACCTGCCAGGGTTCCGTCTTCTCCGGCCCCGCCATGGAGACAGTTAAAAACAATCTCAACATCTTCACTCCGCAAATCCTGCAGAAGCGCGAGCGGATCGCATTGATCTGCTTGTTCCTCCAGATCAAAGGTGGAACAGCGAACCCAACCGTTCGAATCCCAGCGGACCGGGACCGGATCGTATTGAGCCTCGACAAGCCAACCGATCACTTCTTTGGCGCTCTCGATGGAGACCTGTCGCTCGCCCCAATCGCCACCGAAAATAACTGCTATTTTTTTCGTTAAATCCAACTACCTGTCCCTCTCCACTGCGTAACGCGCAATGTTTTCAAACTGCTCACTAACGATTTCAGGAACTCCGGTGATTTGGCGGAACAAACGAACCCCTTTTTCAGCACGATTTCGTGCTTGATCGTGCGCAAAGTCGATCGAACCGCAACGCTGAAAGAGATCGATCACCCAGGCCACTTCCTCATCGGAAGTTTGCGAACGATCTTTTCCCAGCACTGAAACCAGTTCATTCCGATCAGCACTACTCAGGCCACCAGATTCCAGAGCATGAGCGTAGAGGATGGAAGGCTTTCCCTCACGAATATCATTTCCAAGTTCTCCACCACGCCCCTTGCTTCGAGTCATGTCGAGTAAATCATCCTGGATCTGAAAAGCGGGCCCCAGTTGGTCTCCAACCTGCCACAAGAGTTCCACCGAAGATTCATCGAGCCCAGCCACGATGGCACTTCCGACCATACCAAGCGCCAGGTAACGACCGGTCTTTGCCTGTACCGCTTGTTCGTAAAGATTCAGATTAAAATCCGGATCTGCACGGCCATCGAGATCGAATTGTTGACCGACAACGGTTCGACGATGGACATCCTGCACACTGC
>JBBWWC010000035.1:0-23093 GCA_050256555.1 Planctomycetota bacterium | reverse complement strand
GCGGCCACGGTTCCAATTGACGGATTTGCTCCATCGCTGCGATCTTGGGTGCACCAGTGATCGACCCCCCCGGGAAGGTCGCCCGGAGAATCTCTCCCGGGCCAGGATTTCCGCGAAGCCGTCCCTCCACTGTCGCCACGGTATGTAGCACCGAAGCATATTTCTCGACCTCAGCGGCAGCCGTCACGGCAACACTTCCCGGCTGGCATATTCGCCCCAGGTCATTGCGTTCCAGATCAACGATCATCGCCAGTTCCGCACGCTCCTTTTCGTTGCGAAGTAATCTTTGTGCCGCCGCAGAATCGAGTGCCGCAGTTGCTTCGCGCGGAACGGTTCCCTTGATGGGCCTGGTACTGATCAAGTCACCTCTACGGCTCAAGAACTGCTCCGGAGATGCCGACACCACTGAAACCGGATCTCCCTGGATGAAAGCACCATAGGGAACCGGTTGGGCTTGACGCCAGAGCCGATGGAGATCGGCGGCTGCAGGAACATCATCCAGTAGTAACCCGCGCGCCACGTTGACCTCGTAAACATCTCCAACACCGATCCGTTGCCGGGTCTCCTCAACACAAGCGAGATACTCTTCATCCGTCAGCGAAGTTTCTGTAATTCTCGGTGCACACTGGCCAGCTCTGATCGATTCTCGTTTCGGGGTCGAGCGCTGGGTGTAAGAGTTTTTTTGCCAGGGCGTTGAAAGCCACCAGCGTCTTTCTTTCCAACCTTCTCGACCGCGATGGAGAAACCAGGATCGACCGTCTCTGGCATCGATAGCGACCAGCTCGTCATAGAGTCGCCAGTTCATCTCCGGCACACCTGAAAGTAGCTCGCCAATCGGTCCTTCGGGTCCCTTACGTAGCGGTAGTCCAAGAAATGCATCGGCGGCCTCGTATCCGATCCAACCCACCGCTCCTCCAACAAACGGAAGATCCAGGGATTCCGCTAACTTCGGATCGTGATCGAAGCTCCATCCAGACCACCATGATTCAAGCGCAGCCAGAGGATCTTCTTCACCACCGAAAACACTTCCGTCGAGAGCCTTCGATTGCCAGTGCTCACGAGTCGCTTGAAACCTACCGATCGGATCCAAACCACAAAAATGCCAGTGCCCGGTCCCTGCCGCCTCCAGACCACTTTCGAGCAGAAAGCCTTCTCTTTCGGGACCGATGAAACCGAGAAAATGGTCGAGATCTATGGCGGGGATCTCCTCCACCCGGACTGGCAAAACAAAAGGCTGGAGAGATTGAATCGCAGCCATCTACAAATTCCTCTGCAGAAGCCTGGCTGTAATGCCGAAGATAAAACCAGGAACACAAGAAACATCGGTAGATGAGATGGGACGGTCAGTCGTGCAAAGTATTGAGGATACAGTCTCCATGGTCGATTCCGCCTCCTCCACGAGGGTGTTCATGACCCGAAACCTTGAGCTTGACGCAACGATAGAGCCGCAAATCCTCAACGACAGCCCCTTGTCCTGTTTCGACGAAGTAGAAATTGACCACGATCTGTACAGGAAGAGTACTGACTGATGAAAAATGAATTCCCCTCTTCGCCCCCGGTCGAACGCACATTGATGGTGGTCAGCAGTAAAGAAGAGCACTGCGTGCTCTATGATGCCGCCGATCTGCCGTCTCTACTGGAACAACTACTGACAATGGGCTCAAATGCCCCAGAAACCCTTGAGGAAGCCGCTCACAGAGATGAAGAGGTTCTTTGCCAGGATCATTTCCGTTGCGTGGCACGTGAACTCCTCGGTCGTATCCACTCGAACTTCCGTTAACCAGAAGTTTCGCTAAAGTTATCCACAACCAGCAAGGCTCCATCGGCTACTTGTCCACACCCTCGCGGTAGAAGTTTTCGACCAGCCATTCAAATCATCTTCACATTTTTTTTGCCCTTCGTAGGATCTTTACAGGGGAATCGCCGCCCCACTTTCACGAAAGTTGGGTGCCCGTAAAATGGATTCCTTCCTTCAGCACCTCAAAACCGAACGTAATCTGAGTCCGGAAACCTTGCGCGCCTACCGCAAGGATCTGGAGCAACTCAGGGATTTCTTTGAAACCTCGGACCTCGCACTGATTGCAGATGCTAGTACCGAAAAAGTTCGTCGCTGGCTGGCCCACTTTGCTGAGCTGGGTTATTCACGTAGCACCGTGGCCAGAAAACTCGCCTCGGTTCGAGGCTTCTTCCGCTTTTTACAAAAAGAACAACGTTTCGAGGGGCGCTGTGCGTTCCTCGAGCTCAGTACACCTCGTGTACCCCGCTCCCTTCCGCACTTCCTTACTGTCCAGGAAGTGATGCGCCTGCTCGATCAACCAGAAGTTAATACCTACAGAGGCCTACGAGATCTTGCGATCCTCGAGATCCTTTACAGTACTGGTCTACGCGTCAGCGAGCTGGTCGCATTGAACTGGGAAAACATCGATGAAAAGGCACGTCTTGTTCGAGCCTTTGGTAAGGGCCGCAAGGAACGGATCGTCCCCATAGGTGAACATGCTCTCGCAGCGCTGTTTACCTACAAGGAACAGATCCCCTCGCGCTGTCAACCACTCGAGCCATCATCGCCGGTCTTGCTGAATCGATTTGGCGACCGAATCTCGGATCGCTCCATCCGAAAAATCTTTGACCGTTACATCCACAAGGCGGGTCTCGATAGCAAAACCAGCCCCCACACTCTCCGACATTCCTATGCCACTCATATGCTTGATAGTGGTGCAAATCTGCGAGAAGTGCAGGAGCTGCTGGGACACAAGCATCTGGCCACCACCCAGGTCTACACCCACCTCAGCAGTGAACGGTTGTCGGAAGCCTACAAGGAATCTCACCCACACAGCCGTCTCCCTGAAAAGGAAAAGACGGTCTAGAGGCTGGATTCCTACAACCCGATATTGCCGCATCTCGACGATGTGGCTATCCTTCCGGCTCGGGAGTCGCCTAATGAAACCCGGGCTGGCGTAGCTCAGTTGGTAGAGCACAGCTTTCGTAAAGCTGAGGTCACGGGTTCGACTCCCGTCGCCAGCTCCATTGAAATCTTGATCGGCTCCGTGGGTAGAACAATTGCCCACGGAGCTTTTTTTAGCTCACAATCCGGTTCTCTTCTCAAACCGGACAATAAAACCAATATATTCCCGAAAAACATCTCCATAAAAAAGGGAGCTCGCTCCCCCCTCTTCTTGGGCCTACAATCGAGGTATCTGTGCTCTCCGGCGACGATACGTACGGTTCAAAAGTGAGACCAAATTTGAGTCGGCAGGGCCTGGCAGCAATCAAATTTTAACAACGTCCCGCACGACTTTGAATTTGAAAGGAGACTCATGTCTTCTCGTCATCCAAAAAGTTTCTCTTCGATGCAGTTATTTCTCACCGTCGCCATCTTCTTCTTATCGACCACGCTTGTCGATGCGCAATGCGATCCCGGAGGAGGGATGGGAGGAACCGGTGCCGATGTCATCGTAGGGGAACTGACCGGAACTCAAAGTTATGGCAATGCCGGCGGTTACTATGCCTATTCCGTCGGTACCACATCTTGCAACATTGGAACTGAAAATCTGCTGTGGATTTCGAACACTAATGAGCACCCGGTCATCGGCCAGAACATGTTCCGGCTCAAAGATGGAGTTTTAGAGCAAATTGGAATGAGTTGGCTCAAACATGGATTCACGGCCCTACAAAATAACGCGTGCGGCTGCGGTTGCTCCTCGTCGGGCAGTGGATCAGCTCTGGGCGTTGGTTGCTCTGACCCCTACAGCTCCGGACTCAACGGCAGTCAAGGTAGCCTGGGTTCAAGATCCGAGGTGACCGACCCTGCGCACGGCGAATTCATCTATCCGCAGATCATGGACCCGGGTAACTCCGATCTGACTTGGAGACGTTTGCGTGTTCATGGCGACGACATGAATCCTTCGCTCAACACGGCAGCCTCTTACTTTGTCGAAGGACACTACATCACACCCGACGATGCGGCCGCTGGAAATCACCACAACAACGTCAGCTATCGCGCAGTCTCGGTCTCGACCAACACCAGCAATCACGCCATCTCTTTCACTGGAACGACCCAGCGACAACAACCGGGGATCCAGGCATGGCAGGACAATGACCCGAATGTGACCCTGGTCGATATCTCCGACGGAGATGACGGTTTGTTGATCCTTGGTTACAAGGTCACCCAGCAGAGCGCCAATCTCTGGCAATACGAGTATGCGCTCTACAACATGGATTCGACTCGCGCAGTCCGAAGCTTTTCGCTTCCTCTACTCGGCGTTGTTGCCAGCAATATCGGTTTCCATGATGTCGAATATCACAGTACCGAGATTTACGATGGGACCGACTGGACAACTTCGACATCTGGAGGCGAGATCTCCTGGAGTACATCCACCTTCGCTCAGAATCCCAATGCCAATGCGTTGCGCTGGGGAACGATGTACAACTTCCGCTTTGTTTCGACATCAGCTCCAACCAATGCCAATGCAACACTCGGCATGTTCCAGCCAGGAGCTGGAGATTTGCTCGTTCCAACACTCGCACCGATGGTTGGAAATCTTGATTGCAACAATAATGGGATTCCAGATGCTGACGAAATTGCCAGTGGCGCCTCCGATTGCGACGGCAATGGCCTGCTCGACGAATGCCAGGAAGACTGCGATAACGATGGCGAGGCCGACGCCTGCGAACTACTGGCAGGCGCTCTCGATTGCGATGGCGATTTCATTCCAGACACCTGTCAGATCGCTGCCGGCGCAGCCGACTGCGACTTCGATAACGTCCTGGATAGCTGTGAGCTCAGCCAGGGCACCGAAACAGACTGTGACCTCAATGGCGTCATCGACAGCTGCCAGATCGCTGCCAATCCGGCCACCGACTGCGACAACAACAACGTCCTCGACGCCTGTGAAGCGGCCGGAATCTTCTCCTACGTCGACAATGTAACCCCACCGGAACCCATTGCAGACAATCTGCCCGATGTCATCCGAACCATCACTGTTGACCAGATCGGTCTCGTCGACGATGTCGATGTCACCGTCAACTTGACTCACACCTGGATTGGTGATCTCGCCATCTCGCTGAGTAACCCTTCCGGAACCTCGGTCACATTACATGCGCAATCCGGCGGCAATGCCGACGACATCAACGCGGTCTACGACGATGACGGTGGTCCAAACAGCACCGCGCCAGCGACACCGCTGTCTGCGCTGGATGGACAAAATGCCTTTGGTGACTGGACCTTGACCATCTCTGACAATGCCGGTGGAGATCAAGGCGTGTTGAACGATTGGGGACTTGATGTCGCCATCGCAGGGGCTGGTATCCCAGATTGCAATAACAACGGAGTTCACGATGGTTGTGAAATCAATGCCGCTCTCGATTGCAATAGCAATGGAGTCCTCGACGAATGCGACATCTCCTCGGGCAACAGCGCTGACAACAACGGAGACGGTGTCCCCGACGAATGCGTCGGTGGCGGCGTGACCTTTGTCACCGGTGACACCAACTCCGATGGTGGCCACGACATCAGCGATGCCGTGAACATCCTCAGCTACCTGTTCGGCGGCGGCCAGGTCACTTGTATTGCAGCTCTCAACAACAACGGAGACAACTCAGTCGACATCTCGGACGTGGTCTACCTGCTCGTCTACTTGTTTGATGCTGGTGCCAACCCCGCAGCTCCTTTCCCTTCCTGTGGTACAGAAAACACCAGTGGGCTCAGCTGCGACTCCTTCAGTTCTTGTCCATGATGGAATCATCCCACTGATTCAACGGGCTCCTTCCGACAACTTCGGAAGGAGCCCGTTTCCTTTTTCTACGTTAAAATATTGATTACAGGGGAACCGCTCGACTCGAATCTAGTGGTTCCAAGCTGCTCGTCCCTTGTTGATAAGCGTCACCTGGCGTCGATATAGGCCGTGCCAGTCGATCCCGATCAACGATCCAAGGGGTCTACTTGTAGACCCTTGTATCCACTGCGTCACAGGGGAAAATAGAGACTGGCTCTGTTAAAGATCTATTCTGAATCTTTCCAACCCTTTCGGAGGTGCCATGAGGGTTCTAAAACAGCTTCTTCCTGCTGTTGCTTGTGCCATGTTGAGTGTTCCGTTGCTGGCCCAAAATCCAGTGATCTTGCACAGCATCGCCAGCCCGCTGGATGACCATCATTATCTGCTACTCGATTCCAGCAGCTGGACCGAGGCAGAAGCCCAGGCCAACGCCTGGGGCGCAAATCTGGTGGCGGTCGGCGATCAGGCCGAGATGGATTTCATTCATGACAACCTGAGTGCCTTTCAAGGGGTCGGCCGTCGACTGTGGCTTGGCCTCAATGACATCGCCGTCGAAGGAGTCTTCGAGTGGACCAATGGAGAAGCGTTTGTCTACTCCGATTGGAATGTAGGCGAGCCGAACAACTCAAACAACGAAGACATGGCCCACACCATCGAGACCGTCCCCTACCTGTGGAACGACATCAATGAAACGACCTCGACCGTTTCAACTTATGGTGTCGTCGAGTTAGAGGCATGTGGGTATGAAGGCCCCGACTCGATCGAGGCAGCGTCTGTCGGTTCTGACATCATACTCGAGTTCAATAACAACGGCCCCTACACCGACACCTTCGACATCTGGCGAGATGGACAGTTCTATCAGAGTGTTACCGATCCGGCAGCGACCAGCTGGACCGACACCGATGTGTGCCAAGGGCTCTACAGCTACATCATCGTCGTCTCTGACGGGGCATGTTTTACTTTCACTGACACCTTGGCGGTTTCACACGGATTTGATACCTACCCCAACAGTGGTCCCTCTCTCCCCATCCCGAACAACGATCCCAATGGTGTGACCTCCATCATCACGATCGCTGACAACTACATCATTCAAGATATCGACGTAGAAGTTCACATCTTCCACACCTGGACCCGTGAAATCGCCATCGATCTGACACACCCTTCCAGCACGATCATTACGCTCAAGGAATTCGTTGCGGGTTCTCCCAGCGATGTAAATCACATTCACACCATCTTTGATGACCAGGGAATCCCTTATGACGAGGACCAGATCCCTTTCAACATTCACATGCAACCGGAAGGTCCCGGAACTCTCGCCGATTTTGCCGGCCTGCCCATCGATGGAAACTGGCGACTGACGGTGACCGACAACGCCGGAGCCGAGTTCGGTGAACTGGAAAACTGGTCGATCCAGCACAGAAGCGGTCTCCCGTGCCAATTGACTCCGCCCAGCGCCTTCAGCTCGGCAAGCAACGGTCCTGAAATCTCACTCAGCTGGGATCTCAACGGCAACACATATACCAGTATCGATGTCCTGAGAGACGGACAACTGGCCGACACCCTCGATGGTGGTGACCAGCAATGGAGTGAAGTGGTGCCGGGCGGTCCGGCCTATTACAGCTACCAGCTTCGTTGCTGGGACAATGCGACCACTCCCTGCTGCGTCATCGATAGCGACACTGTCGGCGCTCTGGTCAACGCCGTCGATGTGGTGTGGGCCGCAGAAAATACTGCAGGCGCCATCGATTCCACCACGGCCATCTCCGATGCTCTGGTCCTGAATGGGCTTGCCCCTGCGGTGCTACCGGAAATCCTCTCCTGTGACTGCCTACTCGCCTATCCCGAGCTGCAACGGGTATGGGTGTGCGCCGGGACCTATCCCGATCACCACTGTTTCACCACCGCGGAAGGGCAGCTGCTGGCAGACCTGATCGCCAACGGCATCGATGTCTATGTCGAAGGTGGCGATGTGTGGGGTTTCTGCGGAGCGACCCCTTTTGCAGGCTGGGATGGAATCGGAGATGGAGTGCTCGACGGAGATGATTCCTTGATCGACATGACAGGACTCTCCTTCGACATACTCGATCTGACCGGAATGGATGCGGCCTACAATCAAGACCAGGCCGGCAGCGACTGGACTGACCGTCTGGTTCCGACCGATCCGTTGACTCCCGATCAAGCCGGAACAAACAGCGGTCCCATCTGGCAACAACTTGGACTCGGTTACAGCATCGGAAACTTCTATGCGACCGATGCTCCGTTTGGTGAGGTGATCGCCCAGTCCTGGGAATTTGGTGGCTATAGTGGTGACCAGGGCATCCTGATGGGGCTCTATCTCGAAGCCATCGAAGCCAGCAGTGGTCCGCCACAGGAGATCTTCCGTCGTGGGGATATCAATTCAGACAGTGGCGTCAATATCGCCGATGCGGTGCGACTGCTAAACGGCCTGTTTGTTCCCGGCTCGAATCAACCGGAGTGCTATGATAGTGCAGATGTCAACGATGACGGTTCCACCAATGTTGCGGATGCCGTCTACCTGCTCGGATCGCTGTTCATTCCAGGTTCGCCAGATCCTCCTCCGCCGGGTCTTCAAAACTGCGGTCCCGATCCCACCGATGACAATCTCGACTGTGCCGAGTACCTGGTCTGCTCCTAGAAAGAACGGTGCCAACAATGCGTTGCTCGAAGCTCAAAACATTTCTTTTGGCGACGCTTCTACTGTCGCTACCGTCCTGGGGAAATAATCCAGCGATCGGACAGGTAGTCCTCCACACTGACGACCAGGCTTCCTCTGGCAGCAACACCGCTCACAACATGGTGCGCGATACCAACGGGGACCTGTACGTCCTGTCACTCGAGCGAACCGCCAATGCCGAGACTCGTTTGATTGTCCAAAGATCCACCGATGGCGGCACCAACTGGACCACTCTTCCCCAGAATCTTAATGACGCAGACAGTGGTCTCATCGGCCCCGATCCGGCCAGCCACTGTTCACTGGCCATCGATGATCAAGGTGTCCTGCATGTTCTCTGGGGACGCTATACCTACCCGTCTTACTTTCGTCAGTTCTACCGTCGCTACAATCCAACCACCGGCTTTCGATCTGATATCGTCGAGATCAGTGTTCTGACCAGCGCACCGCTAAACTCTCGAACCTCGGCGATGGATATCGTTATCGATAGTAACAACACGGTGTGGATCGCCAGCCATCATCCATCCAGCTGGGTCGATCACCTGTTACGAAGCGATCAACCCTATGCTGCGGATGACACCTTCACCGACCTCGGATCCATCAGCCCCGCCAATAGCGCCCAGAACACGCGGCTGGCGGTCGACACACTCGGGCGGATTCACTGCAGCTTCTACCGCAATACCGGTCAAGGACAGTACGAGCACCGCATCTACGATCCGATCAGTGGCTGGCAAGTGGACACCTTCGTGCTGGGAAATACTGATGGAACCAATGATTTCTACGGTTGGATCTCATCTGACAATCTCGGTGCAGTTCATTGCGCCTACGTTGTCGATGCTTTCTCAGCTTCACCACTATGGAGTTTTCGTTACAGGATGTGGGATGACATCAACGGTTGGAGCGACGAGACCACCTTGTTCGAAGCCACCAACGCTCAGTTCACCAATATTGCCAGTTATAAAATCTTTAATCTCGGCTGCGATGAAACCAACGGTACGGTCTATGCCATCTACCGCGACCTCTCAACCGGAGGCGAACTGGTTCTGGCCGAGAAAACTGTCACCTCTCCTGATTTCAGTGTCACCCAGCAGTTACAGCAGCCCAGTCTTGGCCAGCACGTTTATTCCTATCCGACTTTACGCGGGACCCTCTACCCTGATTTCAACAACACCAGTCACGGACTCGACATCACCTACCAGTGGCGTGAACTGCCCGGTGTACCGCCCTATTCCCTGATCTACCATGACGGCTCGATGGGCACCGTGATTCGCTTCATCCGCGGCGATGCGAATCAGGATGGTAGCTACAACGTTGCAGATATCGTTTTTGGACTCAACTCGCTGTTCGTACCGGGAGGAGTCACCCCCGCTTGCATCGAGAGCTGCGACATCAATGACGACGGCAGCTTCAATATCGCTGACATGGTCTACGGATTGAACTCACTATTTGTTCCAGGATCACCGCCACCGGAATCTCCGTATCCAGGTTGTGGAGCCGATCCCGAGGCAGCGACCCTCGATTGCCCCAGCTCCAGCCCCGCCTGTCCCTGATCCACGGGCACAAGTTTTCGACCCTGATACGTAACTCTTACGTAACGCTCTCTTGAGTGCTGCGCTGATCTTGAACATCGACAAAAAAAAAGCGGCCCCGGGTTTCCCCGAAGCCGCTCCTCACTCATTCCGGATCTCAATTAGAAACTATTCTGTATCTCTTTCGGCTCATTCCCACTCACGTTACTGGAAGTGCCAACAACAGTGGCCGGGACATTTCCAAAACGTTTGTTGAGATTAAAGAACACGAAAGCGAGTGGAATCGCCAGAGCAGCGATCCAGCGGAACGCCATCTTGCCGGCGTAAGCAGTCGCCACACCTTCCGCCGATCCAGGATTCGCAGCATTGAAAGCTGCGATGTAATAATCCTGAACCGCTCCGATGGCAGGGGCTGCCACATAACCAACGACCAGCATCCCCGCTCCACCCATCAGACACATCCCCATGGCTCCACTGTTCGGTATTCGCTCTGACACAAAACCGATCATGGTCGGCCAGAAGAAGCAAACACCGGCGTAGAAGATGGTGGCGGTCAAGAAGATGGAACCAAAGTTCTCGGCGTAAGTCATGGAAAACAACCCGACTCCGCCAAGGACGGCAGAACCGAACAACAATCCGGTCGGCGAGAACTTGTGGACAAATCCGCCGGCGAAGTAACGAAGTACTGCCATCAAACCACTGCCGTAAACCAGTACCAGAATCCCAGCACCTGCGGTTGTGGTTCCTTCACCCAGCGCAGTCTGGAAAGTTGGTTCCATGATGGCACCCATCCAGCGACCAGGTCCCAGTTCCAGGGTGGCAGTCAGGCCCATGCAGAGAAGCATCAGGAGAAAGAGCGGCGAAGTGATCGCAGTGGTCACCTCTTCATCAGAAATGTTGGACTGGACACGTTCTGTTTGTGGAATTTCCTGCCCCAGGAACAAGTAGCCGTAGATCAGTGTCGGTATCAAAACAAGCGCCATCTTGGCCTGCAATACCGAGAGTCCGAACAGACTCCATTCACCTCCAGCCGCAGTCACTGCTGCGGCCTGATTGGTGACCCAGAATCCGAACAAGGCTCCGACGATAATTCCAACTGGCCAGAAAACATGAAACTGATTCAGCTTGGTCGTCTTGTTGTTGGAGTAGAGAGTCGCGACCAGCGGATTACAACCGGCCTCGACGCAGCCATTTCCAAGAGCAATGACGGAAGCACCCGCCATCAACTGGAGAAAACCATCGGCAAACATCATCAATATGACGCCCAGAATATGACATACGAATGCCATCCGAAGAGAAACGGCAATGCCGATCTTTTCGATCACCGGTCCCAGCAAGATGATGGCCACGGCGAAGCCCCCGAGAGCAGCTCCTCCGACCCATCCAGCCTCCGCTTTGGTGAGCGCAAAAGTCGAGGTGAAATCGGTCATCGACGATGTAATCACACCGAAGGCGACCGATGTCGCAATCAGCGCAATGCAACTGGCCCAAAACAGGCGAGCCTTACGATTCTCATCAAGCACTTGAGTCATGAATGTCCCCCTTATTCCCTGAGTTTTATTGCAGCAGAGAGCCCTCTGGCCACAACGTTAGTGGGACAAAATCTGGCCTTTGTGTCAATCGAGGAGTTCAAGATCCGGCAAAAAATAACAAACAAATTCCATTTGTAATCAACTTTGTTAATGCATACAATCTGGCCTGGTCGGGAATTATTCCTGGCGAGGGAACCTCGGCCTATGAGACGAGTTCTTCATCTCTATCTTCCCGCGCACGGCTGTACCCAGCCGTGCGCGCTCTATTTATACCCCATATCTGCCATGAATCGGCTCCATGCGGCAATTTCAGCATCCGGGGTGTGATCGCACCGAAGCCTTTCCGCATGCTGTTGCAGCCGCGTGCGAAAGCGATGATCGCTTTTCCAGCGGGAAATCTTCCCGGCCAGGGCCATCGCATCCCCTCGCTCAAAAAGGCCGGGATATTGATTTCCCAAAAGCCCCAAATTTCCCGCTGCATCACTGGCCAGAATCGGGATCCGAGCCACCAACCCTTCACTGATGACATTCGCTCCCCCCTCTTCCAGCGAGGGATGAATCAACAGATGAGAACTGGAAAGATACCGACGAACCTGAGCTCGACTCACCGCACCAAGCCAGCGCCAGCGTGGTTCACTTCGTGCGGCACTCTCTCCCCTTCGCTGCCAGTTCGCATCGAGTGCCGCACCGAGATGTATGATCTCTATATTCTGGCCATCCGAAAACTGCCGGGGTAAGTGCTGCAAAGCCTTCAACGGCAACAATGGATCTTTCACCGCCCGCAAATAACCGATCACGAGCAAACGGAAGACGGACTCGATCGGTTTTCTCTTTTGTGGCAGAGCTCTTGCCGATTGCGGAATGAAATGAATCCCATGAGTCAACGAAGAAACCAAATCAGCGGGTAAAAATTGTTTCGCATGACGATGGAGAGCCACCACTGCGACTGCAGCTTTCAGACTCTCCCGTACTTTACGCCCTCGATTTCCACCCGCTGGTAGTTCTTGATGCAAATCGGTACCACTGAGAGCCACCACCACTGGAGCTTTCGCATCACGACACTTCCACTGTTGAATTGCACCATGGGAGTGTCCGGCATGAAGACCGATCAACAAATCACCGATCGGTAAATCTCCGGACTGGGGATCTCTCACGCGGTATACATCGACTTTATGACCCAGCTTACGTAGCTGTGTTGCCCAGCGTTTTACCGTCGAATGATTTCCAGCGCGAAGATCGGGAAGACTGGGATCCGTCAGTACTATTCTCACCTAGACGTTCGCCGCCCGAGAATCTGCCGAGCTCCCGCTGGCCGAAGCAATACCCCGAACACTCTCTCCGATAAAACTGGCCAGTTCGCGGATCTCGGGAACCTGGCTTTCGGCCAGTAGAGCACCCGCTTCGGGAACCGTTCGACCACTGCGATAGAGAATTCGGTGTGCGTCCTGGATGCTGCGTCGTAGATCAGAATCAAAACCAGCACGTCTTAGTCCCACAACATTGACACCCCGGATCGTCGCTCTGTCACCGATCGAAAGCAGAAAGGGTGGTATGTCCTGCACGGCAACGGCTGCCCCGCCGAGCATCACCAGACGTCCGATACGACAGAACTGGTGAACCAGAGCATTGGCTGACAAAAAAGCACCGGCACCCACATGCGCATGCCCGGCCAGAGAGCAATGGTTGGCCAGAATCGCTCCATCGCCAACGACACAATCATGAGCGACATGGGCTCCCACCATCAGCAGGCAATCGTTTCCAATACGGGTCTCGCTTCCTGGACGCGAGGCCCTGTGAACCGAGACGTATTCACGCAAAACCGTCCGTTCGCCAATCACCACACGGCTCGGCTCTCCGTTCCAGGCCACATCCTGGGGATCGTGTCCGATCACTGCATGCATGTGAATCTCGGAGCCAGCGCCAACCTCGGTACCCGGACCAAGGTATGCATGACCAAGAACCTTGGCTCCCGGATGAAGAATCACACCGGATTCTATGATGGCAAAGGGCCCCACGGTTACGTCCGATGCGATTTGTGCATCACTATCGATTACAGCTGTCTTGTGAATCGGCATCGATTCTCCTCCTGCGATAATTCCTCACTGACATCGATAACTTTCAGATATCACATTCTCTGAAAGGTGTCGATCAACGCCCGACCGGAGCCGGCGCCTTGGTCGTTCGATCCTCGACCCTGATTCGTAACTCTGCAGGAATCTTCTGGAAATCTTCCCACATCCATTGCCAACCGGTTCGGATACGCATCAGATATTCATCACTGGAGAGAGGGTCAAGGCCACTATCACGATCGAGAATGTCTCTGAGAATCAAATCTGCGATGTGATAGACCTTCAGTTCCCCAGCCGCCAGATCCGGGAATCCCTGATACGTTCCTTCCAGCGACACCTCGCGTTCATCACGAAGAGCCTCCAGTAAATAAGGTACTGCCCGGGCTCCGATCTGAGTGATTTCATCCTGGATCTGATTATAAAACCGGCCATCGAGGGAATCCGTCAGTGAATCGAGCAATCCTCGCACCTCCGGATCTCCGAGTACTTTTCCTCTGAGAAGATTTTCAGCAACGATGGTCGCTGATCTGCGACGAATATCCCGCTGCGCCAGCTCCATCTGGGTTCTGCCATTCATCAGCGGCTCTGGAAAAGTCAGATCCTGAACCACTTCTCCATCGGCCAAACCCGAGATCAGGTGCCCTACGAACTTGCCGTGATACTGGTGCTCCAGATGCTGTGAAGACCCCTGGAAATCAAAGGTCAGGGCCTGGAAATAATCACAGGTCATGGTTCCCTCGATGATGTAATCGGCCTTCTCGCGAGCCACCAATTGAAAGCCATGCATGCTCAGAGAACGCTCCAGTAGCAGTTTAGAAATGTTGTACTCGGGCGGGGCCCCATCGAGAATTTCTTCGATCTGAACACAGGCAGTCCCCCGTGAAAGCGCCAGGACTTCCTGAGTCTTAGCAGGAGGACCTTCACAGGCGGAAAAACTAACCAGGCAACTCAGCACCAGAAAGCGATAACACCAGCGAAAAAAACCGTCGGCCGGAACACTGATTTTCATTCTCGCCATCGAGATCTCCCTATTCGCTGCTACAGGTAACTGGTACTGACCATAAAAAACCGTCAAACTGACAATCCAGACCGATCGGAAATTGCACCGGGAGAATTCCCGCTGGCAATGATCATGATCTGGCAGCTCAGCGACACCGATAAGATACACGCTATGGAGGCCGATGACTCGTGGAAGAATCCCCTTTCTCAAGGCGCATGGCGCAGGAAATGATTTCCTGGTCCTTGATGAACAGGACGGGCCAATCCCAGAGGATCTTACCCGGTTCGCTCCTCAACTCTGCTGTCGAAGAACTGGAGTCGGAGGCGATGGAATCCTGGTGATTCGACGACCTTCGATCATTCCTGTCATGGAATGCTGGAATGCGGATGGTTCCCGCGCTGAAGCTTGCGGAAATGGACTCCGGGTTCTGTCTCTCATTCTCTCTGATGGACTCGATGGAGAAATCTCCATCGAAACTGATTCTGGATTGGTAAGGGTTCAACAGAGCCGTGATTCGGATGGCCAGTTCCTGGCCGAAGCAGCGCTGGGGATGGCACAGCTCGAGCCCACTCTCCAGTTCTCGGCTGGTGGAATTACGGTCGAGGCGATCCCAGTAAAAATGGGCAATCCACACCTTGTCGTCAGCATCGATCCCGAGGATTCATCCGATCCAGTTCACCGACTCGGTCCAACCCTCGAACATGCGATTCCCTCGAGAGCCAATGTCGGCTTTGTCCGGGTCGATTCACCAAGCCAGCTGGTTCTGCGTGTCTGGGAACGTGGCTGCGGTGAAACTCTGGCCTGTGGCACCGGCGCAGCGGCAGCGTTTGCAGCGCTCCAACAGTGCGAAGCTCTCGACGATGTTGTTTCGGTACAAATGCCCGGAGGAAAACTACAGGTAAGAAAAGACTCACAAGGTTGCATACTTGTCTCGGGACCAGCAAAGATCAGTTTTCGCGGCGAGTTATCATTGCCTGAACTACAGCAGATTCACACGATGCTGTCCTAGACGATCACAACACCTTCTTCGCCGGCCACTATCTCTCCGATCACCTGGGCCTTTTCGCCAGATTTCTCGAGAGACCCTAGCGCTGCGGCCGCCTGATCTGCCGGAACAACAACGACCATACCGATCCCCTGATTGAAAACCCGATCCATCTCTGCTGTTGCGACCTGACCACGCTGCTCGATCAAGGAAAAGATCTTCGGTCGCTGCCAGTCGTTGCGAACCAATCGAGCACAAAGATCAGCCGGAAGCACCCGTGGAATATTCTCGACCAGACCACCACCGGTGATATGAGAAATCGCATGGATATCGGTCCCCAGTTGCTCGATGAGATCGAGTACCGGTCTCACATAAATCCGGGTCGGCTCCAGTAGCACCTCCGCAAGGGTCGCCCCGAAGCCACCAGGATCTTCGTCCAGTGGTAAAGCATCCGGCCCATCGAGAAGTGCTTTTCTTACCAAAGAAAAACCATTCGAGTGAACTCCACTCGAAGAGATACCAATAATGGCATCTCCCACCGCCACTCTCGAACCATCGATGATTCCATCTCGCTCGACCACTCCGACCGAGAAACCTGCCAGGTCGAGTTCCCCTTCGGCGTAGAACCCCGGCATCTCGGCGGTTTCACCCCCCAGCAAGGCACAACCCGACCGACGACAACCCTCCGCAATACCTTCCACGACCACCGCAATCGATTCCGGTGCAATCTTTCCGGTCGCCACGTAATCGAGAAAGAATAACGGCCGTGCGCCTCCAACCACCAGGTCATTGACACACATCGCCACCAGATCGATGCCAACCGTGTCAAACACGCCAGCGGCAAACGCCACTTTCAACTTGGTACCAACTCCATCGGTCGCACCCACCAGAATTGGGTCGCGAAGTTCGCGCCCAAACAAAGATCCATCACCATCGAGCAATCGGAAAAAACCGCCGAATGCTCCATGGGAGCCACGTAATACTCGATCATCCTGCGTCGAGACCACAGCCTCACGAATCCGATCAACCACTTCGTTTCCTGCATCGATATCGACGCCGGAATCCTTGTAAGTCAGGCCTTTCTCAGCTGGCTCGACGGGTGTCTCATCCACCATGGGCGGCCTCTTCTCTCTGAACTTCCCAGAGCCATTTTTCATCGAGATCAAAACGTCTGAGACGACGTCGACTTCGACGCGCTCGTGATTCGTCACCCAGTCTTCGCGAGACTTGCCAGTCCAAAAACAACAAATCGATATCTCGATCATCCTGAACCAGGCCACTATCTAGCGCCATACGCGCTCGGTCCATTCGGCCACGAAGATAACATCGCTGCGCATCATCGAGCGCTTCTTCAACCTGCTTACGAATCCACATTCGATGGGTCGGAGAGGTCATCCGGTAGGTCCAGACAACGCTGATCAGAGTACAAAGGATTCCGACCAGGGATCCGACTACCTGGGCTTGCAAACGATCAGGGCCGGCCCAAACCGTCAAAGCAGCACCAAGAAAGACCCAACCGCTGCCACCGAAAAACAACAGCGCCAGACCCGCCTCGATCCGACCGAGTAGAATCGGACCGATTCCAGGGATCAGTGACGAGATCAGCAAAAAGACTCGCAAGGCACTCTCCTCACTCTCACGGCAGAGGGGTTCCAGATCGACTGCAGTGTAGCCCCCAGAAAGGCACGGGGGGAGCAGAAGGGATCGCTTGCCTGGAACTGTCTGAGAGAGGACCCTGTGGACATGAACCAGGACCAGTCCTACCCCTCCGATCCCGGCACCCTTCGAGCCCTCGATGCGGCTTTTAATCGCCTCGTCGAGGCTCTACGTGTGGTCGAAGACCAGTTTCGTTTCCGCCACCATCGTGAGGCGATCGGCCTTCAATGGCAATCCCTGCGCCGGTCAGTCGGTCAATTACGTACCACTGTCGAAGATTCCCTCGGTCTCCTGGTCATCCACCGGGATGTCGCCGGAGATCGATCGAAGAATGCCCCCGGCGGTGGCTCCCATATCGATCCAAAAGCCCTCATCGGTGCCAATATTTCCAGGGCCAAGGAATCGAGTCGTTCGATCGAAGAGATGCTACGCGGGGTGCTGCCACAATTTTCGGAAAAAGCCCAGCAGATCCGTTACGACATCTACCAGCTAGAATCGACCGCCACAGCGGGACAACTCCGCAGGGCACGTCTCGAAGACCGCAATCTCTATCTGCTGGTGACAGAAAAACTATGTCGTGGCGACATCCTCGAAACCACCATTGCCGCCATCGAGGGAGGCGCACGGATCGTCCAGCTCCGTGAAAAAACCCTTCCGCCTGTAGAAATTCTTGCCAGAGCTCGACAACTCCGTGAAATTACTGAGCAACGAGATGCACTTCTGATCATCAATGATTCGATCGAAATCGCTTACCTGAGTGGTGCCGATGGAGTCCACCTCGGTCAAGAAGATCTCGCTCCTCATGAAGCTCGGCGAATTCTCGGGCCCGATGCCATCATCGGACTTTCGACTCACGGCCCGCAACAAGCTGCAGCTGCGGCCAGTGTCGGAGCCGATTACATCGGAATCGGCCCGATTTTCGAGACCAAAACCAAGCAGCATCGAACCGCTGTCGGAACCGGCTACATCGAGCAAGCACGTCAAGTTTGTGAACTTCCCGGTTATGCCATCGGCCACGTCGACAGCGACACGATTGACCAGGTTCTCGCCGCCGGAGCCACGCGAATCGCAGTCTGTACCGGAATCATCGATCGTAGTGATCCCGCCGATTCGGCCCGGTTTCTTTCACAGAAACTGGCCCAGCAGCACTCCCCGGAGGTCGTCGATGACACCCGCACCGGATGAGAAGGTCCGTCCCTCTTTCCTGCGAAGGCTCTACGACCGTGTACTGGCCGAAGCGGAGACGAAGCGTGGTCCGGCAGTGCTGGCAGCGGTCGCTTTCACCGAATCCAGTTTCTTTCCGATTCCACCCGATCCACTGCTGATCGCGCTGGGAATCGGTTCGCCGCGAAAAGCAATTCCTCTGGCGATACTGACCACCATCTCATCGGTCCTCGGTGGCTTGCTGGGATACGCCATCGGAGTGTCGGCGATGGAAACGATCGGTATCTCGATCATCACCTTCTTCCATGCCGAACAAACTTTTGATGAGGTCGTGAAGAATTTCCAGAACGTTGGTTTCATCGCAGTACTGGCGGCAGCCTTGACGCCACTACCATACAAGGTTTTCACCATCGCCTCCGGCGTCGCCGGATTACCGCTCGGAATCTTTCTCGGAGCAAGCCTACTGGGACGCGGAATGCGGTTCCTCGCTGAAGGTCTGCTGATTCGCATCTGGGGTAAAAGTATCGCAGGGTTCATCGAAAGATGGTTCGGTGGACTCACCTTGCTCGCATTGGTCCTCGGAGTTCTTGGCTTTCTTGTACTGGGCCTCGGGTGGAACTAGCGAGGCGAAGAAGCCGAAGCGAATCAGGATTCCAGCTCGGTGCGAATCTTTTCGAGAAACCAAACATCGGTCTCAACCTCGAGTGGAATCGTTTCGACCGAAACAGGACATCCCACGGTCTTACGCGCTTTCGCTTCTCGATTCCACGACTCGACATCTTCTTCGCGGCACAACACCTTCAAGCCGGGCCCTGGATGGAGATCGTCATTGTCCGGCCGTTCCGGCAGTCCTTCCATGCCAAACCAACCAGGACCGCCAGAAGTCAGCGCATAAGAACGTAGCCACGAAGAATCACCTGCTGTCACCGAAGCCACCACATCGGCACCTTCTTGATCACCTGCAATCAAGATCCGGTCAGGATCGATGTCTCGTTGTTCCAGTAACAGTTGGCGTAAACGATCGAGTCCAAAAGCCAAGGTCGCGATATCTTCGTCGCGTTGATCGGCAGAAAGCCAATCGCCACCAGCTCCCGCAGAATAGATCTGCTCCACTACCACCAGGCAGGGCTCCTCACCGAGCTGTTCGCGAAGCCTCTTCAATTCATTGCCCGGATCTTTCCTGGCAGCCGGTAACCACAACAACAACGGAGCAGCTCCAGCACTTCGAGCCGGCGCATCGATGCGATAGCGCATTGGACGAGGTACAAAAACCGCTAAGGTTCCTGAATTTTGGCCGCGCGAAATCATCTCTGTCTCAACGATCCAATCCGCACGACGATCACCCGCTTCCACTTCAGAGGAAACCAGATCGAAGGTCGGAACCATCTGAACCGTTGCCACCACCGCCTTGGGTTTTCGTAACAGCAACTGATGAACGGAACCATCTCGCTCAAGGCTATGGAATCCACCATTGATGTGTACCACTACCGAACCTGGATACTGACCGAGTGCCCGGGCTACCGATTCGCCCATCGTGTTGTCCCAGAGACTTTGAACTTTCTCGAGTCGATCCTCGGGATTTCCAGAAGCAGCAGTATGTCCATGACCACGAACAGCGCGGTCATAACGTTGCCAGTAACGGCGAGTGTTCGGCAGAAGATCGGTCGCAATGGTGCTTCGCTCGTTTTCATCGAGAGCTTCCAGGCCTCCACCAAAAGCAGATTTCCGCCAGACCGAGGCAGGAACATTGGCAGCAACAATGGGGACACCGACTCGTTTCGCCCACTCAATCATCGGCCTGTAATCAGTTTCATAATTCCCCCACGGATTGGATCCTTCAAGAAACTGATCTTCATCGACGGTACCGGCCAGATATTGATCGACCAGATCCTGTCGATTCCTCCCCAGCATCTCCATCGAGATCACGACCGGGCGGCCGGTCGCATGGATTCCTTCGATCACTGCCAGCTCAATGCGATGAGTCACGTCATCGAGATGAGTCTCACCGAGGAACACTACATCTTTTTTTGCCAGATCGGAGATCATGGATGCCAGTCTCACAGATTTACCACTGCTGGCCTCGTAAATCCGGGCGTGAGAATCGAGTGGATGGGAAGAACCATCACCGACAAACAAAGTTCCGCCACGACAGCCCAGGACCAACAGTAAAAGTAACGTCACCGGTAACGACCGACATCCATATTGACTCATCGAATCCACTCTTCTATCCAGGCAGCCGCTCCTGCCAAATCATCGACGTATCCATCTACTTGCAGTGGCTCAGGCAAAGGAGCCTCTCCTCTTCCCGTTCGAACCCGGACACGGGCCAACCCGAGAAGTTGTGCAGCCTCAATATCACAGGGGGAATCACCGATCATGACCGATCGATCAAGATCGATTCGATGCGCCCTGGCCGCACGCTCGAACATTCCTGGACCCGGTTTCCGACACCGACAACCGGCATCTGGCAAATGGGGACAATACTCGACTGAAGAAAGGGGTGCGCCCCAGGACTCGCAATCGAGCATCAGCTGCTGATGAATCGCAT
This sequence comes from Planctomycetota bacterium, assembly GCA_050256555.1. Taxonomy (GTDB): domain Bacteria; phylum Planctomycetota; class UBA8108; order UBA1146; family UBA1146; genus UBA1146. The sequence goes on along the minus strand of JBBWWC010000035.1, from coordinate 2,147 downwards.
CGACTTGCTGCTGCGTGGTCCAACCTCTGCCGATCGCTGATTGATTGGTCACCACCACGATGGGATATCCAAGCTTTCCGAGACGCCGCATCGCAGCCGCCGTGAAATCGTAATACTCAAACTGCTCAGCAGTACGAATCGAGTCGACAAGAAAGTGATTGATCACTCCATCACGATCGAGAAAAAGACCCGGTACGCCACTCAAGTTCCCGGTCGTCCCGTCGCCCTCTCGGCCAGGATATTTCTGACCGCCACCCGGAACCCATGAATGATCATGTGAGTCATCACCATGTGCGCATCCTGCGCCGGTTGCTTTTCATGAACCTCTACATGTAACGGAAAATCGACCAGTTCTCGCAACTTCCCACCATCGAATCCCGTCATCGCTGCTGTTTCACAACCGATCGACTGCGCACGCTCGATGGCAGCGACCAGATTGGAGGAATTGCCGGAACCACTCATCGTCAACACAAGATCACCGGGCCGCGCCCATTGCTGGATCTGTTCGGAGAAGATGGCGTCGAAATCGATATCGTTTCCAAGCGCCGTGATGATGGAGGGACTGTCATTGAGACACAGCACCCTGAGTCGCTTTGATTCGGAAAAAGGAATGGCATAAGTCGCCAGATCTTCCGCCAGATGTGTTGCTGTCGCAGCGCTACCACCGTTACCAAAAACGATCAGCTGTTGATCAGCTCGCCAGGCATCAATCACCTTGCGGGTAAAGAGCGCCACCGATTCTCCATCGACATGACCGATCGCCAGCTGGCTCCTCTCGAGATAGCCATTGAGTTCGGTAAGGATCGAATCCTGATCGAATCCCTCGGCAAAGGAATCATGATCTGACAAGCTATTTGACAAGCGACCTCCAGACTCCGGTTCGACTGCCCTGAAGGATACAACCTGAAATCCTCTGCGACAGCCCGACGATCGGTTCCGACTTGATAGTTTCCACCGCTGTGCCACCGTCAATTCAGGGTAGGATCTGACAGACCAGCAAAGAATCAGGATCGCAAGATCCACGCAGAAAGGCGTCCGCTCTTGCTCAGCCTCTCCACCTCGATGATCGATCGCCCGTCCATCTCCTTCGACGAAAAAGTCCGCTGGATCCTCGATGGTGGAATCACCGGGGTGGTTCCGGGACCTGAGATGAGCGAAGAAGAGATTCCCGGGCTGATTCGAGAGGCCAAAGGCGCCGGCCATCAGATCCCAGCAGTGGAAGCGCCCGGGAGCGGTTCCCGACCAGCAACCAGTGGATCGAACACAAAACTCCCTTCTCTCCACGCCATCGATGAACAAGAAAGACGTTACGCTTCTGAATCGTGCCTGAAGAGCATCGAGCTGGCCGAACAATACGAAATCGAAGTCGTGATCCTCTCCTCACGGAAAAACGCTAGCTCCAGTCAACTTTCTGAATACAAAAAAGTGATCGAGGAAATCCAGATCCAGAGAAATCGCCTCGGCACCGATCGACGCGATCCGCAAATCGAACGCTGGCATCAACAACTCGATCAACAACAACGAGACCGATTACAAACCTTGAACCGGAGCCTGGCCCCACATCCAGGGTTGCAGCAAAAACGACAGGATTCACTGCTGCGAACACTCGATGCGATTCTTGAGAAAGCTTCTCGTTGCCAGATTCATATAGGGCTACGAGAAACCGCAGAAATCGACGGATTGCCGACACGTACTCTCTTTGAAGAACTTTCGAAGATCTTCCAGGGCGCCCCGCTGGGCCTCATCAGCGACCCCGCCGCAGCCATGAATCTTGCCCTCTTGACTGGACAGGAGATCTCCTCCTCTCCCATCGACCTCCAGCCACTGACCGGATTGATTCTTCGAGATTTTCATCGAACCGATCCCGATCGACTCCTGGGTGAAGGCGAACTCGATCTCCAGCAGCAATTCGGCGATCACGACCCGAAACGATTACGCATCGTCGAAACCCCATCCGGAACTGATTCCGCCAGGATTCAGGAAGTGGCCAGATTTTGTCGAGAAAACGGCCTGGATGGAAATCCACCGCCCGTGGCAGGAGAACCATTCCCCATCATCGGCGGATCCTAGAACAACGCCGGAATCTGGAAAAATTCTCACGGGGAATCCCGGACAAGAAAAAAAAGAGACCCAACCCAGAAGGGGGA
>JBBWWC010000034.1:0-26871 GCA_050256555.1 Planctomycetota bacterium | reverse complement strand
TGCCCATCTGCTGGAAGGTGCCGCGCGACCGAAGATTGCCGCCGGAGTTCCGGCGGCCAAGGCGGGAACGGCTGGCGATCGCTAGGAGCTGGGCTGGATGATCCAGTCGGCGTTGTAGACGTCGACGAAGGCGGGAGCGAGCCGATCGCGCGGGTCATCGTTGACCAACTCGAAATACCAGCCGATGGCGGCCGGTTGTTCTTTGGTCACGCCACGCCGACCGTTGAGACCGCTACCACCCCACGCCTTGCCGTGGGCGGCGGCGCGGAATGCGCTGAAGCGGCCCTTTGCGATGTTCCACGTCGCCTCGCCTCTGAGTGTTGCGTCGATACCGCGGGTTCGGCTGGGGAAGTGACGCCAGTCGGTTTCGCCGAGTTTGTAGACCCCATCACTTTCGCAGCGAAACAGTCCGCTGATCTGGATGGTGGCGTTGTTTCCATCGACGGCAGTGACTTCGATCTCCACTTCAGCGTGCTCGATGTCGGCCTTGGCGTAGGGACCTTCCTGGCCCGAAACATTATCGACGACATGGAAGCGTGCCAGCCGCAGCGCCAGAGGCTCCGGCAAGGTGTGCTTTTGTCGGACCGAAATTTCTTCCGGCATCCAGCTTCGTGCTTCTTTGCGATGGAACCAGGCATGATCACGATTCCAGCGACCACGACCTTCGGGACCGATGCCCTTTTCAGGGAGATCGCGCAAGGTACTGCGCAGCACCAGACCATCGCCGGGCATCGAGTTTTCCCAGCGGTGTTGAGGTAAATACTCGACGGGATCGGCCGCTTTTCTTTCTTCTTTTGCGAGAGAACTCCACTTCTCGAGACCATCATCCATCAACTTCATCGCCGCATCCGGATTCAGGGTGTTGCGCCTCGCCAGTAGCGTGCCATCGGGGGCGAAGATGTAGAGACCTTGCCACGAACCGCCGATCGGTGCCGGGTTGCCTCGCACCTTCTGGCGGAAGAAGCGACATTCACGGTCCTGATGCCGCTGCAACCGCCACACCTCATCGGTGGCCGGGACGAAGGCTCTGGCTTTTTCGATCACTCGCGGGTCATTCCAGACGGACCGCCGGCCCGCCACGCCATTGCCTCAGGTACAGCCGAGCGGGTGGCCGTTCATCAGCCACAACAGCAGTGGTTTCTGTTCGAGACCGGCCGCGCGCAGTCCTTCATGGAGAGTGGCATGCCACGGGATGGTCAGCCACGCCTCCTCGGCACCCGGTAGTATCGCCTGTGCCCAGGCATCGAGATCGTGTCCAGCGAGATCGTGTCCATCGAGATCGTGTCCATCGAGCTGAACAGAATCGATGGGGGTCGGGAATGAGAGAGCGAGAATCAAAGTAGTGGTCAGGAACAAGCGGCCTCCTGGTGCCATCGTGCCGTCTGGAAGGATGGTGCGCTAGCGATATTCATCTGCCAAGATGAGAAACAGATTTTCAATCGAGATCGGCCAAGATAAGAAACAGGAGGAAGATATGTTGAAGTACTACGGTGTCGTGATTGTGGTCGCCGTCATTTCGTCAGTGGTGACCGTTCTCGTTTCCAAGTCGTTGGGAGTCAGTGATCCTGGTGTCGTGGGCGGCACAGTGGGAGGTGTGGTTGCGGGATTGGCTGCGATGAATTTGGCTGGCAAGCAGAAAGAATGAGCGAGTTCGAGATCAGCTCCGATGATCCACGTGCGCCCGATGTGGCCCGGCTTCTGGCGACTCACCTGGTCTTTGCCCGGCAGTGGTCGTTGCCCGAGGACGTTCATATTTTGGATGCCGACCAGTTGATGGCGGACGACGTGTTCTTCTTTACCGCTCGTCGGTCGAGTGAACTGGTTGGGGTTGGCGCGTTACGGCAACTCGACACCGAGCACGTCGAGATCAAGTCGATGCATACCGTGGCGACCGCGCGTGGCCAGGGAGTGGGCAAGGCGATGCTCGATCATCTGGTGACCACCGCCGGTGTTCGGGGTTATCTGCGCATCAGCCTTGAAACCGGGCTGCAGGAGGTCTTTGCCCCGGCCCGTCGGCTTTACAGGAACGGTGGTTTTGAAACCTGTCAGCCCTTTGGCGATTATCAATTCAGCGCCGATAGCGTTTACATGACGCGGAGCCTGACGTGTAGTGATCGAAAATTCTAAAGAATGAAGGATGACGGAGTCATGACGGAAGCGATTGAGGAAACAACCTTTGAATCGGAGCGGTTTCGGATGCGTCCGATGCGTCCATCGGATGCAGAGCGTGTCCATCAGTATGTGAGCGATCCGGAGGTGGCGCTGACCACCGGAGAGATTCCCCACCCTTATCCGGATGGGGCCGCCAGCGAATGGATCTCGACCCATGCGGAGCTACGCAAGACGGGTCGGTTGGAGATTTTTGCCATCGTCGAGCGAGACAGCGATCTGCTGATCGGCGCCATCGATCTACGTCGTGGTGAGTTTGCCCATATTCACGAGGTTGGTTACTGGGTCGGGCGCGAACACTGGGGGCAGGGGGTCTGCACCGAGGCGGTCAAAACGTTGGTCGATTTCGCCTTCGAACGAGATGAAAAACTGGTGCGAATCTTCGCTTACTCTTTCCCGGAGAATCCTGCCTCTCAGAGAGTTCAGGAAAAGGCGGGCATGACACGCGAGGGGTTGCTTCGACATGGCCTGTCTCGTTTAGACGAGCCCCGCGATGCGGTTCTGTGTGCCATTGTGCGTGAGGACTGGCTGGCTGCCCGTACTTGATTCAAAGTGGGCAAAAGTGCTACCGATGGATCCGGAAATGCGCAGAATGAAGCTCCCCATCTGGAACTCCCGGATGATGCTCGACGTAGTAGAGTTGAAGGAGGATTTTAAATGACCATCTCGCTGACTCTCTTTCCACTGGCGTTCTTCTATTTTGATCCGATGTACTTCGTCGTGGTGGGTCCGGCCTTTTTACTGGCGATCTGGGCACAGATGCGCGTCAAGAGTTCCTTCCGTCGCTGGTCGCAGGTACCGCTTCGAGCCGGTTGGACTGGCGCCCAGGTGGCGGCTCGCATCTGTGAACTGGGTGGAGCCGAGGGAGTCGAGATCGAGATGACGCCGGGAAAACTGAGTGATCATTACGATCCGAGAGAGCGAGTGTTGAGGTTGTCTGCTGACAACTACAACGGTCGTAGTGTTGCCGCGGCGGCGATCGCTGCTCACGAGGCCGGCCATGCGATTCAACATGCCACTCGCTATCCGATGCTGTCACTTCGTAGTGCTTATGTTCCGGCGGCAAGCCTCGGCTCCTGGTTGGCTTTTCCGATGCTGTTTGCCGGGATGATCTTCAAGTTTCCCCAGCTGATCCTCATCGGCATAGCGTTGTTCAGTGCCGTGGTATTGTTTCAGATCATCACCTTGCCGGTCGAGTTCGATGCCAGTGCCCGGGCCAAGCGAGTCCTCGCCGATAGCGGAATCATCTCCGATGAAGAGGAGATGCGTGGAGTACGAAGTGTGCTGGGTGCCGCAGCGATGACTTATGTGGCTGCGACGATTCAGGCCGTGTTGACACTGCTGTACTATCTGTGGCGGAGTGGATTGCTCGGCCGGCGCTAGCCGTATCTGATCGGTGACCTCTGGATCAGCGTGCAGGTCTCGAGGCCGTGCTCCTAGGGGTTCTTCTGTCCACCCGAGGGGCGACTTGCGGCCCGAACCACATCTAGCAGCTCTGCGAATCGCTCTTTTCCGAGCAACTCTTGCAGCTCTTCGTCACGTTTGCGGCGTATCTCCTTCATGCCAATCGTCGCGCGATCCCAATCTGCGGCCATCGCTTCTTGCTCGGCGCGGTTCGTTGGCGGCTCGACCGACCACATCTCTTCGAGGATCTGTGCGTGTTGGTCCGCTTCGGTAGTCATGATTTCACGTACGCGTTGTTGATCACGCCACGGAAGATTCATCTTCTCCTCAACAGCAGTGAGGAGTTGTTCTGACTTTGCACGCTCCTGGTCGATCCAGCTGGTGATTCTTGTTCCCATCTCTTCACGCCGGACTTCAGCGAGAGCTTGGCGTGTTCGTTCCATCTCTTCGGCCGAGACAATTTCATCGGGTACTCCCTCCGCAGTGACACCGGAATGAGCCACCAGAGCTTCGAGAGCATCGAGTCGACGTTCGAGGTCGCTCTGCTCTTCTGCGACCGGAGACCCTGTCGCCTTGGATGGTTCCAGGGGGGGAAGGGCTGCAGATCGCAATGCGTCGACTTCCGTCTCGAGGTGGGCCATCCGTGATTGCAGATCCTGGATCGAGGAAGTGGTGGAGGAAGTATCGCTCCTCTCGAAAATATTTGAGAAGATACTTGAGAGGCCGTACGCCGCGATTCCCAGTGTCAGTATCAAGAACAGGAGAATCGCTGTGAGATATCGGCTCGACAGGCGATCGAGTGGATAGGGGAGAGGAATGTTGATTCGCATGGCAGCCTCCATGTTGAAGCTCTCGACTCCCGCCTGCGACGGTGGGAGGGGGAGAAAAGCAGATCGGATCGAACACGTTTACGTGTTCGATCCGATCTGAATCGTACCAGGCAAGGTATTCCTCACCAGCTCAAGTTCAGGTGAACTACTTCGATTCGAGTGCGAAGTCGGCAGTACTCGTTTCACCGTCAAGAACGTCGACTGACTGACTGTCATTGACGTAGCCCTGGGCGAAGACGCGGACGTTGTGTGTTCCGGTCAGGACGTCGGTTACCTCGTAAACGCCAGAACGGTTGGTTTGAGTCCAGCCGCCGGTCGGCACACGTACCCAGACTCCCTCAAGTGCTTCCCCGGTTGCCGCATCCGTGACGGTGCCGTTGACAGTTCCGAAGGTGAGTCCTCCCAGTGCGAAGTCGGCCACGGTGTCGGCGCCATCAGTGACGGTCACAGTGGCGCTCTCGGAGAAGTAGCCTGACTTGAAAATGCGAACTTCATGGTCGCCGATGATCACATCGGAGATGGAGTAGGCACCCGCCGCATCGGTGGTCGTGAAGTTCCAGCCACCGAAGAATCCACCACCGCCGCCGCGGACCAGGACAAAGGCGCCCTCGACCGGAGTGCTGGTTGCTGCATCGGTCACGGTGCCCGAGATCGAGCCGAAGGCGAGCGGATTGAGGGCTGCATCGGCAGTCGTGGTTGCGCCGTCGGTGACGCTGATGGTTTCGGTTTGTGAGAAGTAACCCTGGTTGAAGAAGCGGATCTCACGATCGCCAGTGCGAACGTCGTCCATCGAGTAAGCACCGGTTGCGTCAGTCATCTCGAAGCTGCCGAAGAAACCGCCACCGTTAATGCGTACGCGTGCACCTTCGATCGCGAGGCCTGTTGCGGCATCGGTCACGACACCCGACACGCTGCCATAGGTTGGAGCGGAAAGAGTGAAGTCTGCGACGGTGTCAACGCCATCGGCGACGTCGACCATCGTGGTCATGGATTCGTAGCCGTAGCGTCTGGCTTTGACTTCGTAGGTTCCTGGCGCGAGGTCATCGATCAGGTAGGCACCGTCCATGTCGGTGAAGTCTATGTTGCCGTATCCGCCCCAGGGTCCGGAGCCATCATTGGCGCGAACCAGAACACCTGGCAGAGCTTCACCAGCATCGTTGGTGACCACGCCAGAGACCGAACCGGTTTGTGCCTCGAGGGCAGCGGGTGCGATGAAGAAAGATCCAAGGGTTAATGCGGTCAGTATGAATGTTCGAAAAAGTACCATGAAACTTCTTTCGTTGAGGTCGGCGATCGGCCGCCATTGTCAATTGTTATTCGCAAATCGAGGAGGGATTGTAAGTCACAGTGAATCAGAGCGGTGGAGAACTTTTAAAAATATCGTCGGTTGTACAAACAATAGACTTCAGATTTCTTGTTGGTCCGGTATGACTGGATCACTTCCAGGGTGGGATCTGATTCAGCGTGTAATACGCCACAGGATGCAGCACTTTCTCTCCATCGGTTGTCTGGATGCCGGGTAGGTGTAGTTCGTGCACGTGCCCCTTTTGCAAACCGTCGACCACCAGGTCGACCTGTAATCCATCTTCAGAAACGCGGGCGCTGGTGATGGTCGGAGTGGTTTGATCGATCTCGGGGCTGCCGTAAAAGCGCCAGTAATGATGGGTGTAGGTCTCCATCCGGTAGCTGGTAGGGTCGGCGGCGCTGGTCCGATCGACCGGCTTGGTGAAGGAAACCGAAAAACCATCCGGTTTCGCCTTCATCTCGAGGATTTCGAGGGGGGTCTTGCCACTCCAGCGCAATCTTTGCAGTGCATACGGTTCGCGACTGCGAGTCGGCCAGCCACGACAGCAGCCACCGACGATCAATTGACCATTCGAAGAGAGTAGTCCACCGAGCAGACCGGTGCTGAACCCCTCACGAAACGGATAGCAGGCACCCTGCCACACTCCGGCGACCTGCTCCGTTGTGACTCGCATGACGACACTCAGTGTGTAATCGAGGACAAAGAGTTGATCGGTGAAGGGGCCAAAGGCACCGTTTGATTCATCGAGCAGGATTGCGGTCGCAGATTGTCCCATCTTCTTGTAGGGAAGAACCACGCTGGTCGGCACCAGTTCAGGAATCCGTTCCGCATCGATATGAAGTCGGCCGTCCTCGCCGTCGGTCGGTTGTGCAGGTGCCTCGCCCATCGCTGGAGCCAGTTCGTACCAGGGAAAGCTGATGGGGTGACCGACAAAGCCACCGGGCCTCAGATGCTTGAGTCCGCAAGCGCCATTCCATGGGCCCTGATTCTCGGTATAGAAGGGCGCCCCTTCGGCATTGAAGCCGACTCCGCCAGGACTTCGCAGGCCACTGCAGGTGGGGGTGGTGGTGCCATCGGCATTGACTCTCAGGCACCAGCCTCGAAAGGGATAGTCGGAGGTGTAGGAACCGGACAAGCAAAGCGTTACCCAGATGTTTCCTTCCGGATCAAAGCGCGATCCGAAGGTGAACTCATGTTCTGATCCGAAGCCCCACAGGTCGCTGACTGTTTCGTAGACATCGGCGCGTCCGTCGCCGTCATTATCGATGAGTCGTGTCACTTCGGCCTGATGCGTGGCATAGATGTGACCGTCCTTTTGCGCAAGCCCGAAGACTTCGTGTAGTCCTTGTGCAAATAGATGGAAATCCGCAGCCAGATCATCATCGAGAAGGCCATCGACGATCCAGATCTCTCCACGACGGGTCCCGATGGCGACTTGACCACCATCGAGTTCGAGCATGCTGACCGCTTCGAGATGGATGGCTGGAGGGATCTCAAGATCTTCGATGATCCACCAGCCGCTTTCATCGATGGTGGAACGTGGTGGTAGGTTTTCCTGCTCATTCTGCGCCAGGGCCGTTGTCGATGTGGAAATGAGCAGGATGAGAAAAACGATGGTGGTTGTTTGTTTCATCAGTTCTGGTCTCCCCAGCGGTACTGGATGGAAATCGATCGGGTTTCATTCGGAGATACGGGCAACACGATCCATGTTTCTTGATTTTTCTTGGCAGCGATCAGAGGTGCTGGATTGTGAGGGAGTGATTCATCAGAGATCTGGATCTGGAGTCCATCGGGATAGATATAGCTCCCGTCATCGAGAATCTGTTCAGTAGGGATCTCTCGCAAGCGCAGGTAAAAAAGACCATCTACGGCAAGTGTGTTATTGCTGGTGAACTGAATAGTGCGTTCCAGCCAGGAGTCTTCCTTGGTTTTGTTAGCGATCAAGGTTTCCTCGATATCGAGAGAGCCGGCCTGGTACTTCAGGGTCGGAATGTTTCTTGGACCGATTTTGTAACCTAGGAATCGATAGTCGGCGGGTCGGATTCCTTCCTTGCGATCACCCGGCCACGGGCTGTTGACATCGGGTAAGAAAGCCACGTCCGGCCCCCGTGAGAAAGTTACGACTTCTCGACCGCTGGGACGAATGCGGCCCATTCCCTGCGATGACCAGTGAGCCCCAGCATCGAGGAAACGATCTTTCCATAAGAGCGCCAGCCGTAGTTCCTGGGCATCGAAAGCGTAGTGGAGACCTTCCGGCAATCCGACCGCAATCCCACGATAGCCCGCTTGCCACAACTTGCCACGGTAGATGATCGCCTCGCCACCGACGATTAATTCCTTTTGTTGGCGACTGAGCCCCGCCGGGAATACCGCTTGTTCGCCATCTTTCAGGTAAGCCCATAGCGCTTGTACTTGTTGACCAGAATCTCCATCGAGAAGATCCGGAAGTAAGCTGCGTCCGCCGGACCAGAAAGCGAGCATCTGGGTGCCCGGTCGGAGTGACTCCGGGTCGAGCATGTAGCGATGAAACCAATCTCGGTTGAGACGTTCGGTGGTGGTGACCAGATCCAGGGCACGCATGCCGACCGATTGTTTGCGATTGAAGTCGTGGCATAGCACGCATTGCAGGGTGTTGACGCTGGCCATCTTTTGGCCGGCAGACTTTGCCGTTTCGGCATCATGTATGAGGCGGGGTACTGACGTGGCTTGACGATCCACTGCAATCAGATCGGAAGCGAGTTTGAGGGTCTGAGGATGATTGAAGTGAGGCATGCGCGTGTTCATGTAGTCTCGAACAGATCGGCCACGGCGGATCACGGTGTCGAGCCAGTTCGGTTGTAGTTTGTCACCGACTCCTGCAAGAGGGGGAGGCATGCGTCCCTCATCTCCCAGAAGCGGGTCGGTCCCGGTGAAGAAATCGCGACGATCAGTCGGGACCCCTCCGAGATCACCACGTGTATGACATGCAGTGCAGCGAAATGTTTTCAGCGTCAAATCGACACGTTGCTCTGGGCTTGGCCGTGACGGTTCTGATTTCAAGAATTGTAAAGCAGCTTCGATGTCCCGGGTTTGGTGTTGCGAGAGGGTGTATTTCGCATGTGGGCGATCTGAAGTTACTGCGGTGAGTTCCTCCAGTGGTGGTGCTTTTGCGGCGATCGTTTCTTCATGACAGTTGGCGCACCCGAATTTTTTATAGAGCTGCTCGCCGATCTCTGCATCGCCATCGATCAGTTCCCATGATTTCTGAGCTGGCAGTGGTTCTCGGAAGTTGGTCAAGAGGGAGGAGTCGATGGGGCCGCGATCGAAACCAGGGCCCTGCCATTCCAGTTCCAGGATGGCGTCTTCGATCCACTGGAAATGCGACACCTCGATACGATGAAGCCCCGCTTCCAGCTCGATGGAAGCGTCACGTTCGACCACCTTCTTACGCTGGTAGTTTCTGGTTCCTCCGAGATCGATGACGTTTTTCTCACCGATACGAAGCCTGCCGATGTCATCGACCTTCAAGTAGAAGTGGTATTCACCAGCTTGTTTAATTCGGAGCCAGCCGGAGAAATGTGTCGTGACATCATTGCCACGCTGATTTTCAGGCAGGGTAAATTCCTCCGCTATAGAGGTTTTCCAGGGGCGGGAGCGGGTCGAATCAGCGAGGCCCTTGCGGTGCCCCCGATCCACTGCCAGATCGAGTGGCGCAGCGATCTTTGTTTCGCGCAAAAGGAAATGAGCGATGGCATCGGCTTCGCGATGACTGAGCCCCAGTGAAGGCATTCTGCCCGATGGGCGGCTGCTATGCGGATCTCGTAGGAAGCGAGCCAGTTGTGGTTGCGACCAGTGCTCGACTCTGCCGGTCAGAAGATTGGAATCAGCAGGATTTGTGGCGTCGAGGCCGAGTGGTTCATGACAGCTGACACAACCGACCTGGTGGTAGAGGCGTTTCCCTTCGTCGATGGCGACTCGATCGGGGACAGCACTTTGCCAGCTCGTTTTCGATCGGTCGACCAAGTAAGCGACGAGACGTCGAACTGCGACTTGTCGATCGAGTTCTGTTAGATGAGAAAGCATCTCTGGCATCACCGTGCCGGCATGAGTGCTGGCGGGATCGTTGATGAAATCAGCCAGATGAAAAGGATCGATGCGCTGGGCGACAGAATCGAGCCGAGGTGCTTGTCTTGGTTGCAGCCATTGGTGGCTTTCCACTGAGGCGGTATGACAAGAAGTACACCCGAGTTCGCCGACCAGTAACAAACCGGAATCGACCGACGAGCTGGGCCGATCGGTAGGATCAGAATCATATCCGCCGATGAAGGAAGCCGAAGGTTCCTGTCCAAAGACAGGAACCCCCCACAGCAGTAACAGGAAAAGAACTATGATCACTGTGCTTTTTTCACCAGATCCGCCGGTCGAACATCTTCGAGGTGCTTGCCGAATCCAAACCTTGTTGGTGTGTAATCACCAACAATATCAACTTTCGATGTTGGGGAGATCTGCTCTTCCATGTTCAGGCACCAGTAACAAGCATTGACCATCATTCGTCGGGAGCCTTCGCGGAGGAAGGACCGAGAAGCACCAAACGTAGTCGAGAAGATTCGTTGTGATTTCCCGTCCTTGGAGATTCTGACATTGGTCCAGGCTGCCGGCATCATGGGGTTGTTCTTGTCATAGGGCTTGTCGTCTCGTTGTTCCACGTCGCAAGGCCCATCAGCGGGATCCATTCCGGAAAGTACCTTGCCCAGAAGCAAGACATTGCAGCTTTCGGGGAGGGGTAACCGGACGGTGTAGACATCGGACGGATCCCAGACATCTGCATCTTTGATTCCGGCCATGATGGGGTGTTTTGAAGCACCTTCGGCAACGATGCCGCTGCTACTTTGCCAGCCATGCCCTCCATGATGGTCGACCCAGGTTTCCCCCATGATCTGACGACCAAAACCGCCGTTCCATTGGCCATTTCGCCACGACCAGCGGTGATATTTGCGATCTCCTGGAATATCGAAGGCGTGAGTGGAGGTCCGCAGCCCGATGACCGGTTTCCCCGCCTCGATGAAGCGGACGATGTGCTCCATCTGTTCATCGGGAAGATTCCGAAATCGAGTGAAAAGAACCAGGAGGTCCGCATCGTCGAGTGCTTCGAGCCCCGGGATGTTGTCGTTGATTTGCGGATTGATCTCGCCACTTTCGGGATCGATAGAGAACAGCACCGTGCAATGAAAGTTGTGATGCTCCGCCAGGATCTTGGCGATCTGCGGCATTCCCTGCTCTGAGCGATACTCTTCATCTCCGGTGACAAACACGATGTGTTTCCCGTTAGAATTTTCAGGCTGAAGTGTGATCCAGCTCTGGTCGTCAGCAATTGTGGTGGTGCTCCAAAAAAGTGCCACAAAAAGAAGCAATGATTTCATCTTCGACTCCTCGGGATCGGTTGGATTTGTTGATGTTTGTGATCGCTCAAACTTCTGCGCTGGAGGATACCCCCATCTGGTCGTGGAAGGGACTGGGTTGATGAGACTGGGTTGATGAAAGGCCGCTGTGCGAGCAATATGATTCGGTAGGGTTCTGGAACGGGGGGGGTGTTAGTCCCGCTGTTTCTTCATCCCACTCTCGTTAAAAATTGCCAGCGAGAGTTGTGCTCTATGCCCGCCTAGTTCCATCCATTTCCCCGACAGTGTCGGGTGGATACCTGTATATCGCGATCCGGAGGTTCCATGTCTCGTTTTTCCCTGATTCTATTTGTGACTCTATTGCTGCCGTCCTATATGGAGGCGCAAGTGGTGTCAGAACGTTGGTCATATCCCTATGGAGATGGTCGTGTTTCGCTGATCCAAGATACAAGTTTGATCGCCGTGAAAATGATCGATGGATTAGAAGACGAGCTCGCTTCTTTGCAGACAGAATTACGTTCGATTCGTGGTGTTGCAAAGATCGGTGAAAGAGATCGTCAGGAATATCCTGGCCTGTGGTACATCCCGGTGACGCGAGGAATCCGGCCGGAGATGTTCCAGAGAGCGCTCGACATGCTCGCAGCCGCGACGGTGGTCGAGTTCGCCGGGCCAGTATTTCAATATCGAGAGGCGGTGATGATTCCACGTCCAGAAGTCATCATTACCTTCGATGGCTCGGTGGATGATGAACAAATTCGATCGGTGATCAGTAACGCTGGGCTCCGATTCCTCAAGGAGTTCTCTGCCATCGACCCGACGGTTCTGGTCAGTTTCCAGGGACCGACTTCACGTGGATTTGAAATCTCCGATGCGCTTGTCGAACTGGAAGAGGTTGCCGTTGCGGAACCGAACTTCATCCATGATCTACCAGAGATGGCGACTCCCAATGACCCGCTTTTTTCCAACCAATGGGACATGCTGAACACCGGCCAAACCGGGGGAACTATCGGTGCGGACATGAAAGCGGCGGCGGCCTGGGATATCTCAACAGGTTCTTCGACCATCGTGGTGGCGGTGATCGATGAAGGAGTCGATGTCGATCACCCTGATCTGGCTGCGAATATGGTTGCTGGACATGATGCAGTGACGGCAGACCCGACGCCGGAAGGTGTTCCGGGGAATGCGAACTCGACCGATGGTCATGGCACCTGCTGTGCGGGAATCATCGCTGCAGTGGGCAACAACGGAATCGGTGTTTCGGGTGTGACCTGGAACAGCAAAATCATGCCGATACGTATCGGTTTCGGAAACTTCTGGACACAGACCGATTGGATTATCGATGGCCTCACATGGCCAGTCGATAACGGTGCCGATATTTTGTCCAACAGCTGGGGTGGTGGATCGGCCAGCACGGCGATTCAGAATGCGGTTGTTTATGGAACCACCAACGGTCGTGGCGGGCTCGGTAGCCCGGTCTTTTTTGCTTCTGGCAATGACAACTCGACGGTCTCTTATCCGGCGGCCTATCCCGAGGCGATTGCGGTCGGAGCTTCGAGTCCCTGCGACGAAAGAAAAAGTCCATCTTCTTGCGATGGTGAAACCTGGTGGGGTAGCAACTTTGGCTCGACGCTAGATTTTGTTGCTCCTGGTCCCCTCACGACGACCGTCGATATCGCCGGAAGCGGTGGATACTCTTCGACCGACTACACTTCGTCTTTCAATGGTACATCTTCGGCAACTCCGCATGCTGCAGGGGCCGGAGCTTTGTTGCTGGCAGTGGCCCCTGGTTTGACCCATGCCGAAGTTCGTACCCTGATGAGGCAAACTGCAGATGATCAGGTCGGACCTCCGTCGGAGGATACTGCTGGCTTCGACAACTTCATGGGTTATGGCCGTATCAACTGTGAATCGATGTTGCTGGCCGTGGCCAGCTCGGTCGCCGGTCCGACCAGTTTTACTTGCAACGCTTCCGCAGCGGACGCAGTGCTGTCCTGGGTCAACGGCGATAGCTACAGCCAGATCGAGGTCAGCCGCGGTGGGAGTACCATCGCCACTCTTGGTGGAACCGCCACTTCCTATACCGATACTTCGGCAGGTGTGGGAAACATCTCCTACTCGATTCGTGGGTTCCAAGGAGCGGATCAAAGTCCTTCTGCCAGTTGCTCGGTATTTCTCACCGGCGGAGCTACCGATCTGGTCTGGGCCCCATCCGCTGCGGCAGGAACCGTCTCCGGAGGCAGTGCCATTTCTGCAGCGCTGACGGCTAATGGAAGAACTCCATTGGTAGTGACGACGCTCGATTCGGTCGAGAGTCTCGATGCTTTCGAGACGATCTGGGTGAACCTCGGGATTTACCCATCCAATCATGTTCTCTCAGCGACGGAAGGTAGCATCCTCGATGGCTACCTGACCAATGGAGTGGGCGGAGAGTTTCTCTACATGGAAGGTGGCGATACCTGGGCATATGACACTGCGACAGCAGTGCATGCTCGATTTGGTATCAGCGGTCTTTCCGATGGAACCGGAGATCTTTCGACCATCAATGGTGCTGCCGCTGCGGGTTGTGATCTGGCGGGAAATAGCTGGAGTTACGGTGGCGAGAACAACTGGATCGACCATCTCGGAACTTCTGGCGCTTCGGTGGCGACGCTGACCAATCCAAGTCCCGCTTACAACGTTGGAATTTTTAACGATTCGGGCAGTTATCGTACCTTTGGTACTTCTTTTGAAATCGGTGGGATCAGCAATGGCGCTGCAACGCAGTCCAGTATGGTGGCCGCAATCCTCAACTGTTTTGTCGGTTCATCGCCGCCGCCTCCGGCAGCTCCGGTGGCAGACTTCAGCGCGACTCCGACCAGTGGCGAGGCACCCGTTGTGGTTAGCTTCAGTGATGGCTCGACTGGCGATGTGACCAGCTACGCCTGGAACTTCGGCGATGGCGGCAGCTCGACAGCACAGAATCCATCTCACACCTACACATCGGCCGGTAGTTACACGGTGACGCTGACGGTAACCGGTCCGGGTGGTTCTGACAGCGCCACTTGTGGTGGGTGCATCACGGTGACCGATCCACCACCGCCGCCGCCGGCGAGTGAACTGCTTTACATCTCCTTTGTTTCGACGACCACGGTGCCGGGGCTGGGAACGGTCCGCGATGAAGACATCGTGACCTACGATACATCGACTGGCGTATGGGATTGGTATCTCGATGGGAGTGATGTTGGGATTGGCGGTACCGATATCAATGCCCTCAGTGTCCGGGCCGATGGTAGCGTGCTGGTTTCCTTCAACTCCGGTTCATTTTCAGTGCCGGGACTGACAGGTGGGCCCTCCGGAACCACGGTGGAAGATAGCGATCTGGTGCTGTTCACGCCGACCACCACTGGTTCCAGCAGCGCAGGTACCTGGTCCTTCTATCTCGACGGCTCGGACTGTGCACTCACGACCAATGGTGAAGATATCGATGGGGTTTGCTATCTGGATGATGGCACATTGTTGATGTCGACGCTGGGCACGGCTCGCGGCGGCGGGCCGACCAATCGCGATGAAGATGTGATGCTGTTCACTCCCACCTCCATCGGTTCTGCCAGCGGCGGATCCTGGACCACGTTCTTCGATGGAAGCGATGTCGGATTCTCCAATAGCGGTGGTGAAGATCTCAATGCCATCAGTCTCGACTTCGATGGGAGCTTGTTGTTCTCAACTCAGGGGACGTATTCCGCATCGGGTAGTACTGGTGACGATGAAGATATTTCACGATTCACGGGAACTTTTGGCAGTGGAACATCAGGGGTTGCCCAGTTAATTCTCGATTTGAGCGCCCTCGGAATCAATGCGAGTGAAGATATCGACGGGCTATCGATTCGTTAGATTCAGTTCGAAGATGACTTCAGATGGAAGGCGGCCCTACCGAGTTTCGGTGGGGCCGCCTTTTTTACTATTTGGAAGGATCAGGAAGCTTTGACCGCTTCGACGTAAAAATATTTCCCCCCTGGGAATATGCCACGCGAATTTGTCGAGGCGAGCTTGCTTCGTTTTCGGCTTGCAGGGCTGATCAGGAAAGCCGCCAGTTTGATCAACAGGGCGAAAGGCCATAGCAACCGGTGAGAGGTTTTTACGCTTGCTGGTTGCAGATCAACGATCTTGAAGCCCGTCGCCTCGAGGTGGTTTGCCAGTTGTGGGTAGAACAGATGATGGCGCACGTTAGCTTCCGGATCGGGCGAGGTTTGCTTGAAGCTGCTCTCGTTGATGGTGTTGGTGATGGAGCCGCAGAAGAGGAAGCGCAGCCTTTTCTGAATCGAAGCGTAGTTGTTGATGTTGATGTAGAGCGATCCACCAGGTCGTAGGACCCTGTAGAACTCCTCGATCGCACCCACCGGGTGGTAGAGTCGGTGTAAACCGTTCGCACACAGTACTGCGTCGAAGCTTTCATCTTCATGAGGCAACCCTCGATTTAGATTTGCTTCTTCAAAGGGGAACCCGTCCGCTTCGAAGTTCCCTGGGTCGATGTCTGCACAATGAACATCCCAGTCCAGGTCGCGAAGGAATTGCGAGAGGACTCCGGTTCCCGCCGGGCAATCGAGGACCTTTACAGGGGGACGTTGGGAAAGAACGCGCCGGAGTGTGTCGTGAGATCTAGATCCTCCGATGACTTTTAGTTCGGTCATGCTTGCTTCTTTCTCGAGTAATCTTCAGCTTTGCCGAGAAGATCCTCTGTTGATAGCGGTAAATCGTTCATCTTTTCCCTGTAACAGGAAAGAAGAGTCCGGGTCATCTTTTGACTGCCGGTCAAGGTCAGTATCGATCCAAGGAATCGAATCAGATCTTTACTCTGACTCCTTGCAGTCCGTTGGCTCCAGGAAGGTAAATCAAAGGGAGTCGGAGCATCTACAGTTGCCAGGAAGTTACGGGCCAGCGGATCGCCATGTGCCAGGTCGGCTTCGTGGATTTGTGCCAGTTGCTGAGCGGTTTTCATCAAGAGATCAGGGTCTTTGTTGATGGTAAATTCTTGCTCGACGGTTTTTGCCTCGATCGCTGCCGTGACGACCACTCCTTGTTGCCACAAGCCCCAACGTCTTTCTTCTCCCCATGCGATCAAGGGGACTGTTTTGATGCCTCTTCTGGCAAATTCGAGATAGCCGTTCCCCTCCCGCAGGGCACGGCTCGGCAGGATCCGCTTGAGGAGCCGATGGCTGGGCCTTTTCCGATATATTTTGACGTAAGCTGCGGTGTCTTTTTGGCCGTCATTTGCAGGTATTTGCCAACGCAAGATGCGATCCGTGGTTCCGCTGACGCATTGATTCCACATTTCCATCAGCCATGCATCGCCGAATCCGGCCGTGACCTGGAGGCGAATCCGGTCAAAGTTGTGAGATCTGTGGAGAATCCGAGACATGTATTTCCTGGGTCCTTGTCGGGCTGAACTGACTGCTCTTCAGTTGAATCCATCGACCGATGGGTATTGAGCAGGGCAAGGTGAAATCTCTCTAGCCGCTCATTCCTGCGTTACAGGGAACGATATTAACCTGATTTGTGGCCATGATTCCCCTGATTTGTACCCAATGACAATAGAAGGACTGGAGACCGTCGTCCTTGTTGAACTTCCCTCTTCTCGATACCTTGGGAAGGGTCCCGGGCCTTGCGATGAGGAGGTTTGGGGCCGTTTTACCAGAATGGAGAGCCATGAAGTCAGAAGTCGAGATCGACGATCCGGCGACCAGCGAGATTCTCGATCGCCTGATGGTCGAGCCGGCTCCCTTTCTGGCGGTTCTTCATGCCATCCAGGACCACCATGGTTATCTGTCGGAAAGTGCTCTGCGACTGGTTTCGAAACGCTTCAAGATCCCGCTGAGCGAACTTTACGGGACCGTGACCTTCTATCACTTTTTTCGCCTTGAGCCGAAGCCTGTCCCCTCGATCATGATCTGTGAAAATTCAGCCTGCTGTCTTCATGATATCCAGACGATCAGTAAAGAGGCAGCCAGTGCGGATCTTGGTATCGCGCATTCTGGTGAGGTGGAGAAGATCTCCTGCCCTGGTCGTTGTGATGTCCCGGTGCCGTTACTGATCGGCGAGACCTTCTTTCATGGTGCTCGTTCGGGTGCTGTTACGGCCGCGACTCCTGCAGATATGCCGCTGCCTCGCGAAACTGGACTTGAAGAATGTTTGTTTCGAAACATTCGCGACGGCATCGGTACTCTGAAAGGGGCCCAGGCGCATGGCGCATGGCAGTCACTTTCGCTGGCTGCCGATGATCCAGAAAAGGTTATTGCCGAACTGAAGGGCAGTGGCTTGACCGGTCGTGGCGGTGCTGGTTTCCCGACCGGTGTGAAATGGGAAGCGGTTCGTAACGAGAGTCGTGGCCCGAAATGGATCGTTTGCAATGCCGATGAAAGCGAAGTGGGGTGCTTCAAGGACCGAGTTTTGATGGCCCATAGCCCCCATGCGATGCTGGAAGGTATGGCCTGTGCCGGCCTCGTCACTGGTGCGGAGGTGGGCATCATCTACCTGCGCTGGGAATACCCGGAGATCCTCGAGTCCTTGCAGACAGCGATCGAAGAGGCCGAATCGGCTGGATTGCTTGGCGAGAATATCGGAGGAACCGGAAGGTCTTTCCGGATTATTATTCGTCGAGGTGCGGGGGCTTACATCTGTGGGGAAGAGACATCTCTTCTGAACTCTCTGGAAGGTAAGCATCCTTTCCCGCGGGAGAAGCCACCATTTCCAACGACCCATGGACTGTTCGATTTACCGACAGTGGTCAACAACGTTGAAACTTTCTGTGCGGTCCCAGCCATCCTGGAGAAGGGTGGAGCCTGGTTTGACGGACTGGGAGCTGGAGAAAATGCGGGAACCCGGGTCTTCAGTGTTTCCGGCGACATCGCTCGTCCTGGAAACTACGAGGTCCCAGTCGGAACTCCCTTGCGGCAACTGCTGGTGGAGTACGCAGGCGGCCCGCTCAAAGGTCGACAGATTCAAGGTGTAACGATGGCCGGAATCAGCGGCGGTCTGGTGGGCGCTGCCGATCTTGATGTTCGTCTTGATCCGTCCTCCCTCGATGAACTGGGAGCGATGCTCGGAGCGGGGGGGATCATCGTTCATGATGATTCACGCTGCATGATTCAGGCAGCGAGAGAGAGCATGCACTTTCTTGCCCAGGAATCATGCGGCAAGTGTTTTCCTTGCCGCATCGGGACCACACGAATGACCGAGATTCTGGATGAGTTAAACTCTGGTTCTCCGGTTCGGGACGATCTGATGGAGGAGATCGCCGATCTGGAAGAGGTGCTGGGTGAGACAAGCGCTTGCGGGCTTGGGCTTGCGGCGCCCTTTATCACACAGATGTTGAAAAAATACTGGCCAGAAGAGATAGACTCTCGTATCGCCGGTACCACTGGCGCTTCGGAACAGGAGCCGTCATGAGTAACGACAAGAAGATGATCCTCGATGGCCAAGAGGTGTCTTTCCAGTCCGGGGAAACCGTGCTGGAAGTGGCGCGCAAGCAGGGAGCTTTCGTTCCAACTCTGTGCTGGGATGAACGACTGGATCCATACGGATCCTGTCGCCTTTGCGTGGTCGAAGTCGAAGGTCGACGACTTCCCGCTTCTTCGTGCACCCTCAAAGCAGAAGAGGGGATGGAGATTCGGACTGGCAGTGATCACCTGCGGAAAATGCAGAGTACCTTGGTCGAAATGGTGCTCTCGGAAAATCCTGACGATGAGTGTCCTCGCTGCCGAGACATCGGTACCTGTGAAGTTCATGAGCTGGCCAGCAAATTCGAGGTGACAAGAAATCGTTTTCTCGGTGCGACCAGCAATGCTTCCAAGGATGATTCAAATCCGTTTCTTCTGCGCGACTATGACCGATGCATTTCCTGCTACCGTTGTGTGCGGATCTGCGATGAAGTCGAATCCGATCATGCCATCACCATGACTGGCCGTGGTTGGAACAAGGGCATTGCAACGCCTTTCGATGGCGGGCTGATGGATAGCGATTGCACGCTGTGTGGTCAGTGTATTTATACCTGTCCAACAGGAGCATTAGCAGACAAGAAGATGGTCGGGCAGGGAAGTATCCCGGGCGAGACCACGATCACCCGGAGCGTTTGTCCATATTGCGGAACCGGCTGTTCCATCAATCTCCATAGTCGTGATGGAAAGATGATTGGTGTGACCCCGGTTCTAGATGGGCCGGTCAACGAAGGAGCCCTGTGTGTAAAGGGTCAGTTCGGATTTGATTTCGTCAATTCGGATGATCGTTTGACTCGCCCGCTGATTCGCAAGGACGGTGAACTGACGCCGGTCTCGTGGGACGAGGCGATCGGATATACCGCAAGTCGACTGAAGAGTGTCCGAGCCGAAGCTGGCCCGAAGGCATTTTACGCGATCGCCAGTGGCCGCGCCCCTGGCGAAGGATCCTACATGCTTCAGAAGTTCACGCGAACGGTGATGCAATCGAATCAAATCGATAACTGTTCGCGTGGCTGACACAGTCCAACGGTCGCCGGTCTGGCGGCCTCGATTGGACGCGGAGCAATGTCGAACTCGATCCCGGAGATCGAAGACTGCCCGATGATGCTTTGTGTCGGAACCAACATGACGGAATGCCATCCGATCATTGCGGTTCGCGTCAAGAAAGCGGTACGTAAAGGCGCGAAGCTATATGTTGTGGATCCTCGAAAAATTCCACTGACCAAATTTGCTACTGGTCACTTACCGCTGCAATTGGGTGGAGATGTGGCGCTCTTCAATGCGATGGCGAAAGTCATCATCGATGAGGGGCTCGCCGATCAGGAATACATCGAGGAGCGGACCGAGGGCTTTGAGGATCTGAAGAAACACCTTGAGTCATATACCGCTGAATACGCCGAGGAAATCACGGGCGTTCCGGCCGAGTTGATTCGCGAATGTGCGATTGCGTACGGCTCTGCCGAACGAGCGGGAATCTATTACACGCTGGGTATTACCGAGCACATCTGTGGGGTCAGTAACGTCCAGAGCCTGTGCAATCTTGCTTTGATTACCGGAAACCTTGGGAAACGTGCCGCGGGAGTTAATCCGCTTCGTGGCCAGAACAACATCCAAGGTGCTGGCGATACCGGTGCCTTGCCCAACAGCTACCCTGGATTCCAGGCTGTCGATCTCCCCGAGTGTCGGGAGAAGTTTGAAAAGGCCTGGGGTGTGCCGCTTGATCCGGATAAAGGGATTACAAAGATTGCTGCGCTGGATCATGCCGTTGAAGGCAAGATCAAGGCGATGTGGATTTGTGGTGAGAACACTCTGGTCACCGATCCGGATGTAAAACACACCACCCATGCTCTGGAGTCTCTCGATTTCCTTGTTGTGCAGGACATGTTCTTGACCGATACGGCAGAGAAAGCGGATGTCGTTTTTCCTGCGGCAGCATTTACCGAGGTGGATGGTTTCTTCACCAACTCTGATCGCAGGGTCCAACGCCTACGTCAGGCAGCAGATCCACCAGGTGAGGCGAAGCCGGACTGGTGGATCGTTGCTGAGGTGGCCAAGCGGATGGGGACGGAAGTCGACTTCGATTACGCCAGTAGTCGTGAGGTCTTTGCCGAACTCGCTTCCCTTTCACCCATCTATGCTGGTCTTGATTATGATCGGATTGACACTGGTGAGCTGATCTGGCCGGTTCCGGACAAAGATCATCCAGGAACGCCTGTCCTGCACGAAGGTGAGTTCCTCAATGGCAAAGGTAAGTTACAGCTGCTGGACTATGTCCCACCAGCGGAGAATCCAGATGAAGAATACCCTTATTACCTGACCACGGGACGCCGCTTGCCGACCTATCACACCAATACGATGACTGGCCGTTCGGCTGGTTTTCGGATTCTCGTGCCCAATGAGTGGCTCGAAATCCACCCGGCAGATGCCGAGAAGCTCGGTTTCGAAGATGGAGATTGGGCCAAGATCCGGTCGCGTCGGGGTGAAGTGGTGACCAGGGTTACGATTACCACCACCTCGCCGAGAGGAACCATGTTCATGAGCTTCGCCTTTCCGGAAGAGGTGATGACGAACAATGTGACGAACCCGGAGGTTGATCCAAAGACAGAGACGCCGGAGTTCAAAGTAGCTGCCGTTGCTGTCGATCGTGTCGAGGCCCCGACCGGCCTCGGAACCGAGCCCGCCTTGCGAGCGAATCCGGCGATTGAGGGCCGGCGCAATGATGGCTGATTCGGCTGGATTGGCTGTCACTGGACATGGGGGGAAGTTCGGAGTCAGTGCTCCAGTTTTTCTGACCATTGCCGGTACTCGGGCGCAGTTGGTCGGTCGCGATGGCGTGACGGAATCTGTCGATCTCAGTCGTGCTTATGCGGCCGTTCTTGGCAGCTGTATCACCGTCGAAGATCCTGAAACTCTGGTGGCTTTCTCGACTCGGGATGTCGCCATTTTTTCGGAGATTCGAGAAGCTTCCCCTCTTGAACTGACCGACCAACTCGATGAAGCGGCCGCCGCACTTGGCCGCAGAAATCGTTTTTCCTGGAAGGTTATAGCGATCGTTCTTCTGGCCATCGGGCTTTCTGGCGTGATCCTTTATCAGGGTGCGATCGCGCTGGCCCAGCTGGCGGTGCACAGAATTCCCGTGTCGGTCGATCAGGTCATCGGTGAAGCGGCTCATGATTCACTGCTTGCGAGCGAAACGATCGTTCAGGATGCCGAGATCAATCAGGTGATGGGGCAGATCCTGGATTCTTTACGGCCTCACATATCGCTCGAAGGGATCAAACCAAAACTGGTCGTGGTGGAGGGTGAACAGGTCAATGCCTATTGTCTTCCCGGTGGATATATCACTGTCTACACCGGATTGTTGCGCAGTGCCGGAGGCCCCGATGAAGTGGCGGGTGTTCTGGCGCATGAGCTGGCACATGCGACCCAGCGCCACGGCATACTTCAGCTGGCGCAGTCCTTGACGCTGAGTTCGGTGGTAGAGGTACTGCTGGGCGATCTGACCGGAGTTTTGGCGCTGGGGAAAGAAGGAGCGGGATATCTGATCCGTCAGGGATACAGTCGCGACCACGAAAACGAAGCTGATATCGAGGGATTGAGAATGTTGATGGCTGCCGGATGGAATCCGCAATCATTGGCGGTCTTTTTTGAGAAACTGGAGAAAAAACAGGATGTTCTTTCTCCGCCGGAATGGTTCTCGACCCACCCGAACTCTGGAAGTAGAGCGCGCTCCATCAGAGAGCGAGCGGCTACCATGACTTCGTCCAATCATCAGTCCGCCACGATCGATTGGCCCGCCTTGCAGTCGGCGCTCGGAGAATGACAGAAGCGGCTGACGGATCAGTGCCGGGGAAGCCAGTCATGAGACCATTACTGCTGTTGGTTGGCCTGGCGGTGCTTTATCTGCTGACCGCCTCTCTGACAACGCTGTGGGATCGAGATGAACCACGTTTCGCCAGAGCTGCTGTTGAAATGGTCGACAGCGGCGACTATCTGGTGCCCCGGTTTGATGGTGAGTTACGGCCCGACAAGCCTCCTATGGTGTACTGGTGGATGGCTCCCTGGATTGTGATGTTCGGATCTCTCGATCTGGTGGTTCGGATTCCATCGATTCTCGGGGTTTTGATTGCGGCTCTGGCGACCTTTCATATCGGTAGAAATATGGCGGGTGACAGGGTCGCCATCCGGGCCGCGCTCATCAGCGCCCTGATGCCTCTTCCCTTTGTGATCGGAACTGCGGCCACTGCTGATGGACTTTTATTGGCCGGAGTTTCGGTATCTCTGGCGATTCTTGTCGATCGTGCTCTCCATGGTTTTCGATCGATCCATCTGTTGTTGTTGACGTTGTCTTTGTCTTTCTCCTTGTTGGCGAAGGGGCCAGTCGGCCTTGTGATCTTCTTGCTGGCCGCGGCAACGGCAAGTTTCTGGGGAAGAGAAGTTCTACAGTTCGGTAAGAACTGGTGGGGTCACATCACGGTGGCGTCATTGTTGGCGCTGGGAATTTTTCTTTGCTGGGGGATTCCGGCCAATCAGGCTACCGGTGGTGAACTGGCTCGCATTGGAATCGGGCGACATCTATTGCAGCGAAGTACCGAAGCGCTGGAGAGCCATGGTGGTGAAGGGGTACTGGGTTGGATTCTCGGATTGCCGTTCTATGTGCCGATTTTGTTACTGGGTGCGGCGCCGAGTTCAGCACTCCTGGTTCCGCTGACCATGCGAGCGCGCAGCCTTCTTGGCAGCAGAAGGAATGTCGTTTTGATAGCGGCCTTGATACTTCCGACTCTGTTGTTGATGACGCTCGTGGCGACCAAGTTACCGCATTACATCCTTCCAGCTTTTCCCGGGATCGCCGTCGCCGTGGCCTTGGTCTGGACCAGGGCAGAAGAAGGGTTGCTGGCAGAAGAGGAACTTTGTGGTTGGCCATGGCAGATCGGCCGCTGGTCTACTGCACTCTTGTTGCTTGGCCTGGCGACACTCTGGTGTGTGACGATTCAGCACAGTGGAGGCGACCTGTCTCTGGCCATCCCTGGGTCGCTATCCTTCTGTGTCGCCACATTTCTGACGTTGCGGATGAAACCGGGTAGCAAATTTTGTGGTTCTCGTGGATTGGCACGGCCCATCGGCATGACGGCCCTGGGTATTTTTCTCGTCGCTTTTGCAGCGGGTGTCATGGAAGGGCAGTGGAAGGTTGCTGGAGCTGTGGCGCAAGCCATCGAAGAGAGTGCCGAAGCTGGATTGAAGGCGGACGGACCTGTTTTGACTCTTGGTTACGATGAGCCGTCACTGGTTTTTGCTCTGGATCGAGAATCTGCTCCGGGACAAAAATCGGTGACAGGATTAAAGGAGCAGTATCCCGGAGGTATCTCGCAGTGGGTCCAATCGACGGGCCCCTCCTGGTTGCTGGTTTCCGTCACTGAGCGGTCAGGTAGTGGCGTCGATCTGGAATCTCATAGATGCCGGATGGTCTGGGCCACGGCCCCCTCGGGAATCGTCAATTATTCGACGGGTAAGACGGTCGTCTTGGAGCTGTGGTTGCTGGCCGGATCTTGATTGGACTGACGTCGTTCGAGAATGGCTGAGATCAGCGCAACACAAAAAGCACCCATCGTGAAACCCAGTAGCGTATCGGTGGGCCAGTGTTCCGTTGCCAGCACACGTGTTGCCGATAACCACAGCCCGCAACCGAGCCAGATGGGCCAGCCACGTGGAAAGAGAAGAATCATGATCATCGTCATGGCACCGCTGGCGGTGGCATGACCCGACGGGAAGCTATGATGGTTATGATCGAGGGCGAATGAATCCCAGTGTAGACGAGCTCGCCAAAGTAATTCGTTGGGGCGGCCGCGCCCGATCAAGAACTTGAGTCCCAGCGAGATGGCAGAAGCACTGATCAGGCCAAGAAATCCGGCCAGGAGTTTTTTTTGTATCTGTTGCTGTAAGTTTCTTCGCCACGAATAAATCCAGAGTAGTAAGAGTATCGCCAGGACTGCTTCGCCTTTTGCCAGATGAGTGGTGTAGGAGGCG
This sequence comes from Planctomycetota bacterium, assembly GCA_050256555.1. Classification (GTDB taxonomy): domain Bacteria; phylum Planctomycetota; class UBA8108; order UBA1146; family UBA1146; genus UBA1146. The sequence goes on along the minus strand of JBBWWC010000034.1, from coordinate 2,291 downwards.
ATGCTTTTTGCGATTCTTAATTTCGGTCCAGCTGAATCTGGCTGCCCCTCATCATCCCAGCAGCGACGCGATTCAAGAATCATCTGTGTGTCAAAGGTGGTGGCTTGCTGGGTTACGGCCGGCCAGAGGGTCGGGGATGGAAGATCCGGTTGTTGTTTGATGTGTGTTTGCCAGGCGCGAAACGCTGGATTGTCAGAAAGAGAATAGATGGGTAACTGGCTGGCGAAAGCGATGGAGATGGACACCAGGACGATGGCCAGGAGCCAGTGGCGTAGGCCCGGAAGGCGAGTTGGATCGAGAGCTGGAGGAATCAGGCGATCAGGAGTCATTCGACGAAGCGCCGTGCCAGATCAGAAAGTTCTGCGGTTTCGTGGAGTCGCATTCCTTCCGGCCCAGCGCTTTCGAGGCTTCCGGGAGCCAGGCAGGCGGACTGGAATCCGAGACGGTGAGCTTCTTCGAGGCGGTGCTGAGTTCCAGGTACGGGCCTGACCTCGCCAAGCAGGCCGACTTCGCCGGCGAAGATGACATCTCTGGGCAGGGCGCGATCGTGGAAAGAAGAAAGGATGGCTGCCGCCAGTGCCAGATCGCCTGCGGTTCCTCTCAGTTTCACGCCGCCAACTGCGTTGGCATGGATATCGCAGCCGCCGAGCGGAATCCCGAGTCTTTTTTCCAGCACTGCTGAAAGCATTGAAAGTCGAGCGGTATCGATACCGGAAGTTTTTCTGGCTCCCGTACCATGGGATGCTGGCGTGACGAGTGCCTGGATCTCGACCAGTAACGGCCGAGTTCCTTCCAGTATAGCTGCTGCGGCCGAACCCGGTGCATTGTGGGGGCGATCTCCTAGTAGCAATCCGGATGGGTTTTCGACCTCGGCGAGTCCGTCCGATCGCATCTCGAAAATGCCCACTTCTTCGGTCGAACCGAAGCGGTTCTTCAGTCCTCTGAGGATTCGCAGTACATGACCACGTTCTCCCTCGAAATGGAGGACGCCATCGACCATGTGTTCCAGCGTACGTGGCCCGGCAACGGTGCCATCTTTGGTGACATGTCCGACCAGTAGCAGTGGGAACCCTTCACGACGAGAAAGAGCCAGCAGTCGTGAAGTCACTTCTCGAACCTGTACGACTCCACCGGCCCCTGCCGGGATCTCGTCCCAACGCAGTGTCTGGATACTATCGATTCCGACCACTGCAGGTTTCGTCTCTAGAATTTGCTGTTCGATCGAATCGAGATCGCATTCGGAGAGCAGCCATAGCTCATCGGAACAGGCCCCGATCCGGTCAGCACGCAGTCGCACCTGTGCAGAAGATTCTTCTCCGGTGATGTAGAGAAAGCGATGGTTCGATGCTGCAACCGTCTGAGCGATCTGTAGCAACAAGGTCGACTTCCCGACTCCTGGTTCGCCTGACAGGAGTATTCCGCAACCGGGAACCAGGCCGCCACCGAGAACCCGATCGACTTCTCCCAGGCCGGTAGCGATTCGGTCTTCTTCTCGTGCCTGAACTTCACTGATCGGGACGGCATTTGATTTTTCTGAAGTCAGTCTGGGGGCTGGATTGCTAATTTCGGGACCGAGTCGATGTTCCTTGAGAGAGTTGAAAGTGCCGCAATCGGGACAGCGACCCATGTGGCGTTCGTGTGAAGTACCACATTCGAGGCACATGAAAATCATCCGGGATTTGGCCAAGGTTCCTCCAGGGGGCATCGCAAGATCTCATCATCTCATCGACATGAGAGAATCAACATGGGAGATCCGATCCGTCTCTATCCTGAACCCGGGAGAGCGACTCATCCAGAGCACGATACAAGAACCGTTCGGTTGAGGGGCGAGTCTAGCCGGCCTGGCTGCCGCGATTCTGGAATTCCCTGCACAGTTCCTGGAAATACTGCCCTCGTTCCTCGAAGGAACGGAATTGGTCGAAGGATGCGAAGCCCGGACTGAGCAGGATGACGTCTTTCGCCTGAGCCTGCTTGAGAGCCGCTGCGAAGGCTGATTCTAGATCTGCGAATTTGTTGGCCTTGAGCCCCGCAGATCCAAGCGTACGACAAAGTGAATCCTGAACTTCACCAAAGCAGTAGGCATGGAGGGGCTGATTCGATGTGATCTCTCGATAGCTGGAAAGATCGGAGCCCTTTGGCTGGCCGCCACAGAGCCAGTGAGTGACAGATCCTGTTCGATTCAGTGCCGCCATGGCTGATTCAGGAGAGGTTGCCTTGGAGTCATCGATAAAGCGAATGCCGTGAAACTCGCCGAGGTACTGATATCTGTGGGGCAGTCCTTCGAATTCCTC
>JBBWWC010000033.1:0-3382 GCA_050256555.1 Planctomycetota bacterium | reverse complement strand
TCGGTTCCGAACTTCCTTCCCGGCTTCCCTTTAATTATGGCTCAAACCGTGACTAGCCTGCGAATTTCGAGGGAATTGTGGTAAGTCCTGCTGCTGGAAGGACAAAGGGAATCTCTGAAGTTGCGATCCGGATCTTTACGTGCTAGCCTCGAAAGTCACAACTCTAGTTGCTACCGTAATCTAGGAATGATTCCTAGATTTAGATTTCTGGGTAACTGAGATGTAGATCGGAAGGACGCGCCCCATGATGACCGTAACCAAGCGCGATCTGGTCCAGAGAATCTCTGAGGCGACCGGAGTTCAGCAGCAAAAAGCCAAAGAAGTAATTCAGGGCTTTCTCGACCAGATCATCAGTGAGCTGGCAACGGGCAACCGTCTTGAGTTTCGCGATTTTGGTGTTTTTGAACCGAAATCCAAGGCTCCTCGTACAGCCCGAAACCCTCGTACCGGAGAACGTATCCAGGTTCCCGAGAAGGTCACCGTGAAGTTCAAGGCGGGCCGTATGATGAAGGAACAGATGCAACCTTCAACCGACACAGGAGATCGTGAAGCGGAGAATCCGACTCCACCTGCACTCTAGATGGCTCCTGTGGTGTCCGCTCAATCACCGCTGACTGATCCGCCCGATCGACAGTGGCGCATTCCCCTTTCTTGCCCTTCCATCGATTCCAGTGATCAAGCGTCAGTGGCGGCAGTTCTACAGGGCTCTCGTCTGGCCGGGGGGCCTGCTACCGAGCAACTGGAGACTCTCGCCAGCCAAACCCTCGCTTGTCCCTCGGTTTTATGTAGTAGCGGTACTGCAGGCTTGATTCTGGCCTTGCGTGCCCTCGGGGTGACCGGCGGAGAGGTCATCACCCCTGCTCTGGGATTTATCGCCAGTGCTCATGCGATCCGTGCGGTCGGCGCGACGCCGCGGTTTTGCGATATTGATCGTGCGACTCTTTGCGTCGGTCCCGAGCAGCTCGAAGCGGCCTGGAGTGATGATGTTCGTGCGGTATTACCGGTCGATCTGCTTGGAGTTCCGGTCCCCATCACCGAAATCATGTCGCTGGCTGCGGATCGTGGTGTACCGGTCATCGAAGATGCTTGCGAAGCGCTCGGTTCATCGCGTGACGGAATCCTGTGCGGTTCGGCGGCGGATGCGGGCGTCTTTGGCTTTTATCCCAACAAGATCATCACGATGGGAGAAGGGGGGCTGGTCAGCTGTCGAGACGAGGATCTGGCGGCGCGAGTCCGACAACTGGCGAATCAGGGCCGTACCGGTCCAGGATTTTCCTTCGATGGCGAGGGTTATAACTTCCGTATTACTGAAATGCAGTCAGCGCTGGGGGTCAGTCAGTGGAATCGTCTCGATGAACTGATCGCTGCTCGTGCCAGGGTGGCGGCGTCTTATCTGGAACGATTGGCGTCGCTGGAGGGGCTGACGGTCGCGCCTTCGCCACTCCAGGAGACCGCTGGAGATTGTCGCAGCTGGTTTGCTTTTGTCGTGGTACTGGAAGATCCAGCCTGGCGTGATGAGGTCCGTCATGGCCTGGCCGAGGTGGGCATCGAGACGGGGCTCTACTTTCCTTCGATGACCGATTTTCGTCCGTATGACACGGCTCCGTGTGGACCGTTACCGGTGACCCGAGACATCTCGCCGCGAATGCTCGCCTTGCCTTTCCATCCTCAGTTGACCTCAAACGAGATCGACGAGGTGGTGACACGCCTCGCATCGCTATTGCCATAGATCGGGTTGCATAGATCGGGTTGCCACAGAACGGTTCTGGCAACTAGTTTCGAGGGTGCCCTTGTTCCAGCTGCTCAGAAACGCCATCCTGCTGCAAGAAGATGAGCAGGATCGGTGGGTCCTTAGCTCAGCTGGTTAGAGCGGCGGACTCATAATCCGCTGGTCGCAGGTTCGAGTCCTGCAGGACCCACTCTTTTTTCCCTTCTTGCCTGCACTGAGCGGGAGAGGATTCATCTGGATGGATATTTTTGCCAGTCGGAAGAGCCGCAGCTTTCTGGCCATTGCTCTTCTCTTAGCGATGCTGATCTTCTTGGGATTCACGCTCCTTGAAGGATACCGCAAAGAAAATCAACGACTCTTTGCCGAGATTGAAGAGTCGCTCGGTGCCAGTAGCGTCGGGCAGTGCATGGCAAACATCTTGGCTCAGCGAGATTCCGCATATCAGCCGCTGCTCAATCGATTTCCCCTGACTGAGTATCTCAACTCCAATCCGCCGACCGTGACCTCCGAGCAACAGCACAATGTGGTTCCGTTTCAGATATTTCTCGATCGATACCAGGCGATCTGGGATCTGTCCCAGCAGCCAGAATCCAGAAAAGCACCGACGTCGGAACAGTTCAGTTTTGGTGCCGATCCACTGGTGTTGCTGAGTCCAGAATTTGAGGGAATGAATCGTTTGTTGATTCCTTCCGCCAATATCCCTCTTTCGTTGCAAGAGCGGGTCGAGTGGGCGGCGCGATCGCTCGAATGTACCGAGGGTTATCTGGGCGGAGGTTTTGTCATCGATGAATATACGCGCTGTGGTCTGATAGTAGATTGGCTGAAGAAGTGCCGATTTTTGGTGCTCAAACTCGAAACCCCTGACCATTTGAAGCAGCTTCTTACAGCTCTGGATGGCGTCGAGTCTCCGATGGAGGGGTACCAAAGAGCGATGAGGATGACCTATGTGCAGACCATGGAACTGTGGCATGCTTCTCATGGCGGATCGCAGGGTGCGTCGACCCCATTCTTTGTCGAGCCGGAACTGCATAACGGACTTTCTCAGCTGAAAGACCGGGTCCAGCATCTCGATCAGCCGATAGAGCCATTCCATCGGCCTTGGTATCAGAGCCCCATGGCCAAATGGCATCTGCTGGAGACACCGGGCGATGATTTTATCAATGACACACATTATTTAAGCCATGAACTGGCCGCTGGAATCGAGTTTTTCCGGCAAGCGGTTGAGTATCGGATCGCCCGGCTCGAGGTCGGGGATCAGGCCACTGCGCCGCAGGGCATCACGGTGAAATCGGCACCTTCTGGACAGATTCGCGTGATTTCGAAGCGCAAGCCGGTCACCGAGGGTGTGGCATTGCCCGATCTGTTCGAGCCGTATATTTTTCCAGAGTAGGTTTTTTGTATCCTTGGTATCGGCCCGGTGAGAACAGATTTTAGCCTGAACAGGTCGGTTAAAATGGTGATCTCGGTCTGTTTACGGCCGATGTGCTGAATTGCGTGATTTATTTGGTCCCGCTACGCCTTTGATCCTGATAGGTAGTTATGAGACTGCTAATGGGACGAAAGGAGTTCACCATGACGATCAATCAAATGGTAAAACGCTTCGGAGTTGCTGGACTGGTCTTTTTTACGGTTAAGGGTCTTTTGTGGTTAGTG
>JBBWWC010000032.1:0-4853 GCA_050256555.1 Planctomycetota bacterium | reverse complement strand
CTCTGTCGTTCTGTCAGCCCTGTCGCTCTGTCAGGCACACATGGTAGAGGTGCAGTCGATTCACGTCATCCCATCTTGGCCAATCGCTAATTTTCTTTGGACTTTAGAGAAGTGGGCGACCCGAGAATCTCAGCCCAGATGAGCCGCTCTTGAAGCTGGTTGCGAGTGAGGCTCCACTTGCTGCGCTTTTTATTGCGTGACCTGGTCGTGGTGCCGGCTTTGTAGGTATAGATCTCCTTGTCCGAGATTTGGTAGGCCTCATCGTGCTGCTCTTGCTGAGCCGTCCGCAACTCGGTCGGGTTAGTTTCAAGTTGATAGGGCGAGTCATCGATCTCTGGAGGTTCTTCAGATTTATTTTTTGGTGGTAGAGGAGGGTCGGTGGTAAATATCTGAAGCGGTCCTGCGCCGCCAGAGGCGACTGGAATCCCGTCACCGAAGATCGGCGCCGACTTCGCCGGTGGGGCGGCAGGTGCCCCACCTACGGCGACCCATCCGCCTCCGAGTCGCTGGGGTACATCTCGGGATGTCGATTTGTCTCCCTTGGGCTTGCTGTGACCGACCTGGACCCACGCGTCGGCGAGTTCCTCCATATCATCGGGGTGCTTTCCCGCGTCCCGTTCGAGCTGGCGCCTTAGTTTGGCATCCCGATAGGTTTTTCGGGCGACAGCTTTTTTACGCGCCAATGAGTCTTTGTCAGGGGAGTTTGCCTTACCTACTTTTCCTTCAAAAATCCGTTTCAGGAGTGGTACGACAACGAAGATGATGATCCAGATCCAAAAGGTCTTATCCATCAGAGGCTCCCTTATTCGTTACTGTCGTCAGTGCCATGCGTTTCGTCGCCGATCGATTCTCTCATCGATGTGTCGGCCTGAAGATTTTTGATACGGTAGTAATCCATGACACCAAGATTTCCACTTCGGAAGGCGTCAGCGATGGCTTTTGGAACTTCAGCTTCGGCCAGAACAAGTGTCGCTCGATTGGCTGCGATGACGGCGATATTCTCCTGCTCCTCAGCCACGGCCAGCGCACGACGTTTTTCTGCCATCGCCTGGGCAACCCTCTTGTCAGCTTCAGCTTGTTCTACTTGCAGTTTTGCTCCGATGTTTTCGCCAACATCTACATCCGCGATATCGATCGAAAGAATTTCGAAGGAGGTTCCTGACTCGAGTCCTTTTTCCAGGACCATTTTTGACATCAGGTCTGGATTGGCGAGGACGTCTTTATGGGTCTTGGCCGATCCGATGGTCGTAACGATACCTTCACCAACCCTGGCGATGATCGTCTCTTCAGTGGCTCCTCCAACCAGGCGAGCAAGATTGGTTCTTACTGTGACCCGGGCTCGGGCACGAAGCTGGATTCCATCACCGGCAACAGCATCGACAGTGGTGCGTGTTTGATCGTTGGAAGGTACATCGATGACCTTTGGCAGTACGCTGGTGCGAACTGCATCGAGAACGTCTCTGCCGGCCAGGTCGATCGCTGCGGATTCATCGAAGTTGAGTGCGATGTCCGCCTTGTGGGCGGCGACCAGTGACTGAACGACTCTTCGAACATTTCCCTTGGCCATGTAATGAGCCTCAAGTTTGTTGCTGTGAACGTCCGTGACTCCGGCCTTGGTCGCCATGATGAGACATTCTACGATGATTCTCGGGCTGACTTTTCTTAGCCACATTCCGATGAAGGCCATGACACTGATCCGGACTCCTGAAGAGAGAGCCTGGATGTACAACCGACCAAAGGTGATGAAGAAGATGAACAATACCAGTGCCAGTACTCCCAGCAGGAAATACAGCATAATTTGGACGGGCCCTGGGATTTGTGCGAGAATTGGTGCCGTGATTAAATCTGGCATTGAAAACATATTGCACTCCTAATCGGCGACAGTGCCGCCGTCATTTATTCTTCTTGTGATTCTTCGGTTGATTTTCGAACCATGATTCGGTTGCCATCTGATTGCACGACGACTACGGAATCACCTTTTTCAATGAAGCCCTGGTTGGCAACAACGTCAAGTCGACGTCCGGCAATCAAGGCGATTCCTGCAGGGCGCAGGTCTGATGTGACAAGTCCGCGCTGGCCGATCAGTTCTCTAGCCGTGCGGACGTCATCTCCTAGTGCATCGGTATCACCTAGCGATTCACTCATTCCGATGCGTTTGATCCAGAATTTGAAGAGTCCGACGATGTAGGCCGCTGTCAGTACTGCGCAAAGGATCGATAGTGCGATCTCTCCCTGAATCCACAACTCCCAGATCGAATAACCGATGCAGAGGACGGCCGCGATGGCGAGGATTCCGCCACTGGGAATGAAAACTTCAAGAAAGAGCAGCACCAGGCCTAGCAGACACAGCATCGAAAGTAGCCACCACTCCATACCCATGACTATGCCTCCTGAACCAGGCGAACAATGACCCGGTTCCCTTCGATCTTGATCACTTCAACATCTTGGTCTGCTTGGATAAATGATCCTTCGGAGACAACATCTATGGGCATGTTGTCGAAGTTGGCAGTACCGGAAGGCCGTAGGTTTTGCAGTGCGATTCCCCGCTGGCCGACATTGAGATTCAATCCCGGAAACCCGGGAGAGGCCTGGGCAGAGTTGGTGTTGGCGAGCGTGGATTTGTCGAAGAGGGAGCCCTCGGAAACATTTTTTCCGGGCAGGAAGTAAGAGACCACGACCAGCGCGAGCAAGCCTGCGACCAGGCCTCCGGCGACAATCAGAGTGTCCTCACTGAGAGCTTGCCACGACAGGGGGCTGTCGACCGATTGCAAGGAGAGGCCCAGTGCGACGCAGATGCTCGCCAGGCCGAGGATTCCGGCGAAGCCAAATCCTGGAATGATGAAGAGTTCCAGTACGACCAGGCCAACCCCGAGTCCAAAAAGACCCAACTCGATCCAGGCGACCCCGCCATCGGCATAGTTGCAGAGCAAGAACAGTGAAAGGAATCCGAGTGCCAGTACCGAACCGATGCCGACTCCAGGAAGCTTGAGTTCTACGACCAGCGCCAGAGCTGCGCCGAGGATCAACAGGAACTTGAGGAATCGCGGCCAGTCACGGAACTCATCGAGGAAAAACCCGCCAGGGGTTCCGATTCTCTGACGTCCCAGGGCTTGATCTGCAGTGATCGCCCGCAACTGAGTCAGTCCATAATCGGTAAGCAATTGTTCCTGGGTCAGGCAAATGTGTGAGATGAATCCGTATTCAAAAGCTTCCTTTTCATCGATGGTGAGGATTTCTCCCCGTTCAACGATGCGTTGAATGGTGGCGGATTCACGGTCGACGGCAGGAAGGTCTTGTAGTTCTTGCTCGGTCAGATAGAGAGTCCGTCCGTTACCGATACGGACCTGAAGAACAGCGATTTCTTTGGTCACCATCGCTTCTGCCAGATTGACCGGGTAGCCACGATCACGGGCCCAGCGACGCATATCTGCGCGCACCGTGGTCTGGATTTTTTCTGGTAGCTCATTTCCAAACAGGTCGATGGGTTGGACATCGCCAATCCGGCTGTTGTCTCCCATGACCAGATTACGGCAAGCCAGAGCGACCATGGTTCCACCGCTGTATGCTGCCTGGCCATTGGGAACCCAGCCAAAGGTCTCTACACCCTCATCGCTAAGATTGTCGATCGCATCGGCCAGTTTACGGCTGGCGTCGATGGTCCCGCCGGGGGTGGCGAGCTCGATGATGATGACACGACTTTCACGCTGGATCAGTTCGGCGATGGTGTTCTCGAAATTTCGCACGACCGAGTCGTTAATCTCCCGGTCGATGGCGACAATCACGGCCACGTCTCTGAGCGAGGTTTCCCCATCCTGTGCGGTGACATTTGGGACGGAAATAGACAGCAGCAGGAGAGCGATGGCGAGAATTGAAATCAGAAGAGGGATGTTCCGTGGGCTGAAGTGTGAACGAGACGGTTTACGCCCTGGGGATCCAAAAGGCACTGAGTTCTCTTTTCTGATCTCTAATTAGGGACTGACTGGATGCGTGAACTATACCACTGAATTTCAAGTGGTGGTATTGCTGGCAGTGGGCTTCTCCGTTTCAAGGGATCCACTCATGATCCATCCCCTGGTATGGTTTAGATCCGGATTTTTCGGACCTTCGGTCGCGATTTTCGCACTATTGTTGGTCCGCAGGGCAGGGGGGTGCTCCATGGGACGGTTGCTTCAGCAAATTTGCGGATGGAGTGAAGATTATTCGGTCCCTTGGGTCGACTCCCACATCGAGCTTAGATAAACTGTTTGAGCACCGGATGAGATCAATCCAGGTCGTATCTTTCGCCGAGATTCATAGATTTTGAATAGATTTTGATAGGAGTGAGCATGGAAGATGTGAGCAAGTGCCCCGCATTGGGTGGCGCCCACAAACACGGAGCTGTCGGTTCGAATGCAAACCAGCACTGGTGGCCGAACCAGTTGAACCTGAAGGTTCTGAACCAGAATTCTCCGCAAAGCGATCCGATGGGCCAGGATTTCAATTACGTCGAGGAGTTCAAGACGGTTGATCTGGCAGTATTGAAACAAGACATCGAACAAGTGATGACCGATTCTCAGGAGTGGTGGCCAGCCGACTACGGGCATTATGGACCGCTCTTTATCCGTATGGCCTGGCACAGTGCTGGTACCTACCGTACCGGCGACGGTCGCGGTGGTGCGGGGTCTGGCACACTGCGTTTCGCTCCACTCAACAGCTGGCCCGACAATGCGAACCTCGACAAGGCGCGCGCGTTGCTGTGGCCGATCAAGCAGAAGTATGGACGTAAGCTTTCCTGGGCTGATCTGATGGTTTTCACAGGAAATGTTGCGCTGGAGTCGATGGGGTTCAAGACTTTTGAGATCGGAAGAGCGTCG
>JBBWWC010000031.1:0-6291 GCA_050256555.1 Planctomycetota bacterium | reverse complement strand
CTGCAAAAACCATGCAGGAAATCTGGCATCATCACGCAAACCATCCAGTCCACGCCAAGCTTTTACATATGCTTCTTGAACCGCATCGGCCGCCAAATGAGTATCACTAAGAATTCCGTAAGCAATACTACCGGCAACTTTCTGGTGCATTTCCACCAGCTGAGTAAAGGCTTCTCGATCTCCTTGGCGCGCCGCTGAAACCAACTGGGAAATCTCCGGCTTCATACACACAACTCCATAAACCAGATCCCATACATGGATGACGTCAGCAATTCAAAAACCCTTCGCCCTTAATGATCGCGTTCCTGTCGTTCAAGAACAGAATCGAGAATTCCCAGGTAGGAACGATATCTCAACGGATGGATCGAACCTTCCTCAGCAGCGCTACGAACAGCGCAATTGGGCTCGTCACGGTGCGAGCAGTCCCGAAAATGACAATCTCTGGCAATCGGAGCAAGATCCGGCATCCACATCGCCAGCTCTCCAGGATCCAGACCCCATAATGCCCAGTCCCGGAATCCCGGAGTGTCAATAATGGATGTTCCATCCGCTGCGGGATGCCATGTAACCGCAGTAGTGGTGTGTTTACCTTTTTCATTATGGTCACTCACAGGTGATGTTTTGATATCAATGCCAAGTACTTCGGATATCAGAGACGATTTCCCTACACCACTGGGCCCGGTAAGAACCGTGGCGCGCTGCTTGAGATGTCTTTCCAGCTCCTCAAGTCCATCACCGGAGACCACGGAAGCTAGAACAACATCGATACCAATCTCCGAATAAATCTTGAGTCTTTCTTCCACTTCATCCGGGATTCCAAGATCAATTTTGTTCACTACAACAAAAGAGGGAATCTCACGATATGAAGCAGCCAGGAGCAATCGATCAAGAGCACCAAATTTTATTCGAGGTCGTGCCACCGAAAAAACACAAGACACTTGATCAATATTTGCTGCGAGGATTAGCTCTCTTGCTTTGCCCACGTCGCGCCGTCGAGAAATCCAAACTTTCCGCTCCTCGACCGAAATCACCAAACCTTCAGCGACCTCGTTACCAGTATCACGAATCTCAAACTCTACCCAATCTCCGACAACAACTGGATTTCTTCCTTCTTTGCGCAGACGGCCCGCAAATTCACATCGATATGGTCTTCCGTCAGCGAAGACGGTTACACTTTTACTGGATCGAAAAACAACCTGCCCGCGCACCGATCTATACCTTGAGTTCCGTAAGATGATCTTCATCTGGCCTAGGTAACAGATCGACAACATTGTCCAGGTAGCGCAACGTTTGCTCTGAAGCTCGTCCTGTAAACCGAACCGGTTCCCAGGGCGGTAGGCTTGCTGCAACATCTCCAAAGAAATCATCCTGCTCGATCAGACTCCTGAGTGGATTACTTTCTCCTTCAAGGATTGCCTCCCTGGCCTTCCAGGAATGTTCACGGATTCGTTCGTGTAACTCTTGACGATCCCCTCCGCGCGAAACACCTTCCATCAACAGCTCTTCGGCCGCCATGAAGGGAAGATATTCGGCGATCCTGCGCTCTCTGACCCGGTCGTGAACAATGAGACCTGAGAAAACATTTCTTCCCGCGAGCAAAATCGCATCTATTGCCAAAAACAAATTCGGCAATGCAATTCGACGCTGCGCACTGTCATCAAGCGTCCGCTCCATCCACTGATTCGCTGCCAGCTGAGCCAATCCTGGAGCCACGGTCATGACATGGCGGGACAGGCCACAGATTCGTTCACTGCGCATCGGGTTACGCTTATAAGGCATGGCCGAAGAACCGACTTGAGTACTCTCGTATGGTTCCTCGAGCTCCCCGAAAGATTGCAGTAAACGGATGTCAGTGGCCGCTTTGTGCATGGCAGCGGAAATATCGGTGATCCGACATGCGATTCTATGATCCCACAAACGTGGATAGGTTTGGCCACAGAGGTCAAACACCTTGTCGAAACCGAGCTCCTTGGCCAGTGCGGATTCGAGCGCATCCACTCTCCCACCATCTCCATTACAGAGCTGCAGGAAAGTTGCCTGAGTACCGGTCGTTCCCTTCAATCCGCGAAGAGGAAGATCGGAGATCAGATCCACGACCTCCTTGTAACAATGAACAAGATCCTGTAACCACAAAGAAGCTCGCTTGCCAACTGTCGTCAACTGAGCAGGTTGAAGATGGGTCAAGCCAAGAGTAGGAACTGCAGCATTCTTTCGGCAAAAATCGGAAAGAGAATGAATCACGCGAAGAAGTCGATCTCGAACACATCCGAGACCACTCTTGAGAATGATGAGATCAGCGTTGTCCGTCACGAAACAGGAGGTAGCCCCCAGGTGAATCACTCCGGCAGCAACCGGTGCGACTTCACCGTAATGACGAATATGCGCCATCACATCGTGGCGAATCTCTCGTTCAATTTCAGCGACTCTCCCCAGATCAATATCATCTCTTGCTCCGACCAGAGCTGCGACTTGCTCAGCGGTGACTGGTAGCCCTTGCTCTTGTTCTACCTTGGCCAGGGCAATCCACACATCTCGCCAGGTGAGGGCCCGCCGAAGGGGAGAGAAAAGCTTCTGCATCTCCGGTGAAGCGTATCTTTGTGCTACCGGGTCCTGGTAATGGTCTTGATCCAATGTATCGAGGCCTCTCGTGCCTATTTGGCAATCTAGAAACAGGCCTTCAGTTTGGCCTCTGGAATGCCGATTTCTACTGATGACCCGTGTTCAGGCCAGCCGGAGAGTCGGTCTCTCCGGAGAGAGGATCATCGCCCGTGCAGTATACTCACGTCAACTGCTCCCACGACTCCAGAAGGGGCCATTTTGCCCTTTCAGGGCTACTATTGCTGTTTCTCCTCCTGTGCCTCGCCACTGGCCCCATTCATGCCGATGAGCTTCAGCTAAAAAATGGTCACCTGCTCAGAGGTAAAATTCTCTCTGATAATGGAAAACAGATTCTCTTACAGGTTCCTGAAGGAAAAATGTGGATCCGCAAATCTCGCATTTTTTCGATCCTGAAGCTCAATCCGCGGGTCACCCTGCTGGAAGAATGCGAACAACGAATCCGCGGCGGAAATCCAGGATCTGCGATTCCTTTCCTGCGAACCGAGTACCTTCATTCTCCAGGACGAATCCAGATTTTACCTCTCTACCGTGAAAGCTTGCTCAGCGAGATCGAAAAGTATCTGGAACTTCGTGAAGTCGAAAAAGCACTCGAGCTATGGGAAGAATATCGATCTCTCCCTGGTAACTCAGCTAGAGATCCCTACATTCGCGAAAAGATATATCAAGAAAAAGATATACTCCTGAAGATGGAACAAAAAATCCATCTGGCCCTGGAGATGGATCAACCAGCAGCGGCCACAATGAGAATCAGAGAGTTGCTGCTCAAATTCCCTTCCGAGCAACGGAAATGGGAAAATAGTCTTGCTGAAAATCTACTCGAAGCAGGACGCCGTGCTCACGCTGCCGGGGATTTTTCACAAGCGGCTCCTTTCTTGATCGATGCGGTCATCATGGAACCAGCATTACTACCTCGCGCAAGATCAGCCATCGTACATTGCGCTACCGTAGATCAAGGCCTGTCGATCGAACAGGCCAACCAATTGCTACCACAAGAACCGGCCCTCGATCTCGCTGCCGCAAGATTTGCTGAAATTTCTGGCAATGGAACTCAACAAGCCATACATCTCGACAACATTCGAGGACAGGTCGGCGAGGAGATCTATTCTGGAGCGATTCGCGCCTCTCTGGCCCAGCGTGCCAGTCAAGAACTGGCAGGAGCCCCCCCTTTGAAGGTCGCTCTGGAACAATACATAGATATGCACCAGCAGCGATTCTGGGACGACTGGAACTTGCCAGGAAATCCTCCTCGACAAATTAAAATTCAACGGCACGAAAACTCCGATGAGATGCAAAAAGTCCTCGGATACTCCACCGATCAAGCCAGGCTCTCCGTGGTGATGAACTACGGCCGTATCGTCTCGGAAACCCTCCATGTCATTCCCACAGCCCCATTTCTGGATCAAGATGAGCTACCGAGAGAACTATTTCGTAACAATCTCCCACGGATTGTCGGAGCCCATAGCTGGTTACCACCATGGCTGGAAGAAGGCCTGTGCGCCATGTCCCGGGGAAACTTGGCCAAATTGAGAGATCTGCGGATCCTTAAACGAGCCCATTCCATCGGGAACCTGCCGGATATCGCCGATCTGCTGCAGATGGACAAATCGATAGAGGACGAGCTCTATAGAGCGACCTGTGGCTCCCTCGTCGAGTGGCTTATTTCGGACATTCCACCAATCTTGCTTCCTGACCTGTTCTTGCAATGGAGTGAAGAAGGTCTGGAGCAATCCTTGAGCACGGTCACAGGTGCCGATACCTTGCACGAACTACAACAGGACTGGATCCGGGGAAAGATCATAGAACGCTGAGGAGTTCCCGAATGATTCGTGAACTCGTCGAATTCTTTAAATCAACGACCAGTCGTCTTCGCCCCTTCGCCGGTCTCGCTTCTAATTCGTGGCAAACACTCTCCGAAACATCAAAGCAAGATACCGCCAGAAAATCCGATGCTAAATCCGATGCTCTTCTACACAATGCTGCGATCTTGTCCCTGGCGCTGCACCTGTTCATGTTACTGGTACTACCAACACCAGGAGCATCTGGTGAAACGGCTGCGCCAACCCGCATCATCCTGACCAGCACAGTAGTGGCACCAGAACCGGTACCAGAACCGGTACCAGTTGTGGAAGAAGTCTCCCCACCACAACCGGAAGAACCGGAAGAACTGATTCCTGAACCAGAGCCACAACCGGCAGAGATGATGACCGGATCAGAACTGCAACCCATCGAGGAACTGCCCACGATCGATGTGAAGGAAGGGGCATCCGGCCCGCTCGACGCCCCGGTCGAAAATAAATTCAACAGAGAAAAGATTGCTTCTCTTCTGGAGCAAACACAAAAAAAAGCAGAATCGCAACAAGCCCAAGAACGATGGTTACTACTTGAAGTTCGTGAAAAAGTACTCAACAGTCTTTCGCGACTTCTTCGTGGAAATGCCACAATTCACGACGGCAACGATGCCGCCAGCTTCCTGCTCGGCTTCCGTATCGATGCAGAAGGCTGGATTTACGACATCACGTTACGTCCCGCCCCAAATGTCACCATCGACGCCTTCGCCATCCGAGACGCCATCGCTGTTTTAAACCCACTCATTCCACCACCCAAAGGCGTTTCTCTTCCTATCGAGCTACACCTTCGAGTCGATTTCATGGAGCAACGATGAAAAATTCATTGCTCGCAAAAACCTCTCGGGGAATCTCCGATCTTATTCCGGCTGAAGCTTCCCGATTCATCGTCGCACTCTCTGGTGGCCCTGACTCGGTAGCACTTTTATCGTTAAGCCAAGCATGGTCAAAAGGAGCGAGAAGCCGCCCAGTGGTCGAAGCACTTCATATCCATCATGGGCTGCGAGATCATGAGGCCGACCGAGATGCCAACCATTGTGCCAACCTCTGTGCCAGACTCGGAATCCCCTTTCATCTGGTCGTTGAAGACGCCGCTAAAAAGTCGCATTCAGACTCTCTCTCACTAGAAACCGCTGGACGAGAAATCCGAAGAGCTCGATTTGTTGAACTGGGAAAGGCCCGTTCAGCTCCCATCGTCCTCACTGGACACCATGGCGATGACCAGGCAGAAACAGTACTAGGAAATCTACTGCGAGGTTGTGGCTTACGTGGATTACGCGGAATGGAGCCGCTCGTAGAGATCGGCTCGAGTGGGATTTCGATCGGGCGTCCACTCCTGAAGATTCGGCGAGTAGAGATCCTCAAATATCTCGAAGAAATCGGATTACACGCTATCGAGGATTCTTCCAATCGATCGCCAGTCCATCGAAGAAATCGCCTTCGACACGAAACCGTTCCCATTCTTGAGAAAGAAAATCCTGAGATCGTCACGAGCTTGCTCAATATCTCCGAAGAAGCTCGTCGTCGCTGGGAAGTTCTGCAACGCCGTATCGATCGCTGTCTTGAACGTGTCTATATCCGGTCACCACGTCTCTCTCTCCCTCCAGATTGCTGTAACGGTCTTGAGGGACCAGAGATTGGCGATTTTCTGCGCCGAGCCATCTTCCAGGCCACTGGGGAGGAAGGTGGATTGGTCCGCGAACACCTCCGTTCTCTCGAAAAACTTGTGAGCGGTGAATCACGTTCCGCTTCTTTACTTCTTCCTGGAAATCGAAAAGCGATCCGTTGCGGTGGCTGGATCCACATCGGGCCCGAAGAAAACACCCCC
>JBBWWC010000030.1:0-9269 GCA_050256555.1 Planctomycetota bacterium | reverse complement strand
GTTTGCTCGACGCTCCAGTGTTCAGAAAAGCACCAGTGGGCCACTGACTGTTTGATTTTACTCTTCTTTAACGAGGCCACTGTGGTCGAAGCGGCGTGCTCCATCGCTGCGGCTGGATTTGTCACTCCTGCAAGAAACGCTGCACCTGCAACACCTTTGAGGACCTGACGACGATTGACAGATTCGTCCGAAGATTCATTTTCGAGTGGCATTGTCATCTGCTAGACCTCCTCAGTGCTAATTTGGCTGATTTGACCGCTGCGGTAACAAGCACCACGATAGGCAGGGCACCACCCGACAGCAATGATCAGTTGACCGGAACGGACATTTCCCCAAGTAACTGCCCAAGTAACTGAGTGGCTGTCCGAGTGGCTGCCCGAGTCGCTGTCCGGCCATATACTAGTCCTTGTAACTGGTAACCATTCGTCCTTGCTGAAGAATCGTCCGAGAGGAACTCGACGTGGTGAATTCCCGACAAGAACTAGTTTTTGATCAACACGCTGTCCAGATAGACCCGGCGGACAATGTCGCAGTGATCAAATTCGGAATCGAAAAAAACTCTAGAATCTCCTTACCAGCAGGGGGAGCGGTCGAGCTCAATGGCAACCCCAAAGCCGGCCATCGATTCGCCACGCAAACAATTCCTGCGGGAGATTTCGTCATCCAGTACGGCCAACCGATTGGTACCTCGCTTGGAATCGAAACCGGTGAGGTGGTGACACCAGCCAACATGAACAACGATGTGCCAATAATTCGAGAAATCCCGGAAGGTCTTTCAACTGCAGCTCCGGATTATTTTTCTCCAGATGAAGTACCTTCCTTCGAAGGTTTTCGCCGGGAAGATGGGCGTGTCGGAACCCGAAATCACATCCTGATTGTTCCCACCAGCATGTGCGCCAGCCATGAAGCAACACAGATTTCCATCATTGCCGAACATACCTTGCTGGATCCGGCACTTTATCCCAACGTTGATGGCATTGTCGGAATCCCGCATAACAAAGGTTGCGGATGCTCTGACGGAAGTAATCTGGATGTCACGCTGCGAACTCTGGCCAATTATGCGTCGCATCCAAACGTCGGCGCCGTGGTCATGATCGAACTCGGCTGTGAAAAAACAAATCTCACAAAAATGGAGGATTACCTGCGTCGTCGAGGAGCCGATGGATTTGGAAAACCAGTCAAATGGCTAGGAGTTCAATCTGCAGGCGGAACCGCACAGGTGGTCAGTCAGGGGCTAGCAGCGGTCAAAGAGATGCTTCCACAGGTCAACAGCTGCCAAAAGGAAACCATCCCTGCCAGCGAGATCGTTCTCGGACTCGAATGTGGCGGTTCGGATGGGTTCTCTGGGTTGTCGGCCAATCCTGCTCTGGGACATGCTGCGGATCTGATCGTTCGCTGTGGCGGAACCGTCATCCTTAGTGAAGTTCCAGAGTTTTGTGGCGCAGAACATGTTCTTGCCCAGCGCTCGCGCAATGCTTCCGTGGCAAGAGAAGCTTACGATCTGGTCGATTGGTACAAGGAATACGCTTCCACGGTCGGTACTGTTCTTGGTGACAATCCCAGCCCCGGAAACATCGAAGGTGGACTGCTCAACATCACTATCAAATCACTCGGAGCCATCGCCAAGGGTGGAACGACTCGGGTCGAAGGAACCACTGCCTACTCGGAGCCACCCTCCGGTCGCGGACTGCAGTTGATGCAGGGTCCTGGATATGACCAAGAATCAGTTCCAGGAATGGTTGCAGGTGGTGCGAATGTGGTTGTTTTTACCACTGGCCGTGGCACGACCATCGGTAATGCCATCTGCCCGGTGCTGAAGCTTGCTTCCAACACTCCCGTTTTTGATCGCATGCCTAACGATATCGATCTCAATGCAGGAACCATCATCGATGGTATCGAAACGATTCCCGAAGTAGGACAGAGGGTCTTTGATCGTGTGGTCGACGTCGCTAGCGGCGAGAATCTAGCCCATGCAGAAGTCCACAAACATCGTGAATTTCAGATCTGGGCCGAACGGTCAGTCTCACTGTAATTGCGCCCCCAGTCTCGACTCGAAAAAAGACTCCTGATCAGCAGACATGCCAGTCCCGTAGAACCACCCCCCTAGCCAAAGTGGTCAAACCAATCGCACTTTTCCAAATCGCCCCAAAAGAAGCGATGCCGCACAGACCACAATTATTATATAAATACATATATTTACATGACTTACATGATCGAAGAAGGAGGACTGGAATTCAGCAAACTGATCAATATGATCACTTCTATGGATGGTTATGTAAGTCCCACTACTCTTTCGCAAGCCTTCGGCGTGAGTTCTTCAACTCTCAAACGCTGGGCCGACAAAGGAATGCTCCTCACAGAAAGAACACCAGGTGGCCACCGCCGCTTCTCCATCTCGAATGCGGTCGAGATGTCACGCGCGCAACGAATTCCAATGCGGAATCCCTCCATTCTTGGACTCCCCCCGCTTCTCAACTACCAAGCCATTGAAGGCCAGAAGTTGCCCCACGATTTGTTGCTCGAGTCACTGGAGCAAAATGCTTTCAGCAACTCTCGCGATATCATCCTGGGACTCTTCATCGGAGGCATGCCCCTTTTGGATCTCTTTCAGGAGGTCATCGTCCCGGTACTGGCTCAGATCGGAATGAACTGGACTGATGGTCCGCACGCCATCGCCAAAGAGCATGCTTCTTCCCAACTCGTCATCGAGAGCCTGGCGGTCCTGCAAACCCTACTACCGAAAACACCGGAAAATATCTTCGCGATTGGCGGATCTCCCTCAGGAGATCCTTACCGAATTCCAACCGCAATGGTTTCTCTGGTACTGCAGGATATTGGATTGCGAAGCATTAACCTCGGTCCGGATCTACCGATTGATTCGCTTCAGCATTTCTGCAACGAAGAAAAACCAAAGCTGTCCTGGTTATCAATCACTTCAAAAGAACCACTACCGGAGCTCAAAAAGAAAGTCCATGTACTGGCCGAAAAGCTACAAGAAATAGGTACCGTCTTGGCCATTGGTGGCCGACAAAGTAGAAACCTGCTCAAAAAACCAATCCCCAATGTGGTCGCATTTTCTTCGCTCGAGCAATTTTCGCAGTTTTGCAAAGGGCTGGGCTTGCGAGCCAAAGTCTAGGGACAAAAATGAGTAGTGCTCCATCCAAAAAACTCAGTCTCGACTCCCACGTTGCTGATTCCCGTACCGTACTGATCACGGGATCCTCTGGCCTTGTCGGATCCAGGTTAATTTCAGTTCTCGAATCACGTGGTCAACGCGTAATTCGTGCAGTGAGAAGAGAACCGCAGAACCAAAATGAGATTCGCTGGCGACCTCAGGATTTTCCAGAAAACATTCCTCGCCACGAACAAGATGCTTTCGAAAACATTGATGCTGTAATTCATCTTGCAGGAGAAAATATTGCGGAGAGCCGCTGGAATAGCGCAAGAAAAACCTCCCTGCGATCCAGTCGAGTCAAGGCAACTGAAAATCTTGTCGGCCTAATACAACGACTCTCTTCGGCTCCTAAATATTTTATCAGTGCCAGTGCTATTGGAATCTATTCGAGTCAGACCGATGTTCCGATGACAGAAAGTTCTCCCATCGCCGAGGGGTTCCTCGGCGATCTTTGTCGTGATTGGGAAAATGCTTCAACGCCACTGGAAGCCATCGGTACTCGAGTCTCCCATCTCAGAATCGGCCTGGTACTTTCACCAGCTGGCGGAATCTTACAACGGCTCCTGCCGTTGTTTCGGTTGTGCCTGGGAAGTCGAATCGGTTCTGGAAGACAATGGATGAGCTGGATAGACCTGGATGATCTGATCGAGATCATCTACCAGGAACTTCTTGATACAGGACTCGGAGGCGTACTCAACTGCACAGCACCCGGAAGTGTTCGAAACAGTGACTTCACAGCGACACTTGCCACAGCCCTCAGACGGCCAGTAGCCCCACCCGTCCCCAGCTTCCTGATTCGCCTACTATTCGGGGAGATGGGCCAACAACTGATCCTCCAGGGGGCTCGTGTCGTTCCACAACGACTGCTGGATGAGGGATACCGATTTGCCCATCCAGATCTACCCGCTGCGATCCGCAACCAACTCTCGAAGTACCGTAAATTTCGATAAAAAAATCAGTTCAGAACCGCTTTCAGCCGATCTGATCAACAAAGCTGGAAGCGATGTAAAGACGCTTCTAAACTGTCTGCCGCAACCATGCCTGCATTGCTTATCGTGTTAAATGGGAACTCAGGGGGATTCGATGAGGACAAATCTCAAAGGCTTTGGCACTTTGTTATTGATCATGATAATGATGAATCTCATCGGCTGTACTCAGAAAAATAAAGCTCCCACCTCTGATCTGTTGAAACTGCATCTCGATGGACTCAATCTCATTTCACAGCACAAATTCGAAGATGCAGAAAAGGTTCTGCAAAAACTTGTCGATCAGGTACCAACAGAATATGTACCTCGCTTCAATCTTTCGATCTCACAATTGAACCAGGCAGAAAGTGGAGTAGATCGAGCACTCGAGAACCTGAAGATCGCCAGAGGTTTAAAATCTAACCAGGCCAAGGTCGCCTACAGCATCGGACTCATTCATCGTTTTCTCGGTGAAGAGACTCTTGCCCTCGAAGAATTCCAGAATGCGCTTCGCTTGAAAAGTAGAGATCCAGACTGCCATTATCAGGTTGCGATAGGGCTGATTCGAACCGATCGTCGAGAGCAATCGCTTCCACATTTCGAAATGGCGGCGCAAATCGATCCAACCATTCGCGGAGCATGGAATAACTTGCAGCTAGCGTGGCGGCGAGCCGGCAGAACCGAAGATGCAGATCGTGCCCTGGCCACTTTTCGTGATCTGGAAACAACTGGCCTTGGTCGATCTCATAGCAACAAATACACAGAACAAGGCAAGATCGCCGAAGCCATTCGAGACTGGAGCCGTGTCAGTAACTCTCGACACATTTTCGATACCAACGAGATTCCAGATCTCATCCAGATCACTGCGCCGCACGAAGGAGGAGCACCGCCATTTGCCCTGGTCGATGCCGACCTCGACTGCAATCCAGATCTCTGGATCGCTGGTCTCGACCCAGCTTCTTATGATCTGAATCAATCGCCGATTCAGATCGCAGAGATTCCAGCCTTGAAGAATGCTATCTGTTTCGCAGTAGGTGATGTGGATGAAGACGGCATCGCTGATTTAGCCATCTCGTATCAAAACAAGGTAGATATTCGCCGAGGAGAAGAAGGTCGCACACCTTCATTCAGCGAATCCATCTCAACACTTCCTGTAATCGCCACGGATCTACTTCTTGCAGACATCGATATGGAAGGTGATCTCGATCTTCTCCTTGCCGACAGCAACGGACCCGTGAAACTTGCCCTCAACGAAGGTCGATCTTTTCGCTCCATCGAAGAATCTCCTTCTTTGGGTGCCACCAAGAAGATCGAGCGCATCATTGCAGTCCGAGATCTAGATAATGATCGAGACCCTGATCTGCTGCTGGCAGGAGACACTCTGTCGTGGATCTCCGGAGCACCGCAGTGGAAGTATCAGGAAGACCCCGAGCAAAGACCACTGTTGGGGATCGAGGCCGTGAACATCGATGCAGGCCTACTGGTCGATCTCGACGAAAACCTCGGCCAGGAGTTAGTGGTCCTGCAGGATGGAAAACTGCGAATTTTCGCCTACACCGGTTCTTTCACGACGGCACCGGGACAAGCCCTCTTCCAGGACGAAGTGGTGCTGAATCAAGAAATTACTTCCAAAACCTTTCGTACCGTAACAGCTGCCGACCTCGACCTGGATGGAAGTCAGGAGCTGCTGCTGGGAACACCATCGCAAACCTACATTCTTCATCGCGCGAATCAGTCGCTAGCGCTGTCCGACAGAATTTTGCCAGGCGCTCAAAACATTGTTGCCGGTGATGTAGATGGAGATGGAGACCCAGATCTCATTTTTGAAAAACTTGACGGGTCCCTCTGGTTACTCCGAAACAACCTGGAGATCGAAAAACATCAACTGCATTCATTACGTACTCATCTCGGAGGCCGCCGCGATGGAGATGATCGAAGAACTAACCTTCTAGGATTCGGCGCGAGACTCGAACTACGCACCCCAGGACTTACAGTTCTCGCCTTTCAGGAGGGGAGCTCCGGAAAAAATGCTCGTGGACTACTGCCAGTCGTAGTGGGAATAAATACCTCATCGGAAATCAACAGCCTCATCATTGATTGGCCCGATGGCGTTTTGCAGGCAGAAATCAAGGTGCCAGTAGATCAGTGCCAGGAAATTGAAGAAGTGCAGAGGAAATCTTCTTCCTGCCCGGTACTTTTCACCTTCGATGGAAAAAACTGGAACTTCATCACTGACTTCATGGGCGGCGGTGGATTAGGAGCATGGATCGGACCTGATGAATACGCCCCTCCGGAACCCACAGAAGTGGTTCGTATCGCCCCCGAATCTCTCCAGCAGGTTGGACAGCGCCTACAGCTGAGCATCATGGAGCCGATGCAAGAGATCTGCTATGCCGACCAGCTCAAACTACTGGCGGTCGATCATCCAGCTACCTCGGCTTGCTATCCCGAAGAATTTTTTCCGATAAAAGGAACCCCACCTTCTGGTGATCCGATACTGGTTCGCCATGATCAGATTGTTTTCCCCTCAACGTTGCGCGATGCCGATGGAGATCTGGATATCGATCGCGTGCTAGAAGTCGACCGGATCTACGCAGGTCCTCGTTCGCTGGTCCCCGATCTCGTCGGGTACTGTGAAGATCAGGTCTGGGAATTTTCCTTTGACCGGGTTCCAGCGGGTCAAAGGATTGCCTTGCTACTCGATGGCTGGGTTGAGTACCCCTACTCCCGAATTAACTTCGCTGCCTGGCAAGGATCAAAAAGACTCTCTGCTCCGACATTCCGTTGGCGCAAAAACTCCGATGAGCCATGGAAACTTCATGGCAAAGAAATCGGCTATCCAGCTGGAATGCCAAAAAAAATGGTTCTCGATGTTAGTGACCTGATTGACCAGGGAGCACGAGAATTTCGTATCGAATCAAACCTGGAGCTTTACTGGGACCAGATCTTCCTTGCCTCGATAAAGGAAACCCCGAAAAGTCAGGTCCATACGATTCCGCTTCACTCGGCCCTGCTACGCGACGGCGGCTACCCACGTGAATATAGTGACGATGGACAACTCCCGGCCACCTATCACTACGCTGAACGTGATCCCACTCTCGATTATCGCGCCATGGAGAAAGGTCTCGTAACCAGGCATGGCCGCGTCGACGAGTTGATAACAAAAATTGATGATCGATTCGTCATCATCGGAGGCGGAGATGAATTACTTCTGGAATACGACGCATCAAAGCTTCCCGTGCTAGAAGAAGGCTGGACTCGCACATGGCTACTCGACACCTTTGGCTGGTGTAAAGATCTTGATCCTCTGACAGGTGCCAAAGATGCTGTCGGCCCTCTTCCCTTTCGAGGCATGAGTCAGTATCCACCGCTGCCAGAGGACCCTGCCCCCGATAGAACCGAATACCAGACTCTGTGGAACACTCGACAGGACTAGGATCAGGCAAATCGGCGATGCACACCCCGTGGAAGATCAGGATCTTCGCCACGCTCGATTCGCTCCTGACGCATCCGTTCGGCATAAACCTGATACGATCCTTCGAAGAAACGACCATGACCTTCACCATCCAGAGCAAGGATATGAGTCGCAACTCGATCGAGGAAATAACGGTCGTGACTGACGACTACCCCACAACCAGGCAATGCTTCCAGTGCCTCTTCGAGCAAACGTAATGTTGGGATGTCGAGATCGTTAGTCGGTTCATCGAGGATTACCAAATTTCCACCGCGTCGAAGCATCTTGGCCATCTGCACGCGATTGCGCATTCCGCCGGAACAATGTCCGACTTTTTTTTCCTGGTCATCCCCGGTAAAGCCGAATCGCGCCACGTAGGCTCGACTCTGAACTTCTAATTTTCCGACATTGAAAACGTCGTAACCCTCGGCAATGTTGTCGTAAATGGTTTTATTATCATCAAGATCTTGGCGACTCTGATCAGCAAAACAGATCTCGACGGTCGAGCCCAGTTCCACAGTTCCTTTGTCAGGGTTATCGAGTCCGGCCACGAGACGCATCAATGTCGTCTTTCCGGCCCCGTTGGGACCGATGACCCCAACGATGGATCCCGGACGCAGAGAAAAGCTAAGGTTCTCAAACAACACCCGACCATCAAAGCCCTTTGACATCTCTTTGACATCGAGAACCTTGTCTCCCAGTCTTGTCTCACAAGGAATCACCAGTGCCGGCAATTCCTTACGCGACTCGTAAACCTGCTCCTGTAATCGATGGAATGACTCGACCCGCGCCTTGCTTTTTGTAGCCCGAGCCTTGGGGGTCTGGCGAATCCACTCCAGCTCCTTGTTGAGCAACTTCTGGCGGTCTTCCTCATGGCGTTTTTCGACATCAAGCTGCTTCGACTTCTGTTCGAGATACTGACTGTAGTTACCTTCAAATGGATTTCCTCGACCTCGATCCATCTCCAGCATCCAGCCGACCACGTTGTCGAGAAAGTAACGGTCGTGAGTAATCAGAAGAACCGTACCCCTGAAGTTTGCCAGATGACGCTCCAACCAGGCGACAGTATCGGCATCGAGATGGTTGGTCGGTTCGTCTAGCAACAATATATCAGGGTGTGAAAGCAAAGTTCGACACAGAGCAACCCTGCGCT
Organism: Planctomycetota bacterium; assembly: GCA_050256555.1. GTDB lineage: Bacteria > Planctomycetota > UBA8108 > UBA1146 > UBA1146 > UBA1146. The sequence goes on along the minus strand of JBBWWC010000030.1, from coordinate 522 downwards.
TCTCTCCCCCAGACAGATGCCCTACCGCAGAATCACCAGGAGGACAGCTCAATGCATGCATCGCCTGATCGATTTGTCTGTCAATTTCCCAGGCATCCGAAGCATCGATCTTCTCCTGAAGCTCGGCCATCAGATCATACGCTTTTTGGGTATCTTTTTCTGAAAGATCTTCAGCCAGAGATTCAGTCACTGCGTTGTAATCATCCAGTAGCTTGCGCACACCCGCAGCACCTAGTTCAACATTTTCACGAACCGTTTTCGATTCATCAAGAACCGGTTCCTGAGGAACATAGCCAATCGATGCGTCCTTGGCGAGAGTCACCGTTCCATCGTAGCCATCGTCAACTCCAGCAATGATTTTCAACAGAGTTGATTTGCCACTGCCGTTGACACCAATCAAGCCGATCTTTGCTCCACGGAAAAACCCCAGGGTGACTCCCTTGAGTACATCCTTGGCTCCGAAAGAACGATGGAGATCTTGAACCTGGAAGATCACTTCCTGCGGGTCGTTACTCATCAGCG
>JBBWWC010000029.1:0-6934 GCA_050256555.1 Planctomycetota bacterium | reverse complement strand
GATGGCTCAGGTCATCGCTCGCCATGGCAAGCCCGCCATTGTGATTTCTCACAATAAAACTCTGGCGGCTCAGTTGTACTCTGAGTTGAAAAAGTTCTTACCCAACAATGCGGTCGAATATTTCGTTTCTTATTACGACTATTACCAACCAGAGGCCTACTTGCCGGTTCGAGATATGTATATCGAAAAAGATGCTGGAGTGAACGCTGATCTCGATCGGTTGCGGTTATCTACAACGGCGAGCCTTTTAACCCGTGAAGATGTTGTGATTGTGTCATCCGTTTCTTGTATCTATGGACTTGGATCTCCAGAGGCCTTCAAGGGGAAGATGATCTCCTTTGTTGAAGGCGAGGAGATCGATCGCGATGAACTGCTCAGGAAATTGGTCGACATCCAGTATGAGAGAAACGATTTCGAGCCGACTCGAGGTTCTTTTCGTGCTCGTGGAGATGTTGTCGAGATTCATGCAGCGAACGAAGAAGTCGCCTACCGCATCGATCTTTTTGGCGATCGTATCGAGAGGATTGATGAGTTCCATCCGGTGAGTGGAGTTTTGATTCGACAGCATGATCGTTTGGTGATTTTTCCAGCCAAGCATTATGTTGTGAGCCATCAAGACGTGGATCAGGCCATCGCAGGGATCCAGACAGAGCTTCATCAACGATTGGCCGAGCTGCGTGGTGAAGGAAAAGAACTGGAGGCCCATCGTCTCCAGTCGAGAACCCGGTACGATCTGGAACTTCTGTCGGAAGCTGGCTATTGCCCTGGCATTGAGAATTACGCCCGTCATATGAGCGGAATGGCTCCTGGAGAGCGACCGCCCAATCTGCTCGATTATTTCCCGGATGGATTTCTGACATTCGTCGATGAATCGCATGTGACTTTACCGCAACTGGGCGGGATGTATGAAGGGGATCGATCGAGAAAGCAGACGCTGGTGGATTATGGATTCCGATTACCGAGCGCTCTTGATAATCGGCCGATGCGGTTTCCAGAGTGGGAGAAGGCGACCGGCAAAACCATTTTTGTCAGTGCGACGCCTGGAAAACTGGAATTGCAAAAAACCGCCGGAGAAGTGGTCGAGGTCATCAATCGTCCCACCGGACTGCTTGATCCAAAAGTTGAGGTGAGGCCGGCCAAGGGACAGGTACAGGATCTGCTGGATAGAATCCGTGAGACGTTGGAGCTGCAAGATCGTGTACTGGTCACCACGTTGACCAAAAGGATGGCGGAAGACCTCAGTGACTACTTTCAGGAGACGGAGATTCGAGCGCGTTACCTTCATTCAGAAATCGACACCCTGGAACGAGTGGAGATCATCCAGGAGCTGCGAAAGGGTACGTATGATGTACTGGTCGGCGTTAATCTGTTGCGAGAAGGTTTAGATCTTCCGGAAGTGTCCTTGGTAGCCGTGATGGATGCGGACAAGGAAGGTTTTCTGCGCAGTGATACTGCATTGATCCAAACGATTGGGCGAGCGGCCAGGAATGATCGAGCTCGGGTGATCCTCTATGGAGATGTCATTACCGGATCGATGGAAAGAGCGATTTCAGAGACTCAGAGACGCCGCACAATTCAGCAAGAGCACAACCAGAAAAATGGCATCGTTCCGAAAAGTATTCCGCGTGTGGTGGGTACTACCGTTGAAGAAGAAGTCCGGGCTCGTATTGAGGATCTGGAGCAGAAAGAAGCAGAAGCTCCGACCCTGGATCGGAATCGACTCGCCGACACGCTGGAAAAAGAGATGCTGGAATCGGCTCAGGCGCTCGATTTTGAGAAGGCAGCGCTGTTGCGAGACCGGATTCGGCGGTTGCGAAATGAGGAACCAGCACCCGAGTCTCCATCGTCATCTTCACAACGGCGAAAACGGAGGAGTTGAAGTGGCTGCCAGTAGTGATCAGGCCCCTGAAATCCCAGGCTTTCAACCGTTGCATATACGCGGTGCTGGTCGGCTAGGAATCTGGATCGAGGCTCGCCAGGTCCGACTGGATCGACGCGTTTTACTGAAAGTTCTTCCCGCTTCGGATCAGGAGCTTCAGGATGAGTTCTTACGGGAGGTTCGCGCTTTAGTGCTCCTGGATGGTGTCGGCGCCCTTCGAGTTATCGACGAAGGGGCTGCGGGGCGTGCCCGTTATGTCGCCCTCGATGAGGGCGAGGCGAGTGTTGTTTCTGATTCGCCGATAGAAGTCCCGGAGAAACTTCAGTTCGTGCGAGACCTTCTCGATCTTCATGAAAATCTGCTACAGCTGGGGATTGCGGCAGGTCCGATTCCCGCCAATGCGATTCGTAGACTCCCTTCGGGAGGTTTTGTCGTGGCCGAGCTGGGTACCGTTAACGAATCGGCGAGCGAAGAGGATATTTGTCAGCGGGCTGCACTTTCGTTTGAGTCGCTCGGCGCAACATATCGACTGGGATCGGTTTCTGTTGAGGTGGCCCAAGCTCTTCGACAACCGGATCGAAGCTTTTTAAAGGCACGTGAAATTCTGGATCGTCATCTGGCTTCGAAAGATAATTCTGGATCGTTGCGTTGGTTTGTAGTGGCAGCATTGTTGATAATTTTTACCGGTTTCTTTTTTCCACGTTGGTGGCGAGGCTCCGAGCAGGAATTGATCGGAAATGATCCGGTAGTAGAGGTGGCATCCTCCAGCAATCAAGGTCAGGTCACGGAGGGGACAGAGATTCAGAATACGGATCTTGAAAGTTCTAAACAGCTGGGGAATCCAGCGGGTGGTTCTGATGAATCAGCTAGTCCTGTAGCACAGTTTTTACGACAACGGATTCAGCAACAAGACAGTTTAAAGAATGACGCTGAGAGTCGAGAAACCTGGAATCCATTGCGTGATCAGATGCTGCAATATTTAGACGATGGCGATCTTTCTACTGCCCGCCAACAGGTGGGGAAAATAGTTGTAGATGTCGAAAGTGAAGAATCAGTCAGGTCTGAAAAAGAAGCATTGTTGTTGGCTTGGCGCTGGATTGAGGAACGCCATCTGGCACAAGCCAGAGCTCTGGAACTTCGTTTTACAGCCGAGGACAATTACGATGCTGCTGCCGATGTTCTGGATGAAGTGGCGAAGAATCTTGGTCTGGAAGATCGCTTTGCGAAGGAATCTGCGCAGCTTCGTCAGCGCGAAATAGTGTATCGGGAAACTCTTTCTGGCATGGAGATTCTGCTGGAACAGGCGTTTCTGGCGCTCCCGGATTTTTCGGTATCGATGCCAGAAATGCCCTCGGGATTGGATTCCTTCCAGCGATTGCGACAACGTTGGCGTTCTTTTGAGCTGGGATTCAAGGAAGCCCGTTCGATGGCTCAAAGTGTCATGACGGCAGTTGGGAAACGGATTTCTGATGAGGAAGTGCTGCCCTGGTGCTTGTCTGGAGGAGAACCCTTCGAGGCCCGGGCGATTGCTGTCGATGACTTGACGGTTTCTTTACGCCAGGTGGGCCGTCGACAGCCACAGATCTACAGCTGGGATCGAATTTCAAATGAAACCCTCCTGCAATTGGTGCGTGAGTCCGGGCTTGAAGTTGTTCAAGAAGGGGATTGGCTTGGCAAGATCCGAACCGTCTGGGACGACAACGAAAGGATTCTCCAGGTTGCGCAATCCACGTCATCGATCCCGCCCGAAGTGGGATGGACTGCTCAACGTCTCCGCAAGAAAGAAATCGAGATCTGGTTGGCGCAAGGTGAGCAAGCGAGTCGTGATGAAGATGTGGAAATCCAGCGGCGTGTAGCGATCGATGTGGCGCGCTGGATTACTGCGGAAGAACGCCCTGTTTTCGAAGATAGATTGATACGGTGGTGGTCTGCGTCCGTTGATCAAACTGGTCCTGTTGCATTGGGATTTTTTCCGGAAGCTCAGGTGAGTGATTGGAATCCCCGTTTGCGATCGTTGCAGCTGGAGTGGCAAGCGAATTCGCAAGGGCTTCCGGGTTGGAAGTCGCGAACCGGATCTTCGATTTCGGGCCGTGGTGAACTGGCACGAATTCAAGGACGAATATATTTGGATTCTGAGCTGCGTTTTGTTGAGACTCTTGAGGTTCGTGTGGTGGGAGTTACGACTCGTGAAGATGCGCCCAATTTTAATGTGGTCCTGTGGGATGGTAGTCCAGATGCGCTAATCTTTGGCGCTGGCATGCGTCCCCCTGAACTCTCATCGATTCGAGTCGGAGATGAAGATGTCTTGCTTCCCGCTCACATGATTGTGGAAGAAAAAACGCTCATCGAAGGAGGAGGAGAAATCCTGATGCCCTCTCCTCGTCCGCGGGTAGTCCCGGGCAAACCAGCGCTGCTGGTGGTTCGAGAAGATGCGGCAGGCTCGTCCCTTCGTTTTGATGGAATGATGGTGCTGGAGGCGCTGGCGCGTTCGGTGGAACTGCGTGGTGGCGTAGCACTGGAGACCTTTGGAGTTCCGGTGGTAGTCCGGGAAGTGGTCGTCAGGGGGCAAATTTCTCCGGACGATTGGTCTCGCTGGCTCGAAAAAAGCGCTCGTTTGGCACTCTGGGCACCCAAATAGGCCTCGTGGCTCTCCTTGCCCCAATTGCTCCTTCGACCTAAACTCGTCGTAGTTGTTTTTGCCATTTCGACGGAACCCACAGAGTTTCCGGTGAAACCGAGATTCGAAGCGAGTGCTCACTCGGAATCCTGCTGTGGTCGTGCCTGGTTTTAGGAGATATGAATGCTTCCTGGTCGGTCCTTTCTACTGTTAACGACTCCCGTTGCCATGCTGGTTTTTTGTACGAGTACTTTTTCCGGGAGTGAATTCGCTCTGGCAGGTGGATTGTCCCCAGAGATCTTGCTCAAGGGGTTCGAATATTCCCTGACCGAAGATGATTTTGATTCCATCAATGTTGGAGATCGAGTTCGCGTGACTCTCAGGCGTGGTGGGAAATACGAGGGGGAGGTTGTGGAGAAGGTTGGCGAGACCATCTCCGTCAAACACAAATTTGGTACCGCTCGGATCGATCGATCCGATGTTCTTGAATGGGAACGATTTAAAACGATTCCTGAACAGTACGAAGAACGTGCTGGAAAGTGCAAGAGTGCCGCCGATTGGTGCGACCTTGGCGATTGGGCGAAAGAGCAGGAAGAGAATTCTCTTGCGGAGCAGGCCTGGCGAAAGGCCACCCAGCTGGAGTCTTCATTTCAAAGAGCGAGAGATGCCCTCGGAGAAGTTCTGCATGAGGGGAAATGGATGCCGATCGCAGATGCGATGCGAGCACTCGGCAAAGAGCTTTATGGCGGCGAATGGCTGACTCCTGAAGAGATCGCGGAACGCCAGGAAGAAGAATCGCTGGCTCGCCGAACGGAATCGCTCAAGGGGCGGGACGCTTACGTCCAGGAGTTACGAGGGCGTTCGTGGGCAGAGATTGATCCGATTATCACGCCGCATTACGTAATTTACTGCAACTCTACTGAAGCCTGGGCCAAGCATTACTCGGATGTGATGGAGTCGTTGTATCGAGCGTATGACAAGGTTTTCATCGAGAAATACTGGCCACGAAAGTTCAAGAAGTTCGCTCGCAGTGAGGTCTACATTCACGCCAATCATCAGCAGTTCATGGACTGGACCGGCAACGGCCCCGGAATCGGTGGCTTCTATAACATGCTCCGTCAGGACGTGACCGCTTTCCATGGATCCTTCGGAACCACAGGTAGTACTGAAGAGGTTCTGGCCCATGAAGGGGCTCACCAATTCGAGGGAATGATCTTCAAGTCATTGCCTTCGCTCCCGATCTGGTTTGTCGAGGGCTTGGCTGTTTACTTTGGAGATGGATCGAAGATTAGTCGGCGGAAGGTCGAGATTAATGAGATCCCTCGAGATCGACTGGTCGGCTTGAAGCAGGCCATCGAAGATGGGAACTACTGTAACCTGAGTAAGTTGCTGAGAATCCCTCACGCTCAATTCGGCGGATTTTTCTATGGCCACGCCTGGGGAGTCCTTTTCTGGTGTCTCTACGGGAATGAGTTCGGCGCCTGGTCAAAGAAAGATAACACCGGTGGGAAGATCATGGAGGACTGGTTACTCCATTGTCAGAAACTGGATGGGTTTTGTGACTACGAAAAAGAAGCGCAGTTTTTCGAGGGTTTGATTGTCCAGCACACCGGACTGAGCGTTGAAGAGTGGGAAGAAGAGTACAAGAACTGGATATTGAAGCTTCCAGTCGAGGAAACTGGCCGCAAGCGAGGGCGAGTCTTCAGTAGTGAAGTGCTCAAGATGGAGATCACGAAGCCGGCTGGATGGCGCTGGCAAAAAGCCAGTGATCTTTACCCTGATGAAGTTGTTTCTTCGTTAAGCGGAGGCTCCTCGAAAAAGAGGATCTCAACTTACTGCTGGTCGAATTGGCAGCATGCAGAGTTGAGTGAAGATTACGCACGTTCTTTGATTAACAACATTTTTCGCGATATCGAGTTTGTCGATGAAATTTCGAGCAAGCAAATGGGTGGAAACCCGATGGTTGTGGCAGTGTTTGATGCCAAAAGAGTACTTGGCCAGGGGGCAAATAACGAGCCCGAGCTGGGGCTTGAAAAGCGTTACTCCGTCGGCATTTTCGGATCTCCCGATAAGATCTATGGCAACGTAATGGAGTGCGCTGCGGAAGAGTACGAAGATGCGAAGAAGTATTTCCAAGAGTACGCTGAGAAATTTAGGAATACAGGGTGAGGTTCACTAGATGAGAATTTTCACATTCACACCTCTGCTCTTGCTGTTGTCGATGACCTCCCTGCTGGCGTTTGGGCAGACAGCCACACTTTTAAACCTGTCCGTGGAGGACGGTGAGAGAGTTATTGTCGTTCTCAAAGACGGGAGCGAGGTGATCGGTGAGGTCGTCGAAGAAAACGATGAGAAGATTTCCATCAAGAGTGTTTTTGGCGTGACCTCGATTGAGATGGGACGTATCGAATCGGTGATTCGAGGTGCGGAAGTTGACC
>JBBWWC010000028.1:0-6327 GCA_050256555.1 Planctomycetota bacterium | reverse complement strand
GTATTATCAGGCTGGAGCTAACAAGTACCCCGGCGCGGTCAGAGATTTTCATCTGTGGTTCTCCTCGCTGTTGCTGATTTCACGGTTCTTCGAGTCATTTCGTCATAGAACCTTGCAGAAGATCTCCCCCGGGATCAATATATTCAATCATGGATTCCTAGACTTCTTCTGGAAGTCCGTTTCGTTACAGTAGATGCCCTGACCGGAAAGACTGTTGAATTGCCTTGTACAGCCTTGATTCTAGCAAGCGTTCTTGTATTCGGGCCGTTTGGTACCGTAGATGACGAAACCGTCAAAGAGCAGCAGGGAGCTATTTCTTCGCTGGAGCGGATCGAATTGATCGGCGGAGGAGCGGTGACGGGCTCTGTGCTCAAAGAGGACCTGGATCGGATTTTCGTCGATATCGGTCCCACCATCATTCAGCTTCCCATCGGGTCGGTGGTTTCACGGAAGCTGATCGTGGCGGGAAACGAAGTTGCCGACGACGCTGAGACGACGCGGATCTATCAGGTCGGGGGCGGGATTCCTCTCCCTCTTCAAGAAGCAGAAAACAAAGCCCGCGGGTCGGTGGTACGCATCATGGCCGGCGGAGGACTGGGGAGTGGCTTTATCATCAGCGAAGATGGTTTAGTCGTTACCAATGTCCATGTCGTCGAAGGCGAACGAGATATCCAGCTGACCGTATACCTCGACGATGTCGAAGGTGGGGCTCGTAAGGAACAGATCGAAAACGTCGAGATCGTTGCGATGAATCCGTTTTTGGATCTGGCTCTACTGAGGATTCCGGATGCCAAGAATCTCCCCTTGCGAGCAGTAAAGTTTGCGGCAGCGGATTCTCTGGATCGAAGCCAGAAGGTTTTTGCCGTTGGAACTCCGCGCGGTTTTGAGCGAACGGTGAGCGAGGGGATTATTTCCGACCCTTATCGTTCCTTCGAAGGTCAGTGTTACATACAGACCACGACTCCCATCAATCCCGGGAATTCGGGTGGAGCCCTCTTCAACGAAGCGGGTGAAGTTGTTGGGGTAACAAATATGAAGATTCTCGAGTCAGAAGGATTGAACTTCGCGATCCCGTTGGATCAATTGAAGTTCTTTATCGATCGCCGCGAGGCATTTTTGTTTGACGAGAGTCAGCCAAATACAGGTGTGCGTTACTTACCACCTCCAAAAAAGAATCAACCCGGTGATTGACCCGCAATCGCTTGGTTTATGGTCTTGATTGACCAAAGGAAGGAATGATTACGATGGCATCCAGGATGTGCATCTTGTTCGCTCTCGTCGCATTGGCTCTTGTGGGTTTTTCCACGCAACTTGAAGCCGGTGACGAAGCCCTCGATAAAAATACTGTTTTCGTTGTCTCGGTCGATGACTGGCAGAATTCTCGTGCCGCTGCCTCCGAGTCAGACATGGGACGGTTCATGGAAGAACCCTCGATTGTCGAAACGTTCGAGCGGCTTTCCGCTGGCATTACGAGAATGATGAATACCAATTTCGAGGGGGATGAAGAATCCCAAGAGAAGTTCGAAATGGTCTGGGATCTGGTCCAGCAGTTGAATGCCAAGATGACTGGCGAGTTCGTGTTAGGCTTTGGCTACCGGATGGATCCAGACATGGGAATGCCGATGCCAAACCTGGTGGTCGATTTTCATGCGCCCGCTTCTTTTGGTGAGGAACATCGCAAGATTCTTGACATGCTCAAGCAAACCCTCGAGGCGGGTGGCCAGATGGTGATTCCTGCGAGCTTTGCGATTGGCGATATCGAGTTCACCGGACTCGAAATGATGCCGGGTGCCGGAATCTATATCGGTCAGTTTGAAGATCACCATGTCGTGGGAACCAACAAGGGCAGCCTTCAGAGCTATCTCGCTTCGGGAGATACCGCTGTTGGTGAGCGTTTCAATTCCACGACCATTTACAAGTCTGGTGAGAGTGCTTTGCGGCGCGGTTCGACCAGCGTTTACTTCAACCTGGACGCTCTGTGGAACCTGACGCCGATGCTCGACATGATGGCCGGCGCTGGATCCTGGATCGATGATGAGTTGAGTGAGGAAGAGCCTGTTCCCTCCAAGATCCTCAGTGCACTGGGTCTCGACTCCATCGCTGGCGTCGCGGTCAAGTACTATTACACAGAAGAAGGGGCCGGCACCGATTCGATCATTGCGATGCAGGGGAGGCCAGGAATCCTGGGTCTGATTCCCGAGCAAAATGGTGATATTACGTTCCCTCCGGTGATTTCTTCAGATGTCGCATCTGCTTTCCTCATGCGTATGAACTTTTCCAAAATTTTTGACATCATCGTCAATATTGGATCGACCATTGAGGGAACCGATCCAGAAGAGATGCGCGCGGAAATGGATGCGAGTCTCGAGGGTATGAAGATGATGACCGGCATCGACGTCCAGGAACTGATCGGATCTCTCGAAGGAACGTTCTTTGCATTCTCGCCGGCACCTGATCCGGATGCTCCCCCGTTCAATCCCATGGCTGCGATGATGGGGGGCGGTATGGGCTCAGATGTGGGTGGTAACTTTGGTTTCAAGGTGAAAAATCGCGACCCATGGGATGCTGCGATGAAATCGCTGGGTGGTCCGGAGATGATGGGGCCTGCCCTGAAGAAGGAAGAGTTCCAGGGGCGTGAAATCTGGAGTTTCGATCCGCTCGGCGATGTTCCACCAGAGTTTGCCGGAGATGGTCCGCAAATAGTTCCGGCCTGGACTTTCGAAGATGATTGGCTGATTATTTCGATGTCCAAGGATGATCTTCAGGGCATGTTGCGCCTGGCGGATGATGATGGCGGAGCTCGTCTCGGATCTTCCGGACGTACGGCAAAGATCCTGGCAAAGGTGAAAGCGACCCAGGGAATGGGGCTGGGTCTCCAGAACACTGGAGCCAACTTGACGATGGCTGCGGATATCATTCGTCCAGTGCTCGGGATTTTGCCCTTGATGGCGCCAGATCTGGCTCAGGAAGAAGATCTTCTATTCCTGTTTGATCCTTCCAACATCCCTGAATCGGAGTTGTTTGGAAAGTACTTCGGCTGGACCGCTAACCGTACATCCATCGTCGCAGAAGGTCTCAAGAGCTATAGTTTTTCTGAGCGAGTTACGGAAACCAAGGCTAAAGGTGATAGTGACGCGGAAGCAGGACTGTAGAGCAGATCCTTGCCGCGTTGTGATCCTCGCCGCGTTGTGATCCTTGCCGCGTTGTGATCCTTGCTGCGTTGTTTGGTTTCGCTGACAACGAATAGACGCCTCCAGAAGCCCTTTTGGGACTCCTGGAGGCGTCTTACATTTTGCGGGATGGCTCCCTTCACGCAGCGCTGCGGGTTAGGATCTGGTTGAGCTTTGAAGCTCGAAAGGAGATCAGATGTCCTTCGCTGATTGCATGGCTGGACGTAGGGGACTGGTTCTCGGCGTCGCCAATGATCGAAGTATTGCCTGGGGAATCACCCAGGCTCTTCATCAAGTCGGAGCGCGACTTGGGTTTACTTATCAGGGTGAACGTCTGGAAAAACGTGTTCGTCCTCTGATTGAGCAAGTCGGCGGTGAGATCTTTGTTCCTTGTGATGTCGGAGACGATGAGCAAATCGATGCTCTGTTTCAGCAAGTCGATGAGAAATGGGGGGGGCTTGATTTCCTGGTCCACTCGATCGGATTTGCGGATAAGGAAGACCTGGAAGGTAGCTATATAGACACCTCCCGGGAAGGTTGGATCAAAGCCCACGACATCAGTTCCTATTCCTTCACGCGGCTCGCCAGAGAAGCAGCCAAGAGAATGGATTCGGGATCCTCGATGATCACTCTTTCCTACCTTGGGGCCGAGCGGGCGGTTCAAGGATACAACGTGATGGGAGTGGCCAAGGCGAGCCTGGAAGCGAGTATGCGCTATCTTGCATCGGATCTTGGCGAACGAGGAATCCGCGTCAATGCCATCAGTGCGGGGCCGATTCAGACCCTGGCAGCACGTGGGATTCGTGGGTTCTCAGACATCTTTACAGAAGTCGAAAAGAAAGCTGCTCTTAAACGAGGTGTGACAACGGAAGAAGTTGGTAACACCGCTACCTTTCTGTTGTCACCTCTGGCCAGTGGAATCACCGGAGAAGTCATCTATGTCGATGGCGGTTTCCGGATGATGGGATAGGACATCCCGTGCGTGTTTGTCTTGCTCAGATCAATACCACTGTCGGTGACCTGACGGGTAATGTTGGCCGGATCCTGGCGGCGGTCGATGAGGCACAGTCGGCCGGAGCAGATCTGGTTTTGTTGCCGGAGATGGCGATCTGCGGCTATCCCCCCCTGGATCTTGTTGGGCGACCGGATTTTGTTTTAGCGGTCGAAAAAGCGACCGAGGGACTTGCGAGTCAACTGACCGGAAAACCCTCGGTCGTGGTTGGTACTCTCCGTTCTGCAGCGGCTGGATCGAGTCGATCGGTCCACAACAGCGCTGCCGTGATTGCCGATGGTTCGATTGTTGCGTATGCCGATAAGATCTTACTCCCCACCTATGACGTTTTTGATGAGGCGAGGAACTTTGAGCCCGGCACAGATGTATGTGTTGTTGAATTGTCGGGACAAAAGGTCGGAATCGCCATCTGCGAAGATCTCTGGACCGGTGAGGTACCAGGCCAACCATCTTATGACCGAGATCCTGGTCGGGAACTGGTCGAGCAGGGTGCTGAAATAATCCTCTGTCCCACTGCGAGTCCTTTTCAGCGCAGTAGGAGTGGTATTCGCCAGCAGTTGTTCAGTGATCAGGCACGTCATCTAGGAGTTCCCATTGCCTTGTCGAATCTGGTCGGAGGCAATACCGAGTTGATTTTCGACGGGAGTAGCTTGCTGGCCTGCCCGGACGGATCTGTCGATCTTTTGCCTTCATTTGTCGAAGAGGTTCGGATCGTTGGTGAGACCGTGACGGCTGCCAAGCAGGTGCCTGTGACACCCGATATCGAGGAGATTTCCAGAGCGATTGTTCTCGGGATTCGTGATTATTTCCGCAAGTGCAAGATCGACAAGGCGGTGATTGGGCTCTCAGGGGGGATCGATTCTGCCGTGACCGCTTTGCTCGCCGTGGAAGCTCTCGGCGCCGACCAGGTTCTGGGCTATGGCTTGCCCGGGCCCTTTTCATCGCAGGGAAGCGTGGATGATGCTCGTGAGCTGGCCCGTCTCCTGGGAATCAAATTTGAGTCGATTGCGATGGTCGATACTTATCAAGCATTGCGTGGCTCTCTGACACCGATTCTTGGCGACTCTGATTGGGGTATAGCACAAGAGAATCTTCAGGCGCGGATCCGCGGAACGATCCTGATGACGATTGCCAACCGAAAAGGTGCGATGGTGCTGGCGACCGGCAACAAATCAGAGCTTTCTGTTGGTTATTGCACACTTTACGGCGATATGTGCGGTGGATTGGCTCCTCTTGGCGATGTCAGCAAACAGGATGTATACGCCATCGCTGATCTCGATCGTTATCGTGGTCAGATTCCCCTGGCCACGATCGAGAAATCACCTTCGGCGGAACTGGCGCCAGATCAGAAGGACGAGGATTCTCTACCTCCCTATGGTCAACTCGACGTCATCCTGAAGCGTTGGGTTGAGGATCGACAGTCCTGTGGAGAGATTCACCAGCAGGGAGAGCCTCTCGAAGTGATCGAGAAGATCATCCAGTTGATCGAGTCCAGTGAGCACAAGAGACGTCAATCCCCACCAATTCTGAGAGTTTCCTCCAAGGCCTTTGGTATGGGACGGCGAGTTCCCATCGCTCGCTCTCTCGATGGCTGGCAATTTGGTGGTCTTGATTCAACAATTCCAGCGGTCAACTGAGTGGCGAGAACTTTGGTTCTGCCACTCCTCTCTTGTGTAAATGCTTGCCCCCGCCTGCTTTTAAGTTGAAGATCGAGCACTGGACCTACAGGGTCCCTCGGAGCGGATCGGTGTTCCCGTCAAATTCTACTCTTCGAAGAGGTTTTGCCGGGGATTTGAGATCTGGTCCGCGGAGCCCCGTCGGCCCATTTCTTCACATGATCATGGGTGACTTCGGGTCGAGGTGATTCCGGAATGTCGTGTGATTTTGGAACCAGAAAACCGGCGAAACGTCGGTGTTCAGACGGATGGATGTGATCAGGGATGGACGGGAAGACAGAGACGGATCTGGGTACGGATACGGAAAAAGCAATCCTTCACCTGGGGGGCCAGGAGTTTGAACTTCCGGTTTATGAAAATTAGTCTTATAGGTTGGCTTCACATAAAACCTAAGACTGAGACAATCGTGACTGTCTTCTGGGTTATGCGGTGGGAAGCTTGAACGGGCTATTTTAAATAATAATAAGGT
>JBBWWC010000027.1:0-8544 GCA_050256555.1 Planctomycetota bacterium | reverse complement strand
TCAACAACCACTAGTGTCCATCGGTCGAAGAGAGATCCGCCTGCGGGGCCGGACTGGTCGACCATGGCGGGCGGACAGAATCTTGCCCCAGACCATCTCGAAATGCCAGGATCGGCACACAGACCCTTCCCTGACACGGTCCCATGGCAATCCGGCACTGCATCCGGGCCTCTCGAAGCGACCCCACCCCTTCAACGGTCGAAGCGGTCACATCCTCACAACGGCAAATCGTCACATCTTCGCTGGCCAGTGGCTTCAGCTCCGATCGCAGCGAATGCGCTCTTTCCAGAGCCACCCCCCAGCCTCGTAATCGCCGTACCTTCGCCAGCAGATCGGCAGAAGGAGTCGCACCAGCTGCCACGATGCCAGCCACCTGACCCGAAGCCAGTGCCGCCTCGCTCCCAGCGACTCCGGTCGGCTCGCCAGCACAAAGCACATTTCTGATACTACTCTGCTGAAGTTCATCGACCTTGACGGTCCCGTCTTGCTCGACAAAACAACCCAGCCCCTGCGCCACACGACTTTCGGGAACCAGACCAAAACCGACCGCCAGAAGATCTGCAGGTTCAATCCGTATGCCATTTCTTGTTTGCAGATGTACCTTTTCAATTTTCTCCTGGCCTTCTGCCTTTACAGGCCAGCTGGAAGAACACTTCTCGATACCACGGAGCTCCTTCCACAGTTTCCAGGCCTCAAAAAGGCGTGATGTAGAAGACAACAACGAAAATACCAGTGGTAAACGTTGTGCCAACGAGGCCTGTTCGATCATCAGTACGTCGGCACCTCTGGAAGTACCTAGCTGCGCCACCGCCAACAACAACGGCCCGCTTCCGGCGATGACCAACCGTTTCCCCTCAACATCGAGTCCACCCTTGATGAGAGACTGCAATGCTCCTGCACCGAGAACACCGGGAAGAGTCCAACCAGGAAAGGGAAGAAATCTTTCGCGAGCACCAGTCGCCACGATGATCTTCTGGCAGCGAATGTAGGTGCGCCTCCCATCGACCACGGATGCGGTAAGCACTGACCCACTTGCGCCAGTCTCCATCGCACCAGTCTCCATCGCGCCAGTCTCCATCGCGCCATCGACAACAGTGCCTCCCTGCAACCAGCGAACTCCAGCCCGCTGGGCCCGATCGATCCAACCCTGCACCACCGCCGGCACCGAATCTCGATGGGCCCAGATACGACCACCCGGGCGAGGCGACTCATCGACCAGTAGTACATCTTGCCCCAGTTCTGCGGCATGACAGGCGGCAGAAAGGCCCGCCGGACCGGCACCGATCACCACCACTCCCGCCTCTTTCTCGACCATCTCGGAACGCTCAACCAGCGGCTGAAGCTCTCTTCGCAGCGGTCGTTCAGTGGCGATCTCCATTCCATCTCGAACGGTCACCAGGCAGGTTCTCACTCCGCGATGCCCATCGACGGTCGCACGGCACTCCTGACAACTTCCCATCGCACAAAGGACTCCACGATCTTGTCCCTCCGGAGAAGATCGAAGTGTAAAGATACGATGTTGCATCAAAGCAGCCGCCAGCTGCGATCCTGAATCGACCTTGAGTTCCTTGTTATCGAATCGGATCGTCACCTTTGGTTGTGACGTCATCGCCCAACCCCGGCCAGAAAAAACTCAATCTTTTCAGCCGCTTCACCCGCATCAGAGATGGCACCGGCCAGCGAGGCGAGCCGAGCGACCTCCAGGAGGTGAGCGCCATCGCGCTGCAGATCGATACGATTCAACAGCATCGGTTGTGACTGATGGCCGTTGAGCCAGGCGGTAAAGGCAAGCCCAGCCTTGTAAAGATGAGTTGGGGCCTCGAATACTTTCTGACCATAAACTTCACAGGGTTCCATCCAGCGGCGATATCCGGCCAGATCACCTGCCGCCAGATGTCTCAGTGCCCGACCAGCAGGCACAGCAACGCCATCAAGAACTCCCAGCAATGCATGACTGAAATCTCCATCTGGAATTACCTCATCACCAAGGGTCACCGTCCCCGTCGGCACATTTCCATCCCCCTCGATGAGTCTACTGAAATGAAAGTCATCTCCGGTCAAAACAATCTGACCCCGATCACGACAATCATTTCGCACTTCTAGTTCCAGGTCATGATCGAGCATCGACATCTTGACTCCACGAACCTTGTCCGGATCGATCTCAAGAATCTTTCGCAACGAATCGCCAGGGAAATAACCGTCCAGTTCAGCCATGAACATCGGACCGAGCCAGTGAATGAAGAGCGGTCCGGTGCACTGCTCGAAGATGGAACGATAGGTCGCAATGAACTGTCCTTCGTCAAAGCCCCAGCGACATAGCCACGGCATCGGCAAGATGATCGGGATACCACCGGCTGACTGTATGATACTGACCTGTTCCACCACCGCATCGACCAGCGTGGTTGAATCGCCCACGTCTGGGTGCTGGTCGGCACCAGCACCGGCAATGAAGCCAGTACTTAGTTGTAGCGCTCCACACTCCTCAATCAGGCGACGCGCCGTCGTCCAGCCCAGCTCAAATCGTTGCGCAGTGTCCATCGCTTCCGCTACGCCAAAACCCTGCGCCGCCAGATGTTGACGAAACAACATCGTCTTGGACCAATCGACATATTCGCTAACATCATCTGAAGGAGCTGCTGACCGATAGGAATCTTGCAAGATGATGTGAGCTGCCGCATACGCAATTCGTACCGGTGACGAAATCTCCGGTTCCGGCTCTTTATCAAGAAGACCATCTTCGAGAAGAAGGTGGTCGCCACCAGTGGTCGGCAGTTCAATCTTCATCCGGTCAGTTTTTCCAACCAGCCAGGCAAGGCAGTGGCCGTTTTCCAGATCAAGAACGTACTCAAGACCAGCGTTGCGATTAGAATCGCTCCCTGCCACAACATCGCCCTGGCTCCCTCAGGTCTATCCGCACCGAGGTATTTTTTCGAACGCTGCATCTTGAGAATTCCAATGTAAACCGCAGGCAGCAAGAAACCGGTCAAGATGGTCGTCGGAACCGCAATCCAGATCGCCATGTCGCTCCAGTAGAACGCACCCAGCACACCCGGTGTCGGGAGCAAACATGCCAATCGGAATTGATTCGATCCGACCTTCCAGCCGAGAGTTTCACAGGCTGCGAAACCACAGCAAATCATGTGCATCGTGATACTGCTGGTCACCATACCGAGCAATCCGAGATCAAACAGGATTCGTGAAGTGTCGGTACCAAAGGTACTACCGAGAATTTTTGCTGCATCGATCGGCTTGAAGCCCTTCCCTGGAAACGGGATTCCATCGGGGCCAAAGGTACTGGCTGCTGCCACCACGATCAGGGTTGTGGTCAACAGATACGGGACAAACATACCTGCAAATAGATCAAACTTTGCCAGCGATCGATGTTCCTTGCCCCAGCCTCTCGCCAGTAACGAATACGGATAGAGAAATACCATGTTGGCACCGATCGCCGCCGCCAATCCCGCCACCACGATACTCAGCGCATCGACAGATTTACTCGGATCATCGACAGGACTAAATGTCTCGCCTACCGACCCCGGAATGAAACCAGCAAAGAAGGCCCCCGGGTCACTAATCCCCGTCTTCACGACAACCGCAGCAAAACACAACACGATCAACCAGACCATCACCTGCATGCTGCGTTCGAACAATTTCAACAACTTCGGCGAACGACCATAGGTGCTCGACCAAGTGATCGCCCAGGCCAGTACCAACAACCCCCCACCCCAACCGATCTCGACACCGGTGACCGCTCCAAAGTCCTGGATGGCGGCTGCCGCGAGCGCGTACTGAGCGAAGTGCCAGATGACACTCGACAGCACCGCACCGGCGATGAAGGCGAATGCATAAAATGGGCCAGCATGCTGGCGAATCGCCTGCAACGGCCGCTGGCCGGTCGAGAGAGTCTGGTGTGCAACCGCCGACAACACAGCCACTCCGAGCAGCATCGACAGTGGTGCCACCCATAACAGTTGATATCCGAATGCCCCACCGGCCATCAGTGTCGCCGCCGCAGTCCCTCCACCGAGGGTCAAGGAACTCTGAAGATATCCAGGACCTCCTCGCTTGAAGAAGGCGCCCCAGCGTTTCGTGACGGGGCCACCTTCCAGTGACGTGAGCCACTTTTTCTCCTCGGCCAATACGGCAGGATCGGGTGGCGCCACCATCGGAAGTTCTATTTCATTCGAATCAGATGCGGAATCACTCAACGGGCATCCCTCTCTCTGGCACGTGCCTTGGCAGTCTTCAATTGCGCCGCAGCCGGGTGCGATTTGTAATGATCATCGAGCGGAAAACAACCGCTCAGCAATCCGTTTCGAGGTGCGGTAGTACAATCACTAAAAGTTCGACAGACCAGTTTCTTTGGCATCGAACGACCATGGATGATGTCTCTTGGCAAATCAGGATAGGACAGCATCGAACGACCCAGCCCGATGACATCCTGGAATCCATTACGTACTTCATGCTGGGCAACCGCCGGCAACCACTCCTGCAAGTATGTCCAGCCAGTCCCGACCAGTCCCAGGTCAGGAAACTCGCTTCGAACCCGGCGCACCGCCCGTAAATGTTCGGCGACTCCAACCAGAGGATCTTCCGGCGGCGGATAACCATCACTGGGTGGATATTGCGCTGGTCGCTGCCGGTGCGGACACCAGTAAGGAGAACCGATGGTCAGATTGAGCCAATCGATCCCCGCCTGCTGTAGTAACGAAATCAGCTCCAATGGCTCGGTCCAGTCGGGCTGCTGTGGATCCTCGGAATCGATGCCAAAACCATGCAGGTACGATTCACCCGGCGGCCAGTCGGGCTCGCCAGACCCGGCGGAAGATTTCCGAAAAGGCACCACATCGGTGACCGACAAACGGACCCCGATTCCCAGACCTGGAGCTTCACTACGGACCTGCTCGATTAACTCCCTGAGAAAGCGACTACGCCCCTCGAGGTCGCCACCAAAACGGCCCGACCGCGATCGACCGGAAAGAAGTTCATGGATCAAATATCCGTGACAGGCCTTCAGATCGACGAAATCAAATCCAGTTTCGTGAGCGCATCTGGCCACCTCGACGTAACGTGCAGCAATCGATTCAAGATCGCCATCTGACAGAATCTGATCTGCACTCGCACCGACGCGCGCATCCAGGATGGGATGCTCAAAGGCGATCCGCGGCGATGCCCCATCACGATTTGGTCGAGACCACCTGCCGGAGTGTGTCAACTGCAGGCCGATCATCGACTTCTGCGGAGCCTCATCACCGATCGAAGAATGCCCCTCGGCTAGAGCAGCCCGAAGAGCTTCGAGTGCATAACAGGTACTGTCGTGTTTACGATGAAAAAGTTGATTTGGATTGGCCCGGCCGTCTTCTCGTACAGCAAAAGCTTCTCCGCCCCAGATCAGGGCAGCACCACTTTCACCGAAACGACGCCAGCGCCGTAAAGTCTCGGCGGAGGGCGCTCCATCATCATGCGCATCCCAGCCTTCCATCGGATGGACAGCAAACCGATTCGACAGTGACCATCCACCTTTGTCGATGGAAGATCCCAGCGGGCCGGGGGTCTCGATCTGGTCATCGAGATCGAGCTCGGGCGCTATTTCTTTCCACCGAGCACGGAACGATTCGACATCACGATAGCGATTGGGGGAAACTATCTTCATTCGTTCCCTCCAGCCCGGTCCGATTTGACGGAACGCCGCACTCCCTTTTCAGGCTCGACAAAACAACCATATCCCTCGCAGCCGAGCGAGCCGATCGAAAGGTTACCATCCTCGATGAGCAGTTCTGCTGAACCATCCAGCGAACGATAAAGATCTCCATGCTGTGCCAGAAGCTGTTCCACTTCCTTCGCTGGTAAATGATCGAGTCCACGAAAATAGTGATGGCCATTTCGTTCAACATGCTTCAAGCCGAGTGCTGCAACGGTGAGCAAATCCTGGTGAAGTCCCCAGGGCGGTAGATTGGTTAAATCCTCCGCACTGATGAATGCCTCTCCATCGTGGAGATCGCAAAGACCTTGATGCGAAATCGACCGAGAAACACCCTTGCAGTTCTTGGCTGAAATCCCCTGGTATCCGAGACTTAATGCTGCAGGAAAAGCTTCGGGACCATGATCGGCTTCATCGATGATGACTGGAGCAATCGCTGAAAGAGCCGTCGGGGCCGCAGCTTCATCAAAGGTTTGAGCCCGTGGGACCGGTTGTTCAATGCAAGAAATCGCATCCACCAGTTTCTTACCGATGGAATCGCTCGCCAGTTGCGCAAGAACATCGGCCAGCAATCCAGGATCTGGATACTGCTCGTTACCATCGAGAGTCACCGAAAAATCGGGGCCAGCTTCGCGGACCAGAACGGATGCAATCCGCGCCAATCTTTCAAGATCCTGCTCGGCATCCCCACCAACTTTGACCTTGAACCAACGCAAACCGTGTCGATGAATATCTTCCACCAGTGTTACTGGAAGCCCATCGATAGGTGCGCCCGGTGAACGCCTCTCCAGATCATCGAGCAGACCGACTGTATGTCTTACTGCGATTTTTTGAGGAATCGGGTTCGGCTCGAATTGCCAGCCTGAAAGTTCCGCATGAAACCGTCCTGGATCGATCCGAAACAGATCGCACTCCAAAGCTTCAATAAACGGTAACCCCACGCCACGACATGTCGCATCCATCATTGCGCGCTCCCAGATGGCACAGCCGAATCCTCGAGTGAGCCGATCTTCTGCTGTGACGGGAACGGAAAGAACACGACCTTCCAACATTCTCCAGTAGTGATCGAAAACACTCGCCAGGGTTCCATCGGTCAAAATCTCGGCTGAACGATGAATGCTATCGATGAGGCTGGCGATGTCATCTTCTACGGTTCGATCAAGATTCTTCTCGAACCAACGTGGCACCAGTAACTCAGAAGACCAACCGGCCAGAGAAGTTCCATCAGAAGTCTCGGCCTGAACTTTGACAAGAGCCATCGGGGCTTCGGTCAGGGTATGAACCCCGAACCGAAATGGGATTCTTGTGTTGCAGTTCTGCAACTCCAGATCGACTCCGGTCACCCTGATCTGCAAGTCGCAGCCTCCCGCCGAAGAATGATGTATCGCCGCCATCCTGCACCGCTGACGATCGGGATCAAGGAACGATCAGCTTCGACCTGGATTCCACGGTTCAGGATCGAGAAGCGGTTTCTCACCAAAAATCGAAGCTGCCACCAATTCCGCCGCTGCTGGAGCCTGAGTGATACCCAAACCCTCAAATCCGGCGGCCACCCAAACCGTGGTCGAGTCGGGAAGTCGACCGATCAATGGGCGGCCATCGGCGCTGGCAGCCCTGGTTCCGCTCCACTGACGGATCACTGGTAAACCGGCGATCCCAGGAATGAATCGTTCTGCCCGCTCGATGATCTTCTCGAGCAATGCAACATCAACCTCTCCTGCTCTCCGAGGACGTCGAGATGACCCGATGCAAAGCTGATCGGTCGAACGAGGAAGAACCGCACAGGCAATCGCCTCCTCCACCGCTCCGTGGGCCCCTTTCTGGTATCCCGCTTCAACCACATGATGAGAGATCACACAGGTACCCCGGCTGGTGATCGATAACAGCCCCTCGCGCGGATGGATCGCAACACATTGCTGACCCTCCGAGCAAAGCTCCAGCGCATCGAGTCCCGAGGCGATTACGATGGCATCTGCTTCTAACTTCTCGCCATCCAGCAGCGTCACTCGATTTCCAGCTACCGATGCGACCTGCGCCCTGCAGCGCAACGTTGCCCCGCGAGCACAAGCTTCCTCGATGAGAGCCCGGGCAGCCACCGGCGCATACAAAACTCCATCCTGAGGAACTTGAAGACCACCGAAAAGATTGCGAGCCAGGGCTGGCTCTTCTTTAAACAGTTCATCACCTTCGAGAAGATTTGCCTTTACGTCGGCAGATTCTAATCGGGCTGCTGCCTTGCCCAACTGCTCTAGCGTTTCTTTATCTTCTGCCATCCAGAGCGTGCCCGATTGGATGAATCCATCTTCGACGGGCATCGAAGGAGCATCTTCTCGCCAGATTTCGCGACCGAGCAAGCACAGCTGCAGTCCGGATGGATCTGCATCGTTGACCACGATATGTCCCATCCCTGCGGCCGTCGCACCATGTAACCCGGGTCCATCTCCAGCCTCCAGGACTTCCACCTTTACACCACGCCGGGTCAGACTTCTGGCACAGGCGGCTCCCACAATTCCAGCTCCGATGACGATGATTCGTGCAGGGCTCATCAGACAACCCCTCTGGTTCGACCCTCAACATCACAAGCGGCAGCCGCTATAGCATCGCGATACACCGCCAGCGTTTCTTTCCAACATGAGAGTTGTAAGTCATCCAAAGAATATGAAAGAGATAAATTTGATTGAGGATGTTTTTTTGAGGATGGCGTCTAAATATATCTTTTGCTCTCAAGAGCGGATTATTATTTCTTTTCCAGCTGTGGAACTCTCCATACATAATACTTTCTACTTTATGAGTCTTATCTTTTATATTCTGTGCGAGAGACTCTTTTGTTTTCATTTGATTTG
>JBBWWC010000026.1:0-6783 GCA_050256555.1 Planctomycetota bacterium | reverse complement strand
AGTTCAGCAAGCCAACATTCCCCAGGGTCAAGACATCTACGTCGAGCCCTTCCTGGCTGAAATCGACCAGAAGGTCTGAAACCTCTTCAGAACGAACTGCAAAGATCCCGACTTCTTTTTCACCATCCTCGGTATCACCACCGACATGGCTACCCCAGATCACTTCGTCGATCGGAAGTGGAATGTTCTGCTGCGCCTCGTATCCGATCAGCTCTTCCAGTTTCTTTCCGCCCACCGGTGGGATCGGAATAAAACTGGTCAAGGCGGACCGGCTCGGCAAGGCCACCACTAACGCTTCACTGAGATCGTGACGAGAATTCAGCTCCAGCACTGCAGCCGCTGTGGCCTCAGCTGCGGAACCTCCCATGTGGTCAATCTTTTCAACCGCGAGGATTTCGGCTCCGCTACCAGAGCGCTGGATTTTCAACGCCTTCAGGGATGTCTTCCCCGAGTCGATACACCAGACCTCAACAAACTCAGCCATGATACCTCTCTCCACCGTCGCACCGTTTGGGTGCGAATCTAATGTGGGTCATTGTCGTCGTATCAAGCAAATCGTCGTATTCCAGTAAACGTCATCCGCAAATCGCCACCCAGCGGGCACGAAAGACCCGGCTTTCCGGGGCCGTCGTTCTTGAGCTCCCACTCCAGCGAGTGACATACAAAAGACGGTCACAGCAGTGATCACAAAACCAAACAAAGCGGGAACTCGAATCACAACGGCAACGTTGCAAAACGATGAAACACGTAGATCGAAATCGAACCGTAAAAATCAAATCGCAACAGTCTGCGAATCGCAACAGTCAGGATGAGTAAAGTACAAACGATTCAGTCATGGAGTCTTTCAAAGATGACCGTATTCACCGATCCATCTTCGTCGATCCGCAACGAAACCTTTCCGTCTCTCCTCAACGACCATCGCGCAATTCCCGGCACGATATCTATCCCACACCCCGAACGGAGTAAAACCCTCACTCCGAGGTCCAGGCGCATTCCTTTCCGCAATCCACGAAGCTCGATCCATGCCACCACGAACCTGTCAGGCCTTACCGCGTGGCAGCGGATTGATCCCCGGGAAGACCGGAGTATAGATCCATGAGTGAGGGAGTCAACGTACCGGGGATACTGCAGATCCAGTATTTGGAAGGTGTTGCGACAATCAGGACCGACCGCTGGCCGGAGTCAGACCGAGCCGACCGATCACCTCCTGCAAATCTTGCCAGCAATCGGCCTTGTATTGCTCTTGGCGTAGCAAATAAGCGGGATGATAGGTCGCAATCACCGGGATTCCGTGCCAATCATGGACCTTCCCCCTCAAACGGGCCAAAGCGGTCTCCTGCCCCGTCAACCAGCAAGCCGCTGGCCGTCCCAGCGCCACCAGGATTTTCGGCCGAACCAGCTCGATCTGAGCCTTCAGATAAGCGCTACAGGCCGCCACCTCGGGCGGCCGGGGATCGCGATTCTCGGGTGGTCTACATTTCAGTACATTGGCGATGTAAACCTGGTCACGCTCCAGCCCCATGGCACCAATCATCCGATTGAGCAACTGCCCGGCAGGCCCAACGAAGGGCTCTCCCTTGAGATCTTCTTGCTGACCTGGGGCCTCCCCGACAAACATCAGATCCGCATCCGCAGCGCCGACCCCGAAAGCGGTCCGATTTCTCGTCTTGCATAGATCACAATTTCGGCACTCGGCCACCTGGATCGACAGATCGACCAAAGAAACTCCGGAATTGCCGTCCTCCACGATCTCGGCAGAGCCGTCAAGGTCGCACCGATGCTGCAATACTCGCTGGATGCCCCATCCGCGGATTCCCTGCAGATGAGCCTCCTGTCCAAAATGCGGAAAAAGAGCCTCCGACTCGACTTCTCCTGACTCTATCGGGTCAGACGACAAGCTCCCCCCCTTCGGCCCAGGCACTGCGATTTGAGTCCGCGAGTAAGCAAGCGCCATCCCGGCCGTAAATGTCCACTGGCAGCTCCATTCCTCGCACCAGAGGTTGCGACGATCGCTCTTTCACCATGACCCGCAATCCCTCGCGGCTCAAACCCTGCCCGCTCGAATCAGCCCGGTCGCCAGAATCGGATTCGACCGATTCGAGCAAGACCTGAACCCGATCACCGATTCGCTGATCGAGCTGCTCAGATTGGACTGCCAGGCAAACTTCGCGGGCACGCTCGATACGCCGCTGACGTTCCTCGGGGACCAGATGACCATCCAGACGAGCCGCCGCAGTTCTCGGTCGCGGACTGTAAGGAAACAGATGGACCTTCTGGAACCGAAGCTGCTCGATCAATGAAAGGGTCGATTCAAAATCCTCTTCGGTTTCCCCCGGGAATCCCACGATCACGTCGGTCGCAATCACCGCATCCGGCAACTCAAGCCGGACCTTTTCCATCGCCTCGACATACTGCTCGACCGTGTAGTCACGACGCATTCGTTGCAAGATCCGGTTGCTGCCACTTTGCAGTGGTACATGAAAGAATCGGCAAAGACCTGCATCACGGGCAAATGCTTGCAAGAAAGAATCGGTGAATGCACCCTCCCCAATCGAAGAAAGGCGAACCCGATCGATGCCTTCAATCTGTCGTAATTGGCTCAAAAGAAGCCCGAGACCATCCTCGACTCCCAGATCCCTGGCCCATTGGCGCAGATGGATTCCGGTCAAAACCAGCTCCCGGAACCCCGCCGCCGCCAGACGATGCGCCTCGGCGATCACCGCTTGCGGCTCTCGACTGCGCGAACTCCCACGAAGGTAGGGAATCACGCAATAAGTACAGAAGGAGTCACAGCCGTCCTGGATCTTCAGGAATGCCCGGGTTCTGCCAGCGAACCCGGAAACTTCCAGGCCGAAGATCTCGCGCGATTTACGACCAGGTTTCTTGTCCAGAAGAGACGCACCCTGAACCACTTCTGCCACTCGATGTTTTTCTTCATTCCCGATGAGATGGACCACCTCAGGAATTTTCTCGAGGCGCTGACGGTCATCCTCGGTCATGCAACCGGTCACGATAACGGTCGCTGCTGGATTTTTGCTCAGGAGAGAGCGGATGCGCTCTTCGACTTTCTCGCCTGCGCGCTCGGTCACGGTACAGGAGTTAACCACCAGTAGATCGGTGTCGATCGGATCTGCATTTTCAACAAAACCCAGTTCAAGAATCTCTTCGCGGATCGCCTGGGTGTCGTACTGGTTGATCTTGCAACCGAAAGTAACAAAGGCACAACTCGACAATGGTCAACCTCTCCAGCACCAGCAGTCCAGAACCAACGCCTAGGAGCTTGTCGTTTTCGACTGCACACCAGCCGCATCTTCGAGCCAGCAATAACTTTGGTGAGTCGGTCCGACCTCGAAACCGACTGGAACATCGACACGACAGCGATCCCCTGCACTGGAACATCGAGTGTGGAAGGTACAACCTGACGGAGGATTGATCGGCGAAGGAACATCGCCCTCCAGCAGGATACGTTCCTTGCGGCCTTTAACATTCGCTTCCGGAACCGCAGACAGAAGAGCCTTGGTGTAGGGATGGCGCGGTTCACGATAAAGATCCACCGCAGCGGCTTCCTCGACGATCTTGCCCAGATACATCACTGCGACGCGATCACTAATGAGTTCGACAACAGCCAGATCATGAGCGATGAACAGATAGGAAAGATCGAACTCATCCTGCAAATCGAGTAACAGGTTGATAATTTGGGCCTGAATCGACACATCCAGGGCACTGACCGCCTCATCACAGACGATGAATTCTGGCTCTACCGAAAGTGCTCGCGCGATCCCGATCCGTTGCCTTTGTCCGCCAGAAAACTCATGCGGATAACGGTTGATGTGATTCACAGGGTCTAGCCCGCAACGATCCATCAGATGCTCGACCTTCTGACGAATCTCCACTTCAGTGCCCATCTTGTGGATCCTCGGGCCCTCCGTAAGAATCGAGCCGACCGTCATCCGTGGATTCAATGATCCGTAGGGATCCTGAAAGATGATCTGCATTCTTTTGCGCAGATCTCGCAGCGCAGCTCCCTCAGTCGCCCGAACGTCTTGCCCATCAAAAATCACCGTGCCTTCAGTCGGTTCAACCAATCGTAAGATGGAACGCCCAACCGTTGTCTTACCACACCCTGATTCACCAACCAGGCCCAGAGTCTGTCGTCTGCCCAGTTGAAAACTGACCCCATCGACAGCCTTCACATGAGCCGTGACTCTCGACAAAACGCCGCTGCGAATCGGAAACCAGGTCCGTAAATCACGAACCTCCAGAAGTGGCGTATTTTTATCGGTCACTGGTCTTCTTTCTCATCATGTCGGTTTGACCAACCAGATTCTCCCAGTGATGACAGGAGACTTCGTGCTTTTCATCGATGCTCTTTAGTTGCGGTTCATTGGCCGCGCACTCGTCGGTTGCATGTGGGCAGCGTGGACGAAATTTACAGCCACTCGGGAACTCTAGAGGATTCGGTACGTTACCTTCAATTACTTCCAATCGATCGTTATCACTGTCGATGCGTGGCAGGGATCGAAACAGCCCCATCGTGTAGGGATGTCTTGGTCTTTCGAACAGGTCTTCGACTGGTGCTCTCTCGACCACTTTTCCTGCATACATGACAACGACATGGTCTGCATTCTCCGCCACCACTCCAAGGTCGTGAGTGATCAGCAGGATCGCCATCCCTTTCTCTTTTTGTAAATCGCGGAGTAGTTCAAGAATCTGCGCCTGGATCGTTACATCGAGCGCTGTGGTCGGTTCGTCAGCGATCAACAATGCCGGATTACATGCCAAAGCCATGGCAATCATGACGCGTTGCTTCATTCCACCCGAGAGCTGATGAGGGTATTCATCGACACGTGTATCCGGTGACGGAATCCCGACCAGCCTGAGTAGCTCGATCGACCGCTCATGAGCCTCCGATTTGGACATGTTCTCGTGCAAGCACAAAGCTTCACCGATCTGATCACCAACCCGAAAAACCGGATTCAGACTCGTCATCGGTTCCTGGGAAATCACCGAGATCTCTTTCCCTCGGATCTTTCGCATCTTCTGTTCTTTTTTCTCGAGGAGATTCTCACCCTTGAATAGAATCTTCCCACCTACGTACTTACCCGGTGGAGTCGGAACCAGCTGAAGAATGCTCATGGCTGTGACCGATTTACCGCAACCAGATTCCCCCACAACACCAAGTGTCTCGCCGGGTTGTATTTTGTAGCTGACACCGTCGACAGCCTTGGCCACTCCGTCATCGGTATAGAACCAAGTACGCAGTTCATCGATTTCGAGTAACGGAGAGTCTTCGGTCAACTAACTTCTCGCTTCCGCGCAATGGCATCAATTTCAATCTGAACATTTTTAGGTAGAGCAGCGGCTTCAATGCAAGCACGAGCCGGATAGGGTTCGCTGAAGAAATCTGCATAAACTTGATTCACTGCAACGAAGTCACTCATACTGGCAAGATAGACGGTCGTCTTGACCACATCAGAAAACTCGCAGCCGGCGGCACGAAGAACCTCTCCGAGATTGTCCAGTACCTGCTTCGCCTGAGCCTCGATACCCTGAACCAACGACCCATCGCCAGGCACGATCGGGATCTGACCGGAACAATACACCCAACCGTCGACCACGACTGCCTGTGAGTACGGACCGATCGCGGCAGGCGCTCCGTCGGTACTGATGGAACTACGTCCCGAGGTTGACACAATTTCCGCCTCTCCGGCGCTCGAATTCGTGCTGTTTGACCGTGGTCCTCAACAGCGACTCTCGATGGTTTTTCGGGAACCGAAAAACAACATCTCACTCATGGCGAGAAAGGGATCCTACCGGGCTATCGCCTCAGATTCCAGCGTGACCGGGGTCTGCGCTCACCCCAATCGCTGAGAAACCTCCTCGGAAATCTCCTCCGGCAGATATGAACGTACATCTCCCCCAAAAGAGGCGATCTCTTTGACATGGCGGCTGGAGTAGTGGGAAAACTCAAGAGAAGGCATGACAAATACTGTCTCGGCCTCAATATCACCCGACAGATTCCGGTTCGTCAGAGCCATCGTGTATTCAGTTTCAAAATCGGCAAAGGTTCGGATCCCACGTAATAAAATCCGTGAATTCATCCGAGTCAGAAGATCGACCACCAGCCCATCAAAACGAACCACTTGAACACCTGGTAGGCTCTCGGTGCAGCGTTCTAGCCACTCGATTCTTTCTTCTGGTGTAAAAAGAGCGTCCTTGTCT
This sequence comes from Planctomycetota bacterium, assembly GCA_050256555.1. Taxonomy (GTDB): domain Bacteria; phylum Planctomycetota; class UBA8108; order UBA1146; family UBA1146; genus UBA1146. Next base: position 561 of record JBBWWC010000026.1, on the reverse strand, counting down.
CGATTGACGGCCACGGCAACGATCAACTCGCCAAAAAGACGGACTCCGCGCTCGATGAGATCCAGATGCCCCCGGTGAGGAGGATCAAAGGTCCCCGGATAAACGGCAGGCCCCTGCATCAGTATCCCTTCGTTATCGCATACGACCGGAATATGACGAACCAAAGCGTGAAGCCTTCATCGCATTCATCATCTCCGGCAAACCGATGTCGATGCGAAAAGTCGTATCATCCGAATCTCCACGTTCGACATCGAGACTGAACATCATGCGGAAGGTTCGGAAATTTCGACCGACCTCCCACCAGTGCCCGATCGGCTCTTCGTTGAGTGCATCATACTCGACAAACAGACCCATATCCCAGCGCCTCGAGGCATTCCAGCGCCCCCCGACCAGCAAGGTCTCACGCTCTTCGGCCCGTTCTCTCCAGCCCAGTTCGAACAGCCCCGCATCGAGGTCAAACCAGCGTAACCCACCATTTCTCTCCAGTGGCTCCCCGGCACCGAGATCATGAACGAGCTCGCCAAAAAGACTCCATCCGTCGGTTCCATGAAGAACCAGTTC
>JBBWWC010000025.1:0-2814 GCA_050256555.1 Planctomycetota bacterium | reverse complement strand
TCTGGTAACCCACACTGGGCAGCCATGCTTACCGGACGAATCAACGACTATCCGAAAATCAATGAAGACCGATTCTCGATACAAAAAATGTCCTATCTTCGTTCCAAGCCACGGCAAGACGGTCGCGAAGTGGGTATCGGTTTCTCGGTCACTCGCACCAACAAAGAACTGTGGCGCAATCAGGTAAAGCAGCTACCGCTGGGCTCCAGTACCGATGTAGTGCTTGCCGTAAAAAATCAGGCAAAGAATGCGCAAGCGCGTAAACATCCAGAACACCTGCAAATCGATATCACCATTCCGTCCGGCATGAGCTTGCTGGCAGACAGCCTCAAAGGATCGATCGATTCCCATCAGCTCAGCGGTAATTCGTTACGCATCTGGACTCGTAGCTGGTCTGACTTCAACCTCTACTACACCCTGATTGGCACCATTCCTGGCGATTACCGCGTCGCCCCGGTTGTCATACGAAGCGTTTCCGAACCATCTCGAATTAGCACCGGTGAAGCCGTGAGCTTGACCGTTCTCTCACGCGGACGCCCGACTGAAGACGAGTACCGAGCCACTCCTAACGAGATCTACCATCGGGGCCAGATGCACTGGGAAGCCGGTCGCTGGCGTGAAGCAAGAGTACTTTACACAAAGCTGTGGGATGAGTTCTCTGATCAACTTCGAAGCAACTTTCAAAAAGAGGTCGCTCGAATTTTGCTCCTGAGTGCCATCGAAGCTGGTGATAACTCTGCCATGGTCTCTTTCTTCGAAGTTCTCAAAGAAAGGGATCCATCTCTCAACATCGATTTCGATGAAGTCATTCGCATCGGCGAAGCTTACCGGAGCCTTGGCGAATATTCGCGATCGATTCAGGTCTTTCACGCTGTAATGCAGGAAACCTTCGGTCGTGATCTCAAGGTCACCGGTGTACTCGAAGATCAAAATCCAAAAGAATCCCTCCAGCTACTGCTGAGATTGGTGATGGAATATCCGGACCTTCCAACGGTACTGGCTGCCAAGCAAACGCTTTCTGACCTGGCGCTGGCCAGAGCTCTACTCCCTGAAAAGTTGCGTGGAGGACTCAGTCAAAAAGAACTATCGGACTTCGGAATCGAAGTGCTTCGAAAATTCTTGTGCTTCCACAATGACGATCCGACCGCCGCAGATGCCGGACTCAATCTGGTCAGTGCATACCTCGATCGGGCAGACTGGAATCGGGCAGCCGAAGTCTCTGGACTGCTGGCACAAATCTACACGGAGCCACGTTATATCGACTCCTTCCGCTACACGAAAGCGGTCGCTCTGTGGTCGCAAGGGGCGCAAGAAGACGCCTTGAATCTGCTGCAGGACATCGCCAAAGCTCGTTACAAAAACCCCGCTGGTGGCACAAAGCCCAGCGACAATCGAGATCTTGCACTCTACATCATCGGTCAGATTTATCATGCCAGTAACCAGACCGACAAAGCGGCCGATTACTATGAACAGGTCGAAAATCTGTTCGAGGATGCGCGTCTGTCACTGACCAGGCTTCGCTCCCACGAACTCGAACTGGAAGAAATTACAGAGTTTCGTCCCGGGCAAACGGTCGCACTCGATCTGAAGTACCGAAATATCGACCAGGCGGAAGTTCTCGCCTATCGAGTCGATCTTCTGACTCTGGCCTTGCGAGAAAAAGATCTTTCGCGCGTCACTGAAGTGAAGCTCAGTGGGATTTCTCCGACAGTTTCGACCACTGTCACTCTGGGACAAAAAGGTCCCGGTGGCGGGGCACTCCCGGCAATACACACGGTGGAACTTCCCATCGAAGAAGTCGGCGCTTACCTGATTCTGGTCCGGGGTGGCGATGTCCATGCATCAGGACTGGTACTCATCAATCAGATGCAGCTCGTAGTCGGTGACGATGGAAGTCGCGTTCGGGTTCAGGCGATCGACCCCATCGAAGATTCGCTAATTTCCGATGTCGAGGTTCGAGTGATGGGACCGAACGGAGTTGCTTCAGGCTCGACAGATCGACGCGGCATCTATACTGCTGCGGGTCAGGCTTTCTCAGCGACAGTCATCGCACGGCGAGGTAGCGGCGATTACGCCTTTCATCGCGGTGCAGGGATTCAGGCCTATCGGTTTGATGAAGGACAAGTAGATTTCGGGCAAGGGGAAGGACAGAATCGGGCGACTCAGACACTGGAAATCGATGACTACTTCCAGAATATTCAGATTTTCAATAGCTCAAACCGACAACAACGTGACGGTCGCTGGAATGCAGAGCTGAAAAAGGAGCGCATTGGAGTTCAGGTACAGCAAGCCACCGAGTTCTAATCTGAAACCACGATGAGGGAGCTGCCATCAATTCTTTTTTGAAGTGCCCTTGGTAGTAGTTCCCTCATCGAGCAACTCGACCATCGCCTGGCCCAGAGCGGTGCCCACTTCCAGATAAGTTTCAGCATTCAGGTTGTAATGGTGCCCCGCCCCACCGGGAGATATTGACCGATCCCGCCAAAAGGGTCTCGCATCGATGGTCTTCACGTTGCCCTTGAACTGCGGATAAGACCCTTTTTCGCCACTCACTGCTAGCTGCGCCTCGGCCACGGTGAGTCCGTGACCGGATAACTGATCACCACCAAAGCCAATCGTTGCCAGAACAAACTTTGCGAGCGGTGCGTCGAAGTCACTTCGTAGCGTATTGATCAGGTGGACAAGGTTCTGCTCGTATCGGCTAGCGTGAGCAGCGTTCTGGTCCTTATGCCCCTGCCACCAAACAAACCCTGCGACTTCATAGCTATCAGCTCCGGGATAATATTTACCGATATCTGCGAGGATCTTTTTGAC
>JBBWWC010000024.1:0-2929 GCA_050256555.1 Planctomycetota bacterium | reverse complement strand
AAAATCGATGATGTTCATCAAAACCCAGACCTGTGCCTGAGGTTGCGTTGCCCCCCCCATGACGCCAAAGGAAAGCCAAGGTTCTCCATCACGAGTCGCAAACCCAGGAATGATGGTATGGAAGGGACGCTTTCCAGGAGCATAAACATTGGCGTGTCCATCCTCGAGACAGAATAGTTCGCCACGATCCTGTAATCCGAACCCCAGACCTGTCGGGCAAACTCCGCTACCAATACCCCGATAATTACTCTGGATCAAAGACACCATGTTACCAGCGGAGTCTGCGACCGAGAGATATACCGTATCTCCACGATCGGTTTGTGGCCGACCGGTGTCGACACTCTGCATCGCTTTGGCAGCATCAATCTTGCCCCGCAAGTAATCGCCATGTTTCTTGGATATCAGTTTTTCGAGCGGAACATCGTGAAAATCCATGTCAGCATAATCTCGAGCCCGATCTTCAAAAACGAGCTTTTTGGCTTCGATAAAATGATGGAGAAGGTCAGCACTGCCAAATCCCCACTGTTGAACCGGAAAACCCTCCATGATGTTCAAGAGTTCCAGCACTGCGACTCCCTGACCATTGGGAGGCAGCTGCCATACATCGACGCCACGATAACTAGTACTTACAGGCTCAATCCATTCACCCTTATGAGCAGCCAAATCTTCAACAGTGATGTAACCACCGTGCTTCTGGATAAAAGAAGCCATCTGCTCTGCGACTCGTCCTTCATAAAAACCAGAACGACCACTGGCAGCAATCTCTGCAAGAGTATTCGCAAGATCTGGATTTCTCCATAACTCCCCCACTGCCGGAGCTTTTCCGTCAGTCGTGAAGGTGTCAAGAAATCCAGGTTGATCGCGCAACACCTGAGCACTGATTTTCCAGTAATGAGCGATCAATTCGGTGACGGGAAATCCTTCACGGGCATGGCGAATGGCAGGCGCCAGCACCTCATCGAGAGCCAACGAGCCGAATCTCTGATGCAGTTGAACCCAGCCATCGACACATCCCGGAACCGAAATAGGAAGAGTTCCATGAGCGGGTATCTCTGCTTTCCCCAGCGCCTTCACTTCTTCTCGAAGTTTTTCGAGCGAGAGAGAACCGGGAGATCGCCCTGAACCGTTATATCCATGGAGCTTCTTTTCTTTTGCATCCCAGACAATCGCAAAAAGATCTCCGCCGATACCATTCCCTGTCGGCTCCATCAATCCAAGACAAGCATTGGCAGCAATCGCAGCATCGACGGCGCTACCCCCGGCCTTGAGGATCTCCAGGGCAGATTCTGTCGCCAATGGATGACTGGTTGCTGCCATACCGTGAACCGCATAGACCTCGGATCGAGTAGCAAAAGACTGACCAGTGATGCGATCACCACCAGAGATCTTTGCCGAGATGCACAGCATCAAAAGAAACAAAACCAACAGTTTCATCTTCGATTTTCTCCCGTCTAAAAGCCTCAACAAAGGCACTCTCATCCTAACGGTGAAGGCCGGCTCAAGAAAGCAAGCGGAGTCGATCTCATCCACCATGTAAGTACCAACAACAGAAATCTTTCGTAATCAGAATCTCGTCAGTGGTTCAATCGTCAACCGTAGCTTATTCTCCTCTTCACCAGCAATCGCAAAGAAATGAGAACAAAGATGTCAGACGGTGATAATCAGAGGCTCTTTGATCAGGCTTGCCAGCTCATTCCCGGTGGAGTGAACAGTCCAGTACGAGCCTTTGGATCAGTAGGAGGAACTCCTCGCTTTATTTCTCGAGCCGAAGGCTGCCGAATTTTCGATGCCGAGGGCCAGGAATACATCGATTTTGTCGGTTCATGGGGACCGATGATTCTTGGTCATGCACACCCGCCGATTCTCAGTGCCATCTCAAAGACCCTTAAAAATGGCACTTCATTCGGAGCGCCGACCGCAGCTGAATCACAACTCGCAGCCCTGATCGTCGAAATGGTTCCATCTGCTGAGATGGTACGCCTCGTTTCGAGTGGAACCGAAGCAACCATGTCTGCATTACGGCTGGCTCGTGGAATCACCGGCCGGGACCTGTGCATCAAATTCGAAGGGTGCTATCACGGTCACGGCGATCCATTTCTTGTTGCTGCAGGATCTGGAGCAGCCACTCATGGACACCCTTCAAGTCCTGGAGTGCCAGCCAGCACAGCAGACCTGACCTGTGTCATCCCCTATAACGATCTCGATGCGGTTGAATCGCAGATGAAAACAAATGGCGACAAGGTCGCCGCCATCATCGTCGAGCCGATCGCCGGAAACATGGGTTGCGTATTACCAAAACCAGGATTCCTCGAAGGGTTGCGGGAATTATGCACCAGATACGGTTCGTTACTGATCTTCGATGAGGTGATGACTGGTTTTCGAGTCCACTCCGGCAGCGCTCAAGGCTTGTTGGGAATCCAACCGGATCTAACAACCCTGGGCAAGATCGTCGGAGGAGGCATGCCGATGGGAGCCATCTGTGGCCCCCAGGAGCGGATGCAAAACTTCTCTCCGACCGGCGCCATTTACCAGGCCGGAACCCTGAGTGGAAACCCTCTCTCTGTCGCTGCCGGTATCGCCCTGTTGACGGAACTACGCGATCAAGGTCACGAGATCTATCCCGCCCTTGAGCAAAAAGGTCAGCGACTTCAAGAAGGTTGGCAACAGGCCCTCGATCGTCATGGTATTCCTCACTGCTGGAATCGATCGGGATCGATGTTTGGCCTCTTCTTCACCGCCGGACCAGTCAACAATTTCAAGGATGCTTGCAGTTCTGATGAGGATTTATTCAAGCGCTTCTTTCACGGCTTGCTCGAATCAGGAGTCTCCATCGCACCGTCCCCCTTCGAAGCAGGGTTTCTCTCCATGGCTCATTCTGATCAGGACATTGATCGCACAACGATGCTCATCGAGCAGCTCTCTTTCTAAC
>JBBWWC010000023.1:0-4425 GCA_050256555.1 Planctomycetota bacterium | reverse complement strand
CGGGAAGCGACAGAATTTCATCTCCGCATACGTTCAAGACCGACAGAGCGAGAGCTCCAACAAGGTAAAACCAGCTGGTTGCGATGATGGCCCCAAACAGCGCTCGGTCTTTGAGGAGAAACTTGATCTCTTTAAAACCAGTGATGGGATTCCATCTCAGTGGCCGTTCCGGATCGGCGGCAGGTTTTCCTTCAGTGATGGTATGGGAAGTGATCCACCCGAGGAGAGCCACCGTGACGAAGAAGAAGCCACTCCACCAGTACGGATTCGCGGCTGCTGGATTATCTCCGCCACTGAGATAGGTGAAAAGAAGTCCGGCAACCACTGTGCCGAGGATGGTCGACACGTTGGTGGTCATGTTGATGATGCCGTTGGCCCGTGTCAGGTCCTTCTCGTTGACCATCTCGGGCAAGATGCCGTATTTCGAAGGACCGAAAAAAGCACTTTGTGTTCCCATCAGGAACAGAACCCCAAGCATTGCAATGATCGAGAGGTTGGTATCGACCTGTTGAAGGTAGAAGGCTGCCATGCCGAGGCTCATGACCAAGACCTCGAGTAGTTTTGCCGAAACGATGACATCTCGTTTACGGAAACGATCTCCGATGGAGCCACCGAGAATCGCAAATAGAACAAATGGCAGTGCAAAGACGCCCATTGCCATCGATTGACCATCGACGGGTAGCCAGCTGACCGAAACACTCAGGGCGATCAGCATGATGAACTGGCGAAAAACGTTGTCGTTAAATGCGCCGAGTAGCTGGGTACAGGTTAAAGCGATGAAGGACCGGTTTTTACTGAGGGACAATCGAACTCCTCCCTTCGACTTACCAGGGCTATGCCTCCGGCTTTTATCTGTGGGAGTTTAAAGAGATTCGAGGCCGCTGTCTTCCTGCCATGTGAATGCAAATGGGTTTGGCACGTCATCTGCATGTAGCCAGGGACCCGCTGAAGGAATTTGTGCGCGAAGGTGGAAAAATGAGCTTTTTAAGTTCTCAGAGTGCTGTTTTGTCTGAAAATTGCCTGAAAAACGGTGAGCACGATGGTTTTGAAGCCGTTGTTTTACCCCATATCGGGTCTGTGCATGCTTTTGCCATGTCTCTGGTCAGAGAAGCGGCTGGCGCCGATGATCTACTCCAGGACACCCTTTTAAGGGCTTTTCGCGCTTTTGGCACCTTTCGACCGGGGACTGACTGTCGTTCATGGTTATTTCGAATCTGTAAGAATCGTTTTTACGATCTTTGTCGGCGTCGCACCCGAAGACCACATCACCTGGATGTCGAAGATGTTCAGCCGGTCGCCCTGGAGCTGTCCTGGGAAGTCCAGAAGGAACAAGAACGGCTAGAGAAGGGCCTCGATCCCCAGTTGGACCTTGTCGGCGATCGCCTTCGTGAGGCGCTAGATCAACTTCCCGGCGATTTTCGAGAGCCACTGCTTCTCTGTGATCTGGATGGCCTTAGTTATCAGGAGATCGCCGAAAAACTGTCGGTTCCGATCGGGACAATTCGTTCACGGATTTCACGGGCCCGCAACCGTCTTCGCCAACAACTTCATGAATATGCGACGGAATATGGATACGTCGATACAGCGGACCAGCCGCCTTCCGTCTGAACAGTACTGGCGAGATCCTGTTGTTTGTTCCGATCCGTCATCGATTGAGGTTGTTCAGATCTGCGATTCTCTCGGCTACCATTTGGTTCGAGGGAGAACAGTATTTTGAAGTATGCGATTCCGATAGTTCGTTACCGTCTTCTTTTACTGCTATGGCTATTTGTTGGTGGCTGTCAGGGCCTCACTTTTCGCCAGCCGAGTGAGGCTCCCGCAGCTTCGCCGCCGCACATTGTTGTGATTCTTGCCGATGATCTGGGGTGGGGAGATCTTGCCGCAGCGGGTCCCGATTCTTTATTGCCAACCCCTTCTCTCGAGCGTATTGCTGCGGGCGGGATTCGTTGCACCGATGCCCATTCTCCATCGTCGGTTTGCACACCGACTCGTTATGGATTGTTGACCGGTCGCTACGCCTGGCGTACTTCTTTACGTAGCGGTGTTCTGGGTGGGAGATCTCCAGCGTTGATCTCTAGCGATCGCGCGACACTTCCCTCTGTTCTGGCAGATATCGGTTATCGCACCAGTGGAATCGGGAAGTGGCATCTTGGATTACAGGAGAAGGGGCCGACCAATTATTCGAAGCCATTGGTTCCCGGTCCGAGTACGGTTGGTTTTCAGCGTTGGTGGGGAATCCCTGCCAGTCTCGATATGGAACCATATCTGTACTTCGAAGATGATCATGCCGTCCAGTTACCAACAGAGAAGATAAAACTCAGTCACCCTGCACGTGGTGGTGGGGAAGGATTTTGGCGCGCCGGAGCCATCGCTCCTGGTTTTCATCACGCAGATGTTCTGCCCGACATCGGCCAGCGAGCCGTTTCTGAAATCGAACATCATCACCAACAACATCCAGATGAACCGATGTTTCTGTATGTAGCACTTTCAGCTCCCCATACGCCATGGCTCCCAGGCGATCCGTTTAACGAAGTTGAAGGTGCAGGGGTTTACGGCGCCTTCGTTGCTCATGTCGATGCCGTTGTTGGTGAAATCGATGCAGCTCTTGATAGAAACGACATGGCTGAGCAAACGTTGTTGATCGTGACCAGCGATAATGGAGCACACTGGACTCCTGCCGACGTCAAAAAATTTCCTCATCGGGCCAATGGACCCTGGCGTGGTCAAAAAGCTGATATTCATGAGGGTGGACACAGGGTTCCTTTCTTGATGCGATGGCCCGATCGGATTGCCAGTAGCAGACAGGGAAAACAATACGACGGATTGATTTGCCTGACGGATCTTCTACCGACGCTGGCGAAGGCTGCGGGGATGTCTCTACCCAAAGAAGTGGCCCCGGATGGTTTTGACCTGCTTTCTTCCATCACAAAAGGAGATCCATCGAGACGAAGAAGCATCGTGCATCATTCTTTGGATGGCATGTTTGCCGTTCGGCAGGGGCCATGGAAGTGGATCGAAGGACGTGGTAGCGGAGGTTTCACCGCACCGAAAAGAGTCAAAGATAGCACTGGTCCTGTCGGGCAACTGTACCATCTCGGTAATGATCCGAAGGAGAAGGTCAATCTCGCCGATTCTCATCCGGATGTCGTCGCGGATTTACAGGCAGAACTCGATCGAATTCGTACCAGTGGTTCCCGATGAATTGGGGCCTTTCGTGAACAAGCGAGCCATCGATCGCGACAAGAAATCTAGCGGGCCACGAATGCGGCTTTTTTGTGCTCTTCATCCGACGATGGATGAGGCTCGTCTTCTGACCGATCCGTTGGATTCTCTGGAACCGTTGCCAGATCATCGCAGGACCGTGATCGATCAGATTCACATGACAGTGCTATTTATTGGCGAAGTTGCACGTAAAGACCTAGCTGACGTGAAGGAATCAGTGGAGCGCGCTGCGGTGGGAGTGCCGCCATTTTGTTGGCAACCGGACCGAATCCAGACTTTACCGAGTAGAGGTCCAGTCCGGACCATGGCAGCGGTGGGAGATTCGATGAAGAGCCTCGATGAACTACACCGACGTTTATCACAGCGATTGGCTCGTCGGAGCAATCGTCGGGCTTTTTTACCACACATGACATTGGTGCGATTTTCACCTCCGGTTACGGACTTCGAAGTGACCCGTCACATCGAGTGGCCAACGATTTCCTTTGCCAGAGTTCGGTTAATGCAAAGCAGGTTATTGCCAACCGGAGCTGAGCACCAATGCGTACTGGAGACCTCACTCGGCCAATAGAAGCGCATCAGAGATGGCTGCGGTGTAAGGGTCGTGCCTCCAATTCAGAAACCGAATCTGTCCGAATACATTTCCCACAAATTTCATGCCCGGCTGGACCGAACCGCCAGATTTTGTCACAGAAAAGTTATCAACAGTCTGTCGAAGGAGGGTCGGCCAGGTCGACTTGAGTAGTAAAATAGATCTGAATAGTCAATTGGATTCGAGTTCTGGTGTGAGCCCCCATTGAGGAGAGGAGCCGGCGATGATTTGCGGTAGAAGTTCTACTTTGCTTTTCTCGTTGCTGTTGGCCGTGGCCACACTCTTCTGCGGGCTGTTTTTTGCCGGTCCATTCGTGCAAGGGCAAGGTGGTGGACCTGGCGGCATCTTTGATCCACTCGGGCCGATGGTGAGTCCTGCTCAAAATCCTCTGACTCCTGAGAAGGCGCTGCTTGGTAAGTTCCTGTTCTGGGAAGAACAGCTTTCTCATGACAATTCAACTTCTTGCGGTTCCTGTCATGTTTCCGAATTCGGTGGTTCCGATGGACGCACGGATGACTTCCGTTCGGTCCATCCTGGTTTTGATGGGATCTTTGGAACCGAAGATGATGTTTCGGGATCGATCGGATTGGTTCTTCAGGATTGCTCAGGGGCAT
>JBBWWC010000022.1:0-9711 GCA_050256555.1 Planctomycetota bacterium | reverse complement strand
TTGCTGTGACGAACTGGGGATTCAGCCACCACCCAAACCCCGACGCGAGTGAACTCGGCTCAGCGCTCGGCAACGTGGCGATTGTTCGTCTCCCGGACTTCAGCCTCGTCGGCGACCCGATCGATCCACCGATGATCGATGCCATCGAGATGATCATTCCGGTCGAGGGCGATTACACCTTCGGGATCGCAGTCAGCCCCGATGGGGACAAGATCTATGCCGCCAACAGCGGCTATCCCGGCCCTGCGATCGCGAACACCGTGAGCGTGGTCGAGTTTCCGGCAGGGCTGGTGAGTGGTCGCTTCGTGCGCGGAGATACCAACGCTGATGGTCTGATCGACATCGCTGATCCGGTCGCTCTGTTGGGGTTTCTGTTCGGAGGGGGGCACCTCGACTGTGCGAATGCCGGCGATGCGAACGACGATGAGCTGCTCAACGTCGCCGATCCCATTGCACTCCTCGGGGCGCTCTTTTCGGGAGCTCCTGCGCCGCCGGCACCGAGCAGTTGTGCGGCAGACCCGACGGCAGGGGGGCTGTGCTGTCTCGTCGGTTGCGCACCATAGAGGGCGCTTCTCAGGACACGGATCCGCGATTTTGAATCAAGCTTTCAATCTCTTGTTGAAGCTTTTCGAGGATCTCGCCGTAGGGGAAAGAACCGAGACTCTCTGATCCACGCTTGAGGTTGACGAAACTGGGAGCACACCAGAGGCCGAGATCGGCGTCATCGGTTTCTCCAGGACCATTCACCCGGCATCCCATCACCGCGATGGTGAACTGGTGTTCAGCGTATTCTTCTGACAGTTTCTTTACCTGCTGGGCCAGCTCGACGAAGGCACCGTTTTCGACTCTTGAACAGGATGGACAAGAGATGATATTGGGGCCTTCTTGCTGGAAATGAACAACACTTCGAACTCTTCCCGCAGCGATGTCATCGAGGATCTCCTGGCCGGCCAGTACCTCCTGGTACTTTTCATCGTTGGGCAGGGTTAGTGATACTCGAAGGGTATCTCCTATCCCCTGTGAGATTAGTTGTTCGAAGGCAATCCTTGTCTTGATCACTCCATCGGGGGGCAGTCCTGCTTCCGTGACGCCGAGGTGCAGCGGAACCTCGGGACGTTCCTGAGCAAAGGTACGATTGGCGTCTATGACGAGATCTGGATCGGAGTCCTTCAGGGAAACCGCATATCGGAGAAAACCGATTTCATCGAGAAGCGCAGAATGTTCGAGAGCACTGGCTACCATCGGTGAGACCGAATCATCCTGTGGCCAGAGTTCCTTTTGCGCTGGATCGACAGAGCCACAGTTGACACCGACTCTCAGAGCAGTATCTCCTTCACCGGCCCACTGCGCGATTCGTTTGACCTTGTCTTGCCAGGGTACTGATTTCTCATGGTGATGAAGATGGCCAGGGTTGTAACGGATTTTGGCGACCGTTGGCGCCAGCATTTCAGCGAGTCGCCAGTTCTCCTGAAGATCGATACAAATGTTGGCATCGACTCGCTGGCAGATTTCGATGGCGGCTTGTGCGTCTTTACGAGAATCGACGGCAAGCCGCACGATACCTGCTCCAGCATCTGCAAGAGCTTGAACCTGGGTGGCAGTAATCTCGACTTCCTGGGTTGGGGTCGCACACATACTTTGAACCAGGATGGGTTCTCCGCCGCCAAGACGAGAGGTACCGACATCGATGACTCGAGTTGAGTTTCGTGGGATTCTCGACGAATCGCTCAAGGGCCCTCCCCGATACAAATTTCCTGATACAAATTTCTCGATACAAGTTTCTCGATACAAATTTCTCGATACGCACTTCTCCAGTGGCGCACTTCAGTGATGGTCTCTCAGTCTGACAGTTACGGCAAGAGGTAGGGAGAGAAGATCGGTCAGATGTTGCTGAAGAAGTTACAAAGAGGGAGACCTGATGGAAGAAAGGCTGTTATATTGCCAACGAGGGAGAACCGGATGCGCGTCGGCACGAATGAAAAATTGGCTCTGATTCCACTGGTGCTTTGCATCCTGCTGTGGTTGGCACCTGGATCTGGGATTCCGCCGGAGGCTTCGGTGACCGATTTCGATTCCGGTGAGAAAATCGTCGGGAGCGATACTACCGTGGTGGCTCCGGTGGTCCTGAATGCAGAATCGAAGACCGAGATCGCTCCTCGATCGTCCTCGATGCGCTGGCAACCGAGTATCCAAATCGTGTTGCTGGGCCTCTTTTCTTCGGCCCTGATCTGGTCGATTCTGAGGGCTCAGGATGGCGTGCAAGCGCGAGCGAGGCAGCTCTGGTAATCGCTCTCGCTCGGTTGTGCTGAATTGAAGCAGTCGATCCGGGAAACTCTCCCGATTAGCGGTACTTCTTACCCTTTAAGTCCCTTCCCTGTTCTCAAGTTCAATGGTCAAATAGATGGGAGTATATAAAGCCAGTCGAGTGATTCTTTACTCCGGTCTCTTTTGGGCGGACCGTGGCTTTTAGTGTTAGATCATGCGTGCTGAATGACGGCATATTTTGCGACGAATCGCAGCTGATCTAAAGCGAGAGGTGTGCTCGCTTTTTTGACTGAGTGAGGAGGAATCTATATGCAGCATATGATTCGACGGAGATCATCTGTTTCGGTCTCATGGACCCTTACGTTTGGTTTTCTCACCATACTTTTGCAACCCTTCTCTGTGATTTCGGCCCAGTTCACGCAAGTCCTTCCGGTGACCACTGGCGGTTCTTCAATTTCGAACGTTTCAATATTTGTCGATGATTCCTGTTTGGGTTGTGCTCCACAGCAGGTTTCCATCTGTGCACAAACTGAGAACGAGGTTTTGTTCACTGGTTCAGTGCTGGATTTTCAAACGATGTTTCCGGTTTTGGTTTCTTCAGGAGAAGTTTTTTCTCCTGCATTAGCCCAAGGACTGGTGGCTAGTTACTTCATCTCTCTGGAACAACAGTTTGCTTCTGGGCCAAGATCAGTATTTCTCATCGAGAGTTTTGCCGCAGGTTTTGGCGATCCTATTTTGATCAGCACGGGTGCTGTTGAGGCTTTCGACTCTTCGATCACGATTCTTTTGGCTGGTCAGCAGGTCATCAGTTGGAGCCAATCGACGGGTTCTGCCACAGAAATATGGGCGAAATATGATGATACTGCGCCGATACTTTGTGGAGTTGGTGAAAAGAGCCGGGTGCTTCCCCTTTCTTCGGATTCTGTCCTGGTCCTCTGGCAGGACGGAACGGTTCTGAAATCGTTGACGATGGATAGCGGTTCGGTATCTACACCAGTCGATCTCTACGATCTCCTGACGCCCTTCAGCCGCTGGGATGCTGCGGTCCAGTCGACCGGGTCGATTCAGCTGGTAGTGGCCTCTTTCGATCAGCTTCAACTTTTAACCGGTTCCATGACTACCGGGATTACTTCACAAGAAGTGATTCGTTCTGGTGGGGGCGAGATCACTGACCTGGCTTTTTCTTCGTTGAGTCCCGATCGATACACGGTGTCCTGGATTGCTAGTCAGCAAGCGAATCGATACACCGTAATCGATGGCGACAGTAGCAATGGCCCGCTGGAAGGAATCCCCGGCGAGTATACGGGGCTGGATATGGAACTGGATGCCCACGGCAACGAACACTATGTCTTGCTGGTCGATGGGATTGCCATCTACGCTCACGACACCCCCGCACCAGTAGCAAACCCGATCATTTTAACCGAAGACGATGGAATTGCAGACCACACAATATTTTTCGAGGATCAAAGTACTGGTCTCATCGAAAGCTACCAGTGGGATTTTGGTGACGGTGGTACCAGTACCCAGATCGAAGGTTCGTACACATATCTGGAGCCGGGCACTTATACCGTTTCACTGACAGTGACTGGACCAGGTGGCGAGGATACGAGGACCCATGCCGATTCGATCGTCGTCGCTACACCGACCAATGCGATGGAGCTTGCCGACATCAACGTTTTTGGTGGCCAGCCGGTGATTCATCCTGTGCTGGGAACTCATGAAGATTTCCTTCAGGGTTTTCAGATCGCTGTGGCCTATGATTCTAATGTGATCAATATGACTGAACTCTCCATCGCTGGAACCCTGGCAGAGTCCTTGGATCCAGAGTTCATCGCTTCGTCGATTAATCCCGATGGCGAGGATTCATTTCTCTACCTGGCGATTATCTTCGACACACTACCGCCTTTTGATGGTCGGATGATGGTTCCAGGTTCCAACCAAACTCTATGCACGTTGAACTACACCGTGCTGCAGAATGCATCTCTGGGAACTTCAACGGAGTTGCGTTTTGCCGATGGACTTGGAACTCCACCGATCAATACCATATATGCAACCGAGGGGGGGCAATCACTGACACCGTACTGGATTCACGCCACTGTGACGGTTTCGGAGCAAGCTCAGTTCCTCTTTATTCGTGGTGATTCGACCTATGATCAGGCCGTGAACATCGCCGATGCGATTTTTCTACTCGATTATTTGTTCATCAGTGGTCCGGCTTCTGTTTGTCCCGATGCCGCAGATGCCAATGACGATGGGGTGATCAATATCGGCGATGCCATCAATCTTCTAAACTTTCTCTTCAGTGGCGGAGAAACAATCCCTTATCCATATCCCGGGTACGGACTTGATCCGACTCCGGATTCACTCAATCCCTGCTTGCCCTGAGTTCTGGCGACCTGCTAGATCATGATTCTGGGGTCTTTCACCTGTACAGATAAAGCTGCTGCGTTACGGTCAGTTCTTGAACTACCGGTTCACTCCGTCTGGGTGGAGATGATGTTCCGTTTCTACTAGGCTGAAAAGTGATCCAGGGGCTCGTTTCGAAGTTCTGGGGAACTCGAAGTTCTGGGGAACTCGATGTTCTGGGGAACTCGATGTTTAGGGCACCCGTTTTTTGCGAGAAAGGACGAGGATGAAGATCCTGCGAAGTCATCTGTTGGGGAAATGGTGCCAGGCCGATGGAGATTCGTTTGCCGTTCTCCATGATCCGACGACTGAATCTCCCCTGGCAAAAGCCTCCAGCGCCGGAATCGATTTCCGTGCAGCTGTCGAGCATGCGCGAGCTAAAGGTGGATCAGCGCTTCGTGAACTTTCTTTTGCCGAACGCGGTGAACTACTCATCTCGATGTCAAAAGCAATTCATGCACATCGAGAAGAGCTGCTGGAGCTCTCGATGAAGAGTTGTGGAACAACGCGTAAGGATTCCAAGTTTGATATCGATGGAGCCACAGGAACTCTCTATCACTATGGTGCGCTGGGAAAAGAACTGGGAGACCGACAAGTTCTTGCGGATGGGGTCGGTGAAGCACTTGGACGTTCCTCGATTTTCTGGGGACGTCATGGGCGTGTAGCCCGTAATGGTGTGGCGATACATATCAATGCATTCAATTTCCCGGCCTGGGGATTTGCCGAGAAAGCTGCTGCAGCGATTCTGGCCGGAATGCCAGTGATCACCAAGCCGGCCACGAGCACCAGTCTGGTGACCGAAAGATGCATCGAGACGGTGATCGAAGCTGGCTGTCTGCCGGAGGGGGTTCTTGGATTGATCTGTGGATCGGTCGGAGACCTCTTTGATCATCTCCATGGCCAGGATGTGGTTGCCTTTACTGGATCGGCAGATACTGCCCTGCGTATCCGGTCTCATGGCAATCTTCTGGCGCGTTCGACTTCGGTGAATGTCGAAGCCGATAGTCTCAATGCAGCAATCCTGGCTCCCGATGTGGAACCTGGATCGGAAATCTGGAATCTATTTGTTCGTGAAGTTTGCCGTGAAGTGACTCAGAAGAGTGGCCAGAAATGTACTGCGGTTCGACGAATCTTTGTTCCGCAACCACAGCTAGCCAGCATCGAGGAGGCTTTTTGCGAGGAGCTTTCCGGGCGAATCACAGGATCGCCTTTTGACGAGAGATCAAATGTTGGTCCGCTGGCCACGGCAGACCAGCTGGCCAGCGTCCTCGATGGAGTTTCTCGATTGCGAGAGGTTGCCGATCTTGTTCATGGCAGTGGTGAGCGGGTTGATGGAGTCGGTGCGGAAGCGGGACAGGGGTACTTCTTTGCGCCAACGCTCCTGAGGGCCAGAGAGCCCGGTGGTGCCGATTTGATTCACGATCTCGAGGTGTTTGGCCCGGTTTCTACTCTGTGTCCCTATGACGGCGAGGCGCCCACTGCGGCGTGTCTCAATAGTCGTGGTGAAGGAACCCTGGTGACCTCGGTTTATAGCGATTCTGAGGAGTGGACCTTTGATCTGCTGCGCCGTTGTGGTTCGTGGAGTGGACGGTTTTACCTCGCTTCGGAAAAGATGGCGAGTCAGGCGCCTGGATCGGGAATCGCCCTTCCTTCGTCGTTGCATGGGGGACCGGGTCGCGCTGGTGGTGGCGAAGAACTGGGTGGGCTGCGAGCACTTGAGCTCTACAGCCAGCGTATCGCCCTGCAGGGATCGCGCCGAGCGGTCGAACGTTTCATCGGCGATTGAATTAGCAAAGTACCTGTAATACGAAGATACCCGGAGAATCCCTGGGTGGAATTCTCCGGGTACTGTTGACGATTAACGAAGTCTCCTGGGTTCAGGATTACTTCTTATCTTCCAGTTCTTGTCTGTACTTGGCAATCAGCTCTTCTTGCACATCCCGTGGTGCTGAAGCGTAGCGATTAAACTCCATGGTGAACTCGGCTTTTCCCTGCGTCGCCGAGCGCAAGGTCGTGGCATAGCCGAACATTTCAGCCAGCGGTACTTCCGCATCGATGCGCACGAAACCATCCTCATCAAAAGTTCCATGGAGGACACCGCGACGCTGAAGAAGGGTACCAACCATGTCACCCTGGAATTCGCTGGGGCCTTCAAGACTCACCGTCATCAGTGGTTCGAGAACTTCGGGCTTACCCTTCTTGTAGTATTCACGGAAGCAACTCTTGGCTGCTGTCTGGAATGCCATATCGGAAGAGTCCACTGCGTGGTGGTTTCCATCCTTGAGTATGACTTCCAGACCTTCGACCGGCGCACCGATCAGAAGACCCTTTTCAAGACTTTGCTTGAAGCCTTTGTCTACCGATGGAATGAACTCTCGGGGTACGTTTCCTCCCGCAACCTTGTTGGTGAACTCGTATTCACCTTCCGGGTGGGGCCCCATGGATCCGATGATCCGACCATACTGCCCGGATCCACCGGTTTGCTTCTTGTGGGTGTAATCGAAATCGACCAGCTGGCTGACACGTTCACGGAAGGCTACCTGTGGGGCACCCACTGTGACTTCAGCCTTGAACTCTCGCTTCATCCGTTCGACGTAGACCTCGAGATGCAGCTCGCCCATTCCCGAGATGATGGTCTCACTACTTTTTGCATCAAAGGCGACCCTGAAGGTCGGATCTTCCTTGGTGAATCTCTGAAGTGCCTTCGACATATTGTCGGTGGCTTTACGATCGACCGGTTTAACGGCAAGGTGGATGACGGGCTCGGGAACGTGCATCGAGTCGAGCACCAGATTTGTGTCCGCAGAGCGGAATGTGTCTCCAGAGGCGCAGTCGATACCAAACAGGGCCACGATGTCTCCGGCTCCTGCACGATCGATTTCATCCATGTTGTCGGCATGCATTCGTACGATGCGGCCGAGCTTCACCTTCTTGCCGGTTCGTGCGTTGAACACAAATTCACCCTTGACCATTTCGCCCTGGTAAATCCTGACATAAGTCAGCTGCCCATAAGGTCCATCCTCAAGCTTGAAGGCGTAACTAAGCATTGGCCCTTCTGAACTGTTTGTGACCTTGTGCTTCTCTTCTTCGTTTTCCGGATTGAGAGCGATGTTCTCGATATCAAGCGGGCTAGGAAGGTAAGCGTTGACCGAGTCCATCAGCGGCTGCACACCCTTGTTCTTGTAGGCGGATCCGCAGTACACCGGGCACAGCTCAAGAGAGATGACGCCTTTACGAGTTGCTTCATGGATCAGCTCCTCGGTGACCTTGTCCTCAAGCATCGCTTCCATCAAATCATCAGAGAACATGGAAATAGCATCGAGCATCATTTCGTGACGTTCCGCAGCAAGATCCTTGAGATTGTCAGGGATCTCTTCGTATCGGAGATTCTCTCCGTTGTCTCCATCGAAATAGATCGCTTTCATTGTGACCAGATCGATAACTCCTTCGTGATCATTTTCCAGTCCTATGGGAAGCTGGAACATGACAGAGTTGAGTCGAAGTTTTTCGCGTAGTTGGTCGCAGACTTTGAGTGGGTCTGCTCCGGTACGGTCACATTTGTTGACGAAAGCCAGTCTTGGAACGTTGTAGCGACGCATTTGTCGATCGACTGTGATCGACTGACTTTGAACACCCGACACTGCACAGAGAACCAAGATGGCTCCATCCAGTACGCGTAGCGCTCGTTCGACTTCGACGGTGAAGTCGACGTGACCTGGAGTGTCAATGATGTTGATGTGGTTATCGCCCCACTCCAGATAGGTCGCCGCAGATTGAATCGTGATTCCTCGTTCACGTTCCAGTTCCATGGAGTCCATGGTGGCTCCGACGCCGTCCTTTCCACGGACCTCATGAATCGCGTGGATACGGTCGGTGTAGAAGAGGATCCTCTCGGTGAGGGTCGTCTTGCCACTATCGATGTGGGCGCTGATGCCGATATTACGCATCGTGCTGATGTCTTGAGTCATTTCCAATTCTCCTCGGGATTTTTCCCGTTCGTTTCTCGATGGTGCCGGATCGCCCCCAGGGGCTTGGATACCACGGCGAGTCTAGGTATTTGAGGATATCGTTCGGTGGGGTCCGTGTGGACAGATTCCGATGGGTTCTATCAGCCTTTTAGGGACATCGGCCCGCTCGAATCGCCGAGGACCGGTGGCGAAGAAGACTTCAGGAAGTCAGGAATTTTGCTCTGAAGGGGGTATGGGCCACTGATCACGGGGAATAACGTTCTTTCCCTGATTCTTGGGCTGGTAGAGAAGCCTTGCCAGCGGCACCCCGGAAATCAGCGGTCCGGTCACAAATTCCTCGACATCTTGGGCCGTGACACTGCCATACCAGTCGCCATCGGGCTCGATGGCGACCATCGGTCCATGTCCACACTGGGCAAGACAGCCTGATTTGATGATCCGGATTTGGTCGTTGAGATCGGCCTGGTGGACCGCTTCTCGAAGGGCTTCGCAGGTTTCTACCGCCCCCTGGTGGGGACAGCTACGACCGTGGGTGCACACCAGTACCAGTTTTTTGTAAGGGCGATTCAAACGATTTCTTTCATCGTCTAGCTGGTGCTTTTGAGTAGACGAGAAATGATCACGCGATAAAGCCCTTCATCCCAGAACATGGGATCGATCACTTCCCAGCGCAGGATCCCCTTGGCATCGATCGCCATCAATAAGGTACCGCCATGAGGTACGAGATGACGTTCGAGAATTCCTGCTTCCTGTCCCGGTTGAACTCCGAAGGACCAACCAAGTTTTTTGTCGATAGCGATCTGGGCCATCGATTGGGCTTCACGATCGGCGCGTTCAGCGCGAAGAACGCTACTGAGCCAGACGACTCGAACTCCTTCAGAAGAGAACTCATGTTCGAGTTTTCGCATGACATTGAAGAAACGAGATTGACGATTCTTGGCTCGGTTCGAATCACAAAAGATTCGAAGTTCCAGCTTCTTGTCTGTATCTGTTTCTGGTGGCGGTTGTATCCAGCGAATGCCATCGAGCGACGGAGCTGGTCTTCCATGTAATACGTCGATTCGTTGTGCCA
>JBBWWC010000021.1:0-6376 GCA_050256555.1 Planctomycetota bacterium | reverse complement strand
CTCGAACTTGCCGAACGGTGTCGGCAAGTGAGCTTTCGAATGACACCGTGGCTCCAGAGTCGCTGGAGGATTGTTCTCGATCAGCGACTGAGGCATTTCTTCCTCATGGGTTTGTCGATACTCGACCAGACTGGCAATCGTTCCGAGTAACAAACCATGACGCCTGGCAAACAGTTCCAGGTCAGAGAAACGGGCCATCGATCCGTCTTCGTTCATCACTTCACAAATCACTGCCGCCGGCTCCAATCCGGCCAGTCGTGCAAGATCAACAGCCGCTTCGGTATGACCGGTACGCTGCAACACCCCGCCGGGTTGGGCCCGAAGAGGAAAGAGATGACCGGGTCTTTTGAAAGCATCTGGTTGGGTAGAGGGATTCGCCAGAAGGCGCGCCGTATGAGATCGATCAAAGGCACTAATTCCAGTCGTTGTTCCATCGCGTGCATCGACCGAAAGGGTGAAGGCGCACTCGTCGGGATCGGTAGGATGCGAGGTCATCGGTTGAAGCTGTAATCGCTCGATGATCTGTGGATCGAGGGGAGCGCAGATCAATCCTCGACCCTCGGTCGCAAGAAAGTTGATGGTCTCAGGAGTCGCCTTTTCTGCAGCGATGACCAGGTCGCCCTCATTCTCGCGATCTTCGTCATCGACGAGAATGACCATCCCGCCGCGGGCGATCTCTGCTATCAGTTCTTCGATGGTCGCTAAGGCCAACAATAACTCCTGTTCGGCACCCACCCATGCCCCTCGAACAACACATATCCGAGGGATCCATCCCAGCACCTCAGCTCTATTCTAGAGGCTCATCACAAGCTATTGGAGTGATTCCATGCCTGGAGAGGAACTGAATTTAACCTCCCGGCACGCTCCGCCAAGGCGCTCCAACAGCTCGCGAACCTGGCTGCCCAGGCGAACAGCAGCCCCAGGGAGCTCACAGGTGCCCCAGATCTGGACCAGAGCTCTGCGGGTCCCGGCATCGGTCTTGGTCCTCTGGGAATCCTTGACGGCGTTTGCACAGGCACCTGCTGTATCACGCAAGCACAGCAAGCCGGCGATATCGATCTCCTGCCCGGAGCGATTGAAGACATATTTTTCGCCCTCCAGTCCCAGTGAGATCCGTAACGGAAGCTCGACACGATCGAGATCGACAATACTCAGCGGTATCCCCGCACCAAGGGAAGCGGCATTACCAGCGTCGACGAGCGGTAAGATGGACGACAATTTACCGTCAGAAGCGGCCTTGATCAGCCACTCACTGGAAGGCTTACCCCGTCCCGCCGGTCGGTATCCACCATGTCGCAGCAACTGGCGCACGGCTTTTTTACATTCATCGCTCAACTCGTCCGTCACCGCTTCTGGCAACAACTTTTGCCGTAACCACTCGGGACTCGTATCTCCTTGTGGCCCTTCAAACTCAACCTCGATGGCAATCGGATCGAGATAAGGGTGTGCTTCCCACTCGATCAGCAACGGTTCTTCTGAAACCACTCTGCTAGATCCTCTCGTGGCTCTTGTTCAAAAATCCTCGCTCGCTACCATCCAGCCAGTCCGGAACCCTCTCTGGCAGTACGCCGGAGAGCTTCTCGGCACGCAACAGAGCGGGAAGGAGCAGGGTGCCACGAGATTCGCCATCGATCCATGATGAGATCCTGCTCGGATCCGACATCGCTCCCGAACTGGCCAGCAAACTGCTGGAAATTCCGGCCGCATGGATCATTGCGGAAGGACGACGAGGTCGACTTGAACGTATCGACTGGCAAGGTCAGCAATACGCACGGAAGATCTACCACGCAACTTCACCAGCACCTTTTCATCCGTTCCTACCTCTGCTACCGGGCATTTTCCGCTGGGGCCGTGCCCGCCGATCATGGCAATCGATGACCGACGGCCCACCACGTCAGTTACCGATACCCAAACCACTGGTTATGGTAGAAAAACCTCATTGCGCCATCCTCATCTCTTCCTGGATCACTGGAGAACCGATTCATCACTGGCACGCTCGGGTGATTCAGAATCGTTGGCCACTTTCCGATCAATTCCGCTTCGCTCGCTGGCTCGGTAAGGAACTCCATCGAACCTTCTCGAGCGGATTGTTGACTCGAGATCTTGCGCCGCACAATGTGCTCATCGATGGCCCCATCGAAGGACCATGGCAGCTCGGCATCGTAGATCTGGATGATTCGAGAGTCGGTTCACCACCCACACGTCAGCAAATCATCCATTCACTGGCTCAGATCGGACATCTTCCGCCGACCATCGACCGCACTCTCAAGTGGCGCACCATCGAAGCGTTCCTCGATGCTGGAGGAACAAGCCTGGTCGGAGATCGAAAAAAAGCCATCGAAGAAATCTCGATCGGAATTGACCGATTCGCTCAAGAAAAAACCAGAAGGCTGCTCCAGAAGGGTAAGACAGATCCTCGTGCCGGCTGGGGCCTCGACAGCGCTGGCATTCCGGTCCCCTTCGTCGGTGGCCGCAAGGGTCCCTGAGGCCAGCGGTTCGATGGTGGACTCAGTTTGGTTTATGACTCTGCTCGTGTCGCCGTCAACCGATCCAGGCGAACCACTCCACCCTGTTCGTCAACTTCTCCGAATCGCAACACCATCGTCGGACACTCCTCCACACAAGCGCTGCAGCGAACGCATTGTGGGTCCGCAACAGGAATACCGCGCTGCGCAAAGGTCATCACATCGACACCTTGATGACATACCGAGGTACAAACATTACAGGAGATGCAGCGAGATTTCTCGGCAAGGATGCGGAACCGAGAGAAGCGCGCATAGATGTTCATCAAGGCCGCCAAGGGACAGGCAAAACGACACCAGATCCGTCCAGAGAAATGCCAGTAGAGACCGACCCCGAGGATTCCAGAGAAGAACAGGTCAACGGTCCATTCATAACTCAGAAGTGGTATCCCCTGCATGATCGAGGTGTAGATCGTCGCCCCTACGTTCCCGATGAAACTAGCGGGGAAAAACCACTGCCCCAGTCGAGCAGCCAGCATCACGAAACAAAGCAACAACAATACTTGACCGACCATGTTGAGACGCTGATAGAACACACCATGCGGCATCTTCTTTCGCTGGGTATCGCCCAGCGTTTCGGCCAGTGCGCCACAGGAACAGATCCAACCGCAATAGACTCCCTTACCCCAACGTCGAATCGCCAGCGGTAGTAATACAAAAGTCTGTATCAGTGAAATCACCAACCAGGCCAGGAGCGGTTGGTCAGTAAATACATTCCAGAAAAAGAGCGGCCAGGCGAGAATCAAGCCGAAGGCACGCCAGTACTCTCGACCGGGACCATACCCCTCGACCACCGGGAATAATGCGTCTGCGATACTCTGGCCCCAACCGGCGTCAAACAGACCGTTGTTGCCGAGCCACGGTAGAAACAGATAGGGCAATAGAAACAACGGTAGAGCCTGAATCAAAATTAACGTCCATGTTTGCCATCGAACATAGGGTGTGCGACGTCGACGCATCCGTCGGATGCCAAAGATAAGAACGATCAGGGTGTAGACGAGGCTATACCAGAATCCCGCCTGGTCGACACTGGTCGCAAGACTACCGAGCCATGTCGTTGAATCATCGAAAGCGCCGCCCCAAGAGCTCCACCAGTGATCAACGCCGACGGGAAAACCTCCCCGCGATTGCCACCACTCGGAGATGGGAAGCCACACACCGGTGCGCTTCCAGTGGTAAAGAAACGTACAGAACATCAATACTGCGATCAGACTGATCCAGCTACGAGCCGTCCAATCGCCATGAATCTTGACACCGCATCGACGTAGAAAGGCCAGCGGGGCCTGGCGGCCAATCATCGTGTAGACAGAAGTCGCTTCAATTCGTTTCTCTGTACCGAGTTGGTCCAAAGTAACCGCATCGGAATCGATCGACAGAACTGTCGACTGCGCTTCCACCTTGAGAGTCTTGTCCTGAATCCTCTGGTGGAGCTGATCGATATTTCCACGGCTAGGTCGGGTCAATTGCTGGCCACGATGGGCCAGAGTGACCTGGGCCCCGGCATCCGCAAGAGCCACGGCAGTCTCGCAAGCCGAATCTCCCCCACCGACCACCACCACTGATTGATTCCGATGGATCGACGGATCATGAAGTCGATGGGAGACATGATCGAGATCCTCTCCCGCCACTTTGAGTCGCCGATAATCACCGCTGCGGCCCACTGCCAGCACTACCCGCTGCGCCCGCAGGCTACTGCCATCTTCACAGTGGACCTCAAGAGCACCCGTCACGGCAGAGACCGAATCAACACGACAAGAAATCGGTTCGATATCGGCTTCCTGAACCTGCTGATGCAAACTGGCCAGCAATCCTTCTCGATCGAGATCCCCTTCCGGTAGCTGTAAATTCCCTGCCGGAACCAGCCCTTCGGGTAAGGTAAAAATAGGCTTGTGGACCGGGAAGTTTTCAAGAGTATCGAGTAAACGAGAAGACTCGAGGAGACGGTAATCGAGCCCTTGCCGTTGCGCTTCGATGGCGGCAGCCACTCCGGCAACTCCCGCTCCGATGATCACCAGCGGAATCCGATCTACAACCGGATCACTCTTTTGTAAGGACAGCTGAGCCACGACCCGGGTTCCCGAGTCGATGGCAAACTTGAGCAGCGGAGTTCCGGTCAGATCTCCAACGATGAAAAGGCCTGGGACATTGGTCGAAAAATCGGCAGCGACTTCAGGTAGTGGTTCTATCTGCCCCGAAGGCCACTTCAGATGAAGCCAGTGCGCATATTTTTTGACTAGCGCCAGCACGGCCGCTCAGACTCCGTGGACCATCTCGACCTTGCGATCGAGGTGGGCGATCATGACGCCAGGGTCGAGAGTTTGACCGGTCGCATCTTGCAGCAAATCGAGTGGCATCCTGCGACGGCCTGGGCTGTGTACCCGTGTCCGTAACCAGCTCAGAATCTCATCGAATCTGCCAGCCGAGACTTCGGCATCGATGTCCAGCTGCTGACCGATCGCCTCGTAAAACTGCGCCGAATATACGGAGCCGAGCAGATAGGTCGGGAAGTAACCAAACAGGCCAAAACTCCAGTGGATGTCCTGCAAAACGCCATCTCGATCATCAGGCACGTCAATCCCGAGATACTCCTGCATCTTCTCGCGCCACAATCCAGGCAAATCAGCCGTCGAGATGGATCCATCGAAAAGCCCCTTCTCCAGCTCAAAGCGAAGCGCAACATGAAGGCCATAAGTGACCTCGTCCGCCTCAACCCTGATCAGCGAAGGACGTATCGGATTGACAGCAGCGGCCATCTCTCGCGCCGTGACTCCATCAAGCTTACCCGGGAAGTACTTCATCATTTTCGGCAGGAAATGACTCCAGAACGCTTCACTACGACCGATCTCGTTCTCCCAGAAACGACTCTGCGATTCATGGATTCCAAGTGAAATCGTTTCGCACAGCGGAGTGTGCTGCCAGTTCGGATCCAGGCCTTGCTCATACATTGCATGACCCGCCTCATGAATCACGCCGTAGAGATTGCTGGTAAAATCTTCACTCGAAACACGAGTTGTGATTCGTACATCGTCAGGAGCAGCCGGCGAGGTACAGAAGGGATGCGCAGCAAGGTCGACGGCGCCGCGCTCGAAATCATATCCCAGTTCGGTCGCCACCTCCTTGGCAAACGCCATCTGAAGATCTTTATCCCATGGACCTTTCATGAACTGCGGTGTCGTGTCTGGCTGCGAAGCGGCTCTTTCGATGATGGATCGAAGACCGGGAACTACCTGCTGGCAGATCGACTCAAAACGATGAGCGGTCATCCCTCGCTCATATTGATTGAGCAAGACGTCATAATGCGTACTGTCTCCATCCCGAAGACAGTCTGCGAATTGTCCCTGAAGTCGGATCTGTTTCTGCAGAAGTGGCTCGAACAAGGAAAAGTCGTCCTGCTCACGGGCCGCTCGCCAGGCCGCCAGTGACTGAGAACTGGATTCCGCCATCTCGCTAGCCAACGGGGCTGGAATCCTGACCGATTTTTCATAGTCATAGCGAACTTCACGAACCAGTGCCTGTAAGTCAGGATCACCGCTAGCGGTCGCCACTTCCGTGGCTCGCTCGATGCACTCACCGAGGGCAGGATCCTGCGATCTTCTGTGTTTGATCCCGACGATCTCTCCCAGTGCAGCGGCACGCACATCGGTTCCTCCGGCCGGCATATGGGTTTCCTGATCCCACTCCAGCACCGTGATCGAATGTCCGACAAGATCGATGGCTCGCAACTTCGACTTCAATTCCATCAGTGCGTCATCGTTCAGCATTGCCGCTTCACCATCTTTCATCGAGACAACTCACTCTCGGATACGTTGTCGCCAACACCCTCGATGCGTTTCAAATTGAGTGCCTTAACGTAG
>JBBWWC010000020.1:0-7268 GCA_050256555.1 Planctomycetota bacterium | reverse complement strand
CGACGCTCTTCCGATCTGAACAGGAGGGGTCCATGCCCAGTGCGGTTCGTATTCGGCACCTTGCTCGATCCAGCGGAGCAGCACTGATCGTTCGGAAGCATCGAGGTGTTTGTGAGAATCTGGTGGTGGCATCATGTCTTCCGGGTCTTCGGCGAGGATCCTTTCCACCAGCAAGCTATTGTTGATATCACCAGGGGTGACCGCTGCAACTCCGTTACGATCAAGATACGCATCTTCGGCATTATCAAGACGGAGCCCTGCTTTGCGCGCCGCCGAATCGGGACCGTGACAGGCGAAGCATTTGCTCGAGAGAATCGGGCGGATGTCCTGGTTGTAGGAGAGTGGTGCGACTTCTTCCTTTTCGGTAGAAATCTTCCAGGGGATCTCTTCGGCCATACTCAGATGGGCCAGCAGGATTATGTACAGAACGGGTGCGCCAGGCAGCATCGAGTCCTCCTGAGGTGGAAGGGGCGTGGATCAAGAAGTTCCAGATCGAGGAGCTCTTGATACAGAAGCCACGACTTCCAGCTGATAACCGATCTGATTATCGCATGAGGATATCTGGGGGCCAAGAAGTGGAGCGAGGGAGGCCCGGTTCCGGGACCTGTGCTCGTAACGTATCCTGACGGGGCTTCGATTTGTCCGCAGGAACCCCTGATGCTGGGGATTCAGGAGAATCAGCCACCGAAATCGAATTCTGGGAGGTACTCCGATGATACGAATTTACGTGACGAGCTGCATACTACTTTTGCTTTGTTCGGTGCTGCTCTTTGGAAATGACGATGGCAAGCGTCCTGGTTACCAAGATACCCCTGTGATTCCGGGACAGAAATGGCGGGTCCATGATTCAGAACGGCCCTGGCCGGTCGTGGTTGATCCTGGTGCTGGAAGCCTGCCGGTTCCGCCCCCTGCCGATGCCATGATCTTGCTGGGTAAGGGAGATCTTTCGGCCTGGACCAGTGGTGGCAAGGAGGCACGCTGGGCCAACATTGATGGAGCGATGCAAGCACAGCCGGGTTCGGGTGACATCTCATCACGCGAGTCTTTTGGTGACATGCAACTTCACGTCGAGTTTCGCACTCCCCCAGAGGTCAAGGGAAGTTCACAAGGTCGCGGAAACTCGGGAGTGTTCTTGATGGGGCGCTATGAGGTTCAGGTGCTCGATTCTTATCAGAATCCGACATACCCCGATGGGCAATGTGCGGCCTTCTATGGTCAGTGGCCACCGTTGGTGAATGTTTGTCGAGGTCCTGGCGAGTGGCAGTCCTATGACATCTTCTTCACAGCGCCACGTTTTGCTGCCGATGGTGCGCTGCTATCAGCGGCACGTGCGACGGTGATTCACAATGGTGTTCTGGTTCATAATGATCGTGAGTTCCTTGGTCCCACATCGCATCGATCAAAGCCGTCTTACTCAAAACATGCAGAGAAGGCTCCGATCAAATTGCAAGATCATGGAAATCCGATCCGGTTTCGCAACATCTGGGTTCGTCCCCTCGATGGCGGAGGGGATAAGAACTCGCAGTGAGCGAATCTGACCTCTTAATTTCCTGGTGGGCTTTTGTCGAGGAAGCAGTCATACGCGGAGAAGGCGATCTTCCAGATCAGCCTTCCGGGATCCCTGTTTCGGTGGA
This sequence comes from Planctomycetota bacterium, assembly GCA_050256555.1. Classification (GTDB taxonomy): domain Bacteria; phylum Planctomycetota; class UBA8108; order UBA1146; family UBA1146; genus UBA1146. The sequence goes on along the minus strand of JBBWWC010000020.1, from coordinate 5,634 downwards.
AGCTCTGGCAGAAGCCGCCGTAGCCGAGGTCCGTCTTGATCTAGATCGCGCTGAAGAATTGCTCACCGATCTGGTTGAGCTACAGGACTCGTGGCTACGAGTTGCGCAACTCTTGCAGTTGCGATTACAGCTACGTCGTAGCCAGGGAGATCGACAGATCCTCTCTGATTTGAAGGAAAAAACGCTCGAGCTGGTCGAGGTTCTGCCCGATTCGGAAATGGCCACGCGCGCTCGTGCTTTATTTCTGGTCGCAAGAATCAGCCTGCAGCAGAATTCTCCCGGCGAAGCTCTTGAGGTGTTGGCCAATTCGATGGAGCAACTGGAAGATGCACCTTCGCGACCGTGGCTTCTTGATACCATCGCCCATGCCTATCTTTACCTCGGAGCCTGGAGTGAGGGCCGTCGTACTTTACGGAAATCGATTCTGGCCAAGGATCGAGTCGATGATCACCTGGGGATTGCCATTTCTTCTGGCGGGCTAGCGCTGGCGGAGATCCAGGGGGGCCGTCCAGAGGTGGCACTCGAGGTGCTCGATGTCACCTGGTCACGTCGTGCCAGCGATCTGGAGCCACTTTCGCGACTTCGCCTGGCGACCTTACAGTTGCAAGCTGCGGTTGAGATGAATGCTTTCGAGCAGTTCGAAACTCGCAGTGCATTACTCAATGAGATCCTCGAAGAGTGCGGCGAGAGCAGTCATCCTTTGATCGGATTTGCTCTGTTGGTGCGGGCGCGAACTTTAGCACTGCAGGATCGAATCGAAGATGCATTGAGCGATCTTGATACTGCTGGCCAATCATTACGGCAGCCAGAGTTGCAGCTTTTGTTGGCGTACTGGCGTGTTTATGTTTCGCCAAGAAATCAACGCGACCCGGACTGGAGGAAGCCGATCGAAACGATGATTGGCTCACTCGAAAAAGTATGTGAAGGCGAGATTCTTGCCCGTCTTCTTTTTGCCGAGGAGTGTCAGTTACAAGGTGATCAACAGGGATCAGTGGAGCAACTCGATATCGCTTATTCACGAGCGGTGGAAGCGAATCAGCCCTACTGGCTGGAACTGGTCGAGCGCTCTTTTCGTGAGGTTGATCCGGAGCGACACGCAGCAAGAACGATTGAACGTTTCAGTGGTCGGCCCGCCGAGGAGATTGCCCGAACAACGACTGAAGATGCGACCATCATCTTTGCTGACCTGGCAGGGTTCACTCAACGATCTACCGAGCTTTCCGCTGAAGAGGTGATGGAAACGGTACGGAGTGTTTTCGAGCTGGCAGTACCACTGCTGGCCAAGTACCAGGTGCGCCCCTTGCAGTATCTTGGCGATGGATTGCTCGCTGCTTGTCAGGGCGAAGATCACCGTAATCGTGGACTCCACTTTGCCATTGATCTGGTCAAGAGAGCCGATACTGCCAGCAGAATTCGACGGGCACAGGGTGAAGAGTGGGGACTTGATCTACGCGCAGGTGTCAACTCGGGGGCGGTGGTCTTTGGCCTTCTCGGATCCAGTTTCAAGCAGGAGTGGTTGGCGATTGGCAAGACCACGAACCTTGCCGCAAGGTTGCAGTCGAAAGGGGAGATCGGTGAAGTGGTGACACTGCCGGCGATTGCAGAAGCCGCTGGCGTCGATCTTTCGAGTGGGCATATCGAAGCTCACGAGTTGAAGGGCTTCAATCAACCGGTACCGCTGTTGCGTATCCCGGTATAAGAAGTCTTTGCAGCTTCGGGAGACCGATTCTTAGATCTCGAAATCTTCTTCGCGGAACTCAGTAGTGTGACTGGGGTCATTGTCCTCATCTCTGGCGAGTACGAGGATGGCCCCATGAGGAACGATAAGAAAAGTATCTCCAGCGAACTCGATTTCGATGGCAGCCTTGCGCAGAAATAACACCTGATCGCCGACGGTTGCTTCCAGCGGAAGATACTTGAGTGCCGGAGGTTCTGGCATTTTCCATGGTTCTTCGCCGATATCAGCAGGAGGCGTCATTGGAGTTCCTGGTCCTACTTCTACGACTCGACCACTTTGAACTTCATTTTTTTCTACGGCGCTGGCGGGCAAGATAAGGCCTTCTCGGGTTTTCTCTTCGCCCTTTGTCGGGGAGACAAGTACACGGTCTCCCACGACTACTAGTTTTCGACCATCACCGAACATCACGACCTCCTGCTAGATATCATGGTTTCTTGCAGCTGTTGCTGGATCCTCATGAACAGAGATGTTGGCCATAAGATCCGCTCAGAGCAAGAGGCTCCATCGAGGGCTCTGGCATCCTATGATCTATAGATTGATTTTGCAGCAGCCACCAAGCGTTGCTAGTGGTGAACTGAGAACCCGGAGAGAGACGGAAAGGAGGTCCGGTTGGAACCCGCCAGTGCAGAGCCAGATATCGATCTCCTACCGGGGCCTCTGGCCAGGGTTTATGAAGCGTTGCGAAATACCGGTATGGATGCTCGATCGAGGCACGCTGCGGCCTTTGCCAGTCTTGAAGCGATTGTTCGCTGGCAAGGACTTTTACTGTTGACCGCTCGTTCTCGAATGAAGTTGCCGGTCGATCGACTCAAGAGGGTACAGAATTTTCTGAAGCGTCCTTCGTTTGGATTCTGGGTCGAGGTGTTACTGCGGCATGGTTCTCGTGAACAGGAGCGACTGTCGACCGGAATCGGCTCGAGTGGCCTGCTGGAGGATTTGCGACAGATGCTCACGGCTCCGCGTCTGGAGTACGGGCAGCTGGTCAAGGAGGTCGCTGGTCGTGGTAGCGGTAGGGCTCTGCCGTGGAAAGATACCATCGAGCATCTACCTCCCTACCGAAATGATTTCATCGGTCACGCAGGATTTCTTTCCGATGACCATTACGAAAAAACTGCACCACTGTTCGAAGCTGCAACCAATGCTTTACTGGAACAGCTGGGGCAAATGGAACAGGAACTGAGAGTTCATTCGCTGACGGAAGAGGGCGTAATCCTGCAGCTTCAAGGTCTCGAAGATGCGAGTCCCACGGCAGGAGTACCGCCGGTGTCGGTGGCGCCGGGAGATTGTTACATCTCGCGCCCTGATGGTAGTTTGCTGATTGAATTGGGGGAGCTGCTCCATTTTGACGATGGCATCGCTTATCTCTTCGATCGTACTCCGAGAGAACGTCGTACCGAGTTCATCGATTTTGCTTCAGGAAAACGGACGCGTCGCGATGGAACTGCACTGCTGGATTCGACTTTCACCGAGAGTCTCAGTATCGAGGCTGCTGAAGGTAGCAGTGCCGAAGTAGTCACTGGTCGCATGGCGATTCGTGGTCATACACTTCGTGACAACATCGCAATGGGAGAGCGACTTTGGATACGCGTGGTGCTGGGCAATCGTTCGCCGGTGGCGATGCGCTGCAGTGTGCAGCTGCCGGAGTGCTTGGGTTGGCGCTGGAGTGCCGAGACGGTTCCGGACACGAAAGATGTTGCTGCTGGTGAACATCAGGTGTGGTTGCTCGCAGCTGAACCGTTACACACCGGAACCATCGCTCCGCCGATCGTCGAAATTGTTTCGTCTTTTGACACCCGACTGCTGACTGTCGAGCCCGAGGGTCCGATCCGGATTCGTGATGCGGATCGTTTACCCCTGGTCGGTCGCGAGAAATTATTATCCCGGGTTATGGCCCATCTCGATCCTCAGGAACGCCCCGGTGCCACCACATTGATAGGTGGCGCAGAGGGCCAGCGTACCGGCGCATTGCTGGCAGAGTTGGCTCGACAGGTCCGACATCAAGGTGTGCGCGATGTCACCGGTACGTTCCGCGGTGCTGCCGGACAGCCTTTCAAGGGTTTTCAGGATCTGCTTCGGGAACTTCTCGGTGTGTCACTGCTAGAGAGCGATGGACGTGATCTTCATGAAGGTGCCGCTCAAACGCTCGAAGAATTACTCGGTGAAGATGCTGCTGCGATTGCTTTCTTCCTGGATGAATTGACGGGCGAAGGATCGCTGGAAAAAACCTCAGACCAGATGCGTTCCTTCTGGTGGTTTCGATTACTGACTTCTGCAGCCAGGGAAGCGCCTCTTTTTATCGGTATCGATGATCTGGAGAAGGCCGATGCTGATTCTGCGCGTCTCCTGACGGGATTGATTGCGCGCTGCGTTCAGGAACGTGTGCCGGTGCTGTTTGTCGCCTGTACAGAGGGTGGAGAGAATACTCGAACCGATCGTCCTGCTGGTTGGGGTAGCGAGGTACCACTTCAGATTGTCGATGTGGAACCGATCGGTAGGGAGGCGATCGAGGAGATGCTCGATCTTGCCTATCCATCGGCTCCTTTTCGCGATGATATTCCATGGCTAGCGGAGGCTTTGACCGAACGTGCTGCTGGAAACATCGGCTTTGCCATCGACCTGGTTCGCACGTTGGGTCCGACCGGTAGTAGCATTTTTGCACCGCTCTCAGAAGGACGCTGGCAGATCGCAGGCGACCCACCACGTCGGGAAGAGTTTTCTGAAAAATTGCCGGCGCGAAGAAGTGATCTTTTCGCCGAATCTATTGCTCGTTTTTCCGAGAAGCAGGCCGAAATTCTGGAGACGGCTGCTTTGATCGAGGGTGATATCTCGGTCGAAGTTCTGGAGCGAATCTACGAGGATGCTGATCTCCTGGATGACGCTCTGGATCGTTTCGAGACGGATGGCCTGGGTGAGGCTGTTGATACTGATTTAACTCTTTACCGCTTTCGTACCGAGTCCGCTCGCGTTGCGGTGATTGCCGCTTTCGAGGCGCGTGGACGTCGGGCAGCGCAGCGCCGTCGTCGCCAGCTGGCCAAGGTGTTGATCGAGTTGCAAGGCGATCAACCGGAGCGTTCAGGAGCGATCGGCCGTTTGTTATTAGAGGCTGGCCAGGGGATCCAGGCGGTCGAATTTCTCCTTCCAGCACTGGTGCGGCGTCTCGATCAGGGGCGTTACGTCGAGGGGCATGAGCTGGTCGAGTCGATCGATCGAGCGATCAACGACGGTGCGCTGTTGTCACTGGAAGATCAGGGGCGTTATCTGCTTAGCGCCGCACGAGTCCTGGTCAATCTGGGTAACCAGGAAGCTGCTGAAAAGTTTCTTTCGAAGATCGATGAGGGGTCGGAAGATGAAGTTTATTTGCAGCGTCAGATCCTCCAGTCGGAGATTTCCGATCGGAAAGGATATGCCGAAGATTCGATACAGATTCTCGAAGATCTTCGTGAATCCGTAGAGAAATCGGGCACCAGCCAGATTGCGCAGAAGTTCCAGATCAATCTAGGAATGGGTTTTGCCAAGCTGGGGCGCTTCGATGAGGCGGTCGAAGAATATCTTAAAGGACTTCGTTTTGCAGAAGAGCGTGGCGATGAGCTGGGGCAGGCGGGATTGCTTAACAATCTTGGAAATGTTCGTCTTCGTATCAGGGAGTTCGATGCGGCTCGCGAGAACTTTTCGCGATCGGTGGAGATATTTCATCGACTCGGCCATCTGGATCGTGAGACGATCACTCGCGTCGGATTGGCGAGTATTGACTTTTATCAGGGCCATCTCGAAGAGGCAGGTCGGATCTATCGTGATGCGATAGCAACTTTTCGTTTGATCCAGAATCGTATGGGGTTGGGACGAAACTATCGAAATCTGGGCGAAGTGGAACGGCTGCTCGGTCGCTTCGATATCGC
>JBBWWC010000019.1:0-17365 GCA_050256555.1 Planctomycetota bacterium | reverse complement strand
GTGAAAAAGATGCTGGGCGCGGGCAAAGCGTTGCTTGCTCTGCTCGTCATTGCCTCGGATCTCATCGTATGAAGGCATCACGATGACGTCTTCACCCATGTCCTGTTGTTGCTGCCACCATGAGGTTCCTTCTTGCCAGGTCGATTCGTCATAAAAATGGGGGCGGCCATGTTTACCGATCGCATATGCGGTTCCAGGAACATCTCGGATCGAATCAATTGATTCTCCGGCCAGCAACCGATCAAGAATCTCCACCAAGGCCTTCTCTCCCATGCCATAAACGGCAAGGTCGATTCGAGCATCCAGGATGAGAGAACGTTTGACCTTTTCATGCCAGTAATCGACATGCGCCATCCGTCTCATCGAGACTTCAACACCTCCGGCGATGATCGGCACATTCTTGAAAGCTTCGCGACACCGTTGTGAATAAACGATGGTCGCACCATCGGGACGCAATCCTGCCCGACCCGCAGGCGAGTATTGATCTTCAGAACGTGGCTTCTTTTGTGCGGTGTAGTGGTTCAGATGCGAATCGAGATTTCCGGCAGAAACAAGCCAGGCAACACGAGGCTCACCAAAAATCCGAAAGGGCTCGACCGACTTCCAATCCGGCTGCGAGAGAATCGCGACTCGATGTCCACGTGCTTCGAGCAACCGACCAATGACCGCATTGGCAAAGGATGGGTGGTCGACATATGCGTCGCCCGAAACAAGGACGAAATCGACGCCATGCTGGGCCGAGTCGAAGGTTTCATGACTCGCTGGTAACCAGCCACGATCGACACATTCCTGACGAGTTACTGGTAAATAAGGGGAAAGATCAGCCCGCACAGAACCATCATCACTGGCTGAAGGATTCGGTTGAGGTGTCGAAGGCATGGGCCTCCACCGCCAGGCGCGGTTTCATGAGCAAGATCCCGGGGAGCCCTCAGGGCTTGCCGGAAACAGCTGGGTGTCCGTAAAGTCGGTCCACTACGTGTCAATTCTGTGAAACCTGGGGCACAAATCCCTGGAACGGAAGTTTCGGGCTGAAACTCCAGACTCACAAAACTGCAAGATAACAGCATACCAGTTCTCGGATTCCATATCGACCAAGGCTGGACATTCGTGCCGATACGTGGAGCATTAGCTCAGGAGGTCTATTTTGAACAAGGGCATTCGCAACTGGGAAATCGATGAAGAGCGCGCACTCCAGGCCGAGATCCGTGCTCGACTCGAAGTTCCGCATAGAAGAGCGAAAGAGATCATCCTTCGGGGCGGGGTTAAAATCTCCGGCAAAACCGTCCTCGATCCAGGCTTCCGGGCCAAGATCGGCGAACCCGTCATCGTAGATATAGCTCCGATGAAAATTCGAACCGCACTACGTAAAACCTTCGAAGAAGGAATCGAGATCCTTCATCGAGATCGACATGTCATCGTGGTTCATAAACCTGCCGGACTACTGACGGTTCCGACCGACGAGGACGAACGAGAAATCTGCCTTCTCGGTGAAATCTCACGAAAACTCCGTAAAGAAGGCGAAAAAAGACCCACCCTTTTTATCGTTCAGCGACTTGACCGATTCACCAGTGGAGTCATCTCCATCGCAAGAACTCCTGAAGCCAGAGATCGTCTCAAACAACAATTAAAGAACCGAAAAATGGATCGACGTTATCTGGCAGTTTCGCGAGGAAGAAAAACTCTCGATGAAGGGATCTGTCGCCTTCCGCTCTTTGAAGATCCACGATCCCTGAAAATGCGCCTCGCTCGTAAAGGGGAAGATGGTAAGGAAGCCATCACCCGCTGGAAGATTCTGGAAGTTCGTGGCGAGCACTCTCTCGTCGAAGCTCATCTCGAAACGGGTCGTCGAAACCAAATTCGAGTCCATCTCGGATCTGTTGGCCTTCCCATCATTGGCGATTCTCGTTACGGCGTGACTTCCCCCTGGATCAGTCGACCGGCACTCCATGCAGAGTCACTGGCTTTTCAACACCCCATAACCTTGGAAGATCTCTCCTTCCAGGTGCCCTTTCCTGCCGATATAGAGCGCTCCTGGAAAGCGCTCGAATCTGAGCAATAGATTCAGACCTACCTTCTTTATCCACAAACTATTCACGTTTAACATGAAGCATCCGCATGTTATTCGCATGTGGACTGATCAACATTTGGGCGAACAACTGTGCGTATGTGAAAATTATGTGAAAAACAGTGCTTCTGTGAGGAGGAGTGTTGTCTTACCAAGCCATTTCTAGTGGTTGGCGCAAAACAATTCCGGCCTACGTGATCCTGATCTTCATCGTCCTTGGTGGAGCCAGCCTGTCAGCAGCACCTCCATCGGGAACCGATTACGCTTCGTCCGGCGGCGATGCCAATGCCGATGGTAACGTCGATATTGGCGATGCCATCTATCTGTTGAATCACCTGTTTACCGGTGGCCCAGCACCTGCTCCATGTCCACCTTCTGGAACCCAGTGCAGCAGTTCAGGGGGAGATGCCAATGGTGATTCCCTCATCAATATCGCCGATGGAATATGGATACTCGCCTTCTTGTTTGAAGATGGAAACGCACCTCTGGCATGTCCGCCAGCCGAACCCATCGAGGACCCTGAAGTTCCTGATAATTTCACCTCGATCGGTCCCAATCTCCAGGGCTATCAAGAGTACTTGCACGACGCGACCGGTATCATTTTCGTGAAGATCCCCTCTGGGAATTTCCACATGGGAACCACTCCTGAACAGGAAGCTCCATACGAACCAGGAACTGATGAATCACCGGTCCATCTGGTCACCTTGAGTTCATTCTTGATCGCCAAAACTGAGATCAGACAGCAAATTTACACTCAAGTGATGGGATTCAACCCCGCTGCTCATCCGGGGGACAACTTGCCGGTAGAGCAGGTCTCCTGGAACGACCTGTCAGCTCCGGATGGATTCCTGGCTCAAACAGGACTGTCGCTTCCGACCGAGGCACAGTGGGAATATGCATGCAGGGGTGATTCGACCGGCCCATTCAGCGGCACCGGGAATCTCGAGGAAATGGGTTTCTATCAGAACAACTCCACTGGCCAAACCTCTGAGGTGGGCCAGCTGAACGTAAACAGCTACGGTCTTCATGACATGCATGGGAATGTCTGGGAATGGGTCGCAGACAGCTACAGCCCCGGTTATTACGCTGAGCCTTGCGCTGCGGGCCTTAATCCTGTCAACACCGCAGGACTACTGGAGAGGGTCGTACGTGGCGGAGCATACAACAGTACTGCCACTACCTGCCGCACGACCAATCGCTATTTCCTGCTACCACTGGTCATCACCAATGACTCGGTTGGATTCCGCCCAGTTTTCAGACTCGACTGAGAAAGCCTCTGTCAGTCAAAGAAATCAGTAGCTCTTTTTCCAACCGCCAGGAGCCTTACCAGGTTTCATCTTTTTATCGTTAGGCATCGACGGCTTTCCCTTTTCGAGATCGCAACAACCATCTCCACCCTTGTCATAAAACCGAGTGCCATAGTCGACGACATTCTCGATGTCAAAACGGCTCCAGCTCAAAAGTGGACGACGAGCCATTCGCTCGTGCATCACCTGATCCACAGTACGCATCACTGCACCATCTGTCTTGCGCTGGAAGTCGCTTTTCCCTGACTTCTCTTCCTTCATCTTATCAAAACCTTGCAGGGAAGAATCCTTGACCACCTGCTCACTATGATTCGCAGCGTGATTCAAATGAGCCAGCTGGAATTGATCTCGCTTCTCCAGCATCGAAAGATCTGAAGACTCCAGCTTTGCCAGTTCGAGAATGAACTCCATCTCATGGACAAGCCCATCAGGATCCCAGTACCCAGGGAGACAGTGCAAAACATTTCCGGAAGGGGCAACAAAGATCAGCTGGACATTGCGACCACCAGCACCATTGGTGGTATGAAGTGCACTGCTGGCTACCGGGTGGTCATGAGATTTACCGGCGTAGGTTTCAACGCCTTGAATATTACGCCAACCACAAACAAAGTTATCTTTGAGCTTCTCGATCACTTTAGGTTCTGAGAGCGTCACGGCCCTCAATGAATGCCCGGCACTTCACAACCCGCCATCGAGTTTCCCGACCACCTGTAACCAGAAGAGTGGCTTTCCTTCTTCTGCAGCTCTGGCCATGGCATCATCAAAGTCACCATGCCACTGGAGTCCCGAAAACATCGTCTCGACCCGCTGCGCAACTTCAGTCCCACCAAATTTTGGAACCGATCGCGGAGTCAGGGGACGATCATCAGCGACGGAAATCGTGGCCGTGATGAAAAACAACAAAAGAAATATGACGCTACCGAACGCCTTCATGGGCTTCATGAAGCTGGAGGTCATGGCTAACGCTCCTCTCTCTCGATCAACCACCGCTGCCACTCTGAAACCGATCGATAACTTTCGCCGGTTATTTTCTGGAGCGCGGCTCTTACCTTTAATTTCCTGGTTGCAGAAGGAACTTTCAATCCTTTAATCAGCACCGGCAGTAGCTCATCGGGTTTTTGATCGACCCCGAGTGCTAAAACCACATCGAGCAATTCCTCGTCATCGTCCTCCAGAGCCACAGAAAGGGCGAAAGAAAGCATTTCTGGATCACCCGGGTCCGCCAGGGTCTCGAACGCTACATCGCGAGCCTGGAGCAAAATTTCCATCTGTTCCTGTATCAGAACCAATAAATTCAGGGCCAATTCGGCCTCTCTTCGCTCCTTCGGAGCCAAAGGAGCGTCGAAATTTCTATCGAGATGTCCGTACTTGCTACCAATTTCTCGCGCCCTGCTGGCAACATGACGCAACAAATCTCGCGCTTCTTTACGCAAAATATCGAGCGCAGCCCAGGCTTCCTCGCTCCTCATATCTCGCAACGTTTCAAGAGACGTGCGAAAACCAGCCATCACGTCGGCGGGGATGTGATAGGAAGATAAGGCTTCTCGCCCCATTTCAAGTAGCTGATTGACATCGAGATCAGAAGCGACCCTGGTGATCGATGAATCCGTTAGTGGATTTTCAACAACACGAGAACGGGCACGCCTTCTTCGAGATTTTCCATCTTTACGAAGCCGAGCCACTTCGGCCCACGGATTCGCAGATTCAGGGATGACGATCTCGGCAGGATCAAGAACCGGTTCGAGAGCCGGAACTACAGCCGTGGCAATTTCTGAATCCACACTCTCTTGATCTGTCGCTTCGATCGCCTCAGCCAAGGCCAGCAACTCATCGAGGGTCCACTCACGACCTGAAGCGGTATTCCAGGCATCCTTCGAAGACTCCGGCTCGACAACATCATCAGTCGCAACAAGTCCATTTGCCTTTGCCTCTTCAGACGAACTTTGGTTCGAGTTTTCTTTCGGCTGAGGAGTCCAAAGTTCCACCGAATCGATGGTGGTTTCAATAGAAGACTCGGGGAGAATCTCAAACACCAGCGGATTGAAGAAGAAGTACAAAGCCGTACAACAGATCGTCAACAAGAAGGTTACCAGCGCAGGAGTCCCCTTGCTGATCTTCTCCCGAAAAAGCATCTTCGCTGGATCAGTTTCCCCCTCGAGAACCAACTCTCCGTCGCGAGCGATTCGAATGCGATACCCTGCCACTGCAAAACTTGCACCATGTTTCAGGAACGCTGTCTTGACCCGTTGGCCTTCGACCCAGACGCCATTTCTTGAATCATGGTCCTGTAGAACAAAACCATCTCCAGATGGAATAACAGAACAATGGCGGCGAGAAACTCGTGAAGAGGGGATAACGAGATCAGCGCTACGAGAACGACCGATGATTCGGGTTCTCTCGACCATGGTAGCATCCGCCTTTCAGCGACTTACCTTCTGCATCGTTGATCTACTCCACGCCAGTGATCTACTCCACGCCAGCGGAAAATAAGAAGTGACCGTAACTACACCCATGATATCTCGCTTTGGTCTTCAGTCCCAGCGACGAAGTACACGGACCTTGAGGTATTCGGTTTCAGGCAAACGAACCAGTACAGGGTGATCAGCACCGCTTCCAAGACGATCCTCGATAAATACCCGGAAAGGAAGATCCAGAGCACCCTGGCGAATCGTATCTTCGAACATATCTGATTTGAGATGATGACTACAGGAACATGTAATCAGACGACCACCGGGGGCCAGCAATCGAAGTGCGGCGCGATTGAGATCTCGATATCCTCGGACCCCTCCTTGCACTTCCTTGCGACTCTTACAAAAAGCTGGGGGATCAAGGATAACCAGATCATAGAATTCGCCGTGACTTCGAAGATCACGTACCACATCAAAAACATTACCGCGAATCGCATCCGGTTCCGAAAATCCATTCTCACGAGCGGTCGCCTTGGCAACATCGAGTGCAGTACTCGATTGATCGACCATCGTGATTGAAGTGGCTCCACCCGAAAGAGCAGCCATCGAAAATCCACCCTGGTAACTGAAGAGATCTAGAACCCGGGCCCCACTCGCTACTTTTTGAACTACTTTTCTTGCAGGACGCTGATCGAGATACATACCCGTCTTCTGGCCTGCATAAGGTCTCACCAGATGCTTCACGCCATGCTCGACAATCGTAACTTTATCGACGGGTTCACCATGAAGAAGAACTACTTCTTCTTGTAATCTCTCGTACTTACGAATCCCAAGATCATTACGAGCCAAAATCATCCGAGGATTAAACGTCTCTGCGAGAATCCCCGCAACAAGTGGTAATGCAGCATCGATGAGTGCCGTCGTTGCCTGAACAACCAGGACGTCAGCGTATCGATCAACCACTAATCCAGGTATCAAGTCCGCTTCGCCATGAACGATTCGAACACCGGACTGGTCCTCGATGAGATCTTTTCTCAAGGCGACGGCCCGCTGAATCCTGTCTGATAAAAACTCCTCGAGCTGCGGAACAGAATCTCCTGGCCAGCCGCCACACAAGCGAAGCGCAATTTTTGAACGGGTACTGGCGCAAGCCAGCCCTAGATCCCGACCGTCATGATCACGAACCCTGGCTATAGCACCGGAAGCAAAAACAGGATCGACCAGGTCCGTCGCCTTCAAATCATCCTTGTAAAGCCATGGATGACCTCTACGAGCCAGACGTGAAGCATTTTTTCCAAGATCAATCACCAGCAAGACAGCCACCTTTCGAATATAAATCAACTGCTGATGGTGCCAGCTACATTCAAAACATCAACGGGAGTCGGAAGTTTTCACTAAAGGATCTCCGGCGTCGATTCTGGAAACCTGTAATTGCAACAACATTCGTTTCAAGATCGCCTCATGGCCAACATCTGTCGATAAATCCAGTTTCTCATGTGGATCAGCGACAAGATCAAAAAGCTGGGTTTTGTCGATGACTGGATACCGGATCAGTTTCCATCGTCCAACCCTGAGCGCTCTTTGCACATTCTTGTATGCGGTGTAGATGTTTTGACGCCCCCGATCGGAGGTGCCCTTCAACAGACCCACGAGACTCTTCCCCTCCGAGAATTCAGGTGCTTCGATCCCTGCCCAGTCCGAGATGGTGGGCACCAGATCATGGAGGTATACCGGTTGCTCACAGACACTGCCCGCCTCGATCCCTGGACCGACGATCAGCAGTGGAACACGGGTCGAATGCTCGTACAGGTTCTGCTTTCCCATCAATCCATGACTCCCCACCGCCAACCCGTGGTCCGATGTGAAGACCACCATCGTGTTGTCGGCCAGGCCATTCTCCTGCAACGCATCGATCACCCTGCCGACCTCCGCATCCATCTGGCTGATCATCGCGTAGTACGCTGCCAGCTGCTCCTTCACCACTTCAGGGGTGCGGGGGAATGGGGCCAGCTTTTCATCGCGGATCTTCAGTTCTCCGTTGTCAAAAGGATGCTCCGGCAAGAAGTTTGTCGGTAACGACATCTTCTCTTCTGGATACATCGACAGGAACTGCGCCGGAGGAGTACGAGGATCATGGGGTGCGGTGAAGGAGACACAGGCAAAAAATGGATTATTGCTGCCGTCACTCACCTGCTCCTCGACAATTGCCTGCTCTTCGATGAAACGAATCGCAGCATCTGCGAAAACGGTCGAGGAGAAGGCGGGCAGACGATGGCGCTTGCTATCGGGGTATTTCCCATCCGGCTGATAGTCGTGGACCATCAGTTGTGTATGGCTCCCCATTCCGCCGAAAAAGATCTCTGCACCGCCATTAAAGGAGCGCTGGAAAGCCGCCTTTCCATTGTGCCACTTGCCGGTGAAGAAGGTGACCCACCCCGCTTCTCCAAGAAGCTGGGGAAGGGTCACCTCCTGCTCGGGGATGTTGAAGACATTTCCCGGCAGTCGATGCAGCGACCGCCCCGTCATCATCATGTACCGGCTCGGAGCGCAGACCGCTCCGCTGGTCGATCCCATGCAGTAGGCGCTGGTGAAACGGATCCCCTGACGTACCAGACGATCGAGAGACGGGGTCTGGATCTCATCATTTCCCAGTGCCCCGATGGTGTCAGCTCTCTGGTCATCGGAAACGATCCAGAGAATGTTTGGCTGTGTCTGCTGACCATGAATCATGGTAGCCGTGATGAATAAAAGACACAGCAGGGACACACTTGTTGTTACTCGCATCGCTTCTTCAATCCGGCTAAAGATTTCTCGAACTCAGGCCCAACCAAATAATCCATGAATGGGACAAAGAACACACCCAGTGGATCGGTAACAGAACCTCTCAGTTGCCACATCACCTCGCATCCGCCTGCCAGCTGGGTGATCTGAATGACACCCATCGACTGTGAAAAACCTTCGAGGGTTAAATCGTAGACGATTCCTCTGCCCGGTTCGGCGCTAATGATCTCAATCGCACCATTTCCACTCTTATCGCTGTCCCAGGAAACTTTAGATCCAACTTTGGATAAGGACCCGGAATAAAACTTACCGAAAAGATCTTCCTGTTGATTCCATGGAGTCCATTGCCCCCAGAATTTCATGCCAGCCAGGTTTTCCTGAATTACTTTCCCATCCGATGCGATGAAGGTAGTTCTAGAAACTGAATATTTATCCGGGAGTGCAAAAACCATGACCAGGAAGACACTCAGGACTCCAAAGCTGATCAGGATGGTTTTCTTTCTCATGCCACCTCATTCACTAGTAGAGACTGATTCCACTGTTGGTATCGAACTTCCTTCTCCGTTATTCTCGGTTTCATAGAGAGGAGATGCCATGCTGAAAACTAACCGAATTCTGGCACTGTCGAGCGTAACAATCATCGCATCTCTGATCACCTTTGTAATGATCAGCACACAACCTCATGCCATGACCAGATCGACCTATACTGCTCTGGCCATCGACCTCCCGCCAGTTCCAGCCGCCATCGCCACACTCCTCGAAACAAACTGCATCGAATGCCATTCCGGAGAAAAACCCAAGGCCGGGCTCGATCTTGAAATCGTGCTCGAAGACGGTCCTCATGCCGAACTGGAAGACTGGAGACTGATCGAACGAGTCATCTCTAGCGGTGAAATGCCGCCAGAAGATGAACCCGCTCCGACATCATCGCTGCGTGAAGAAGTGACCACACAAATACAGAACTGGACCCGGGAAATCCTCCGGTCTCTTCCAGAAAAACCTGGATCTGTAGCAACAAGACGACTCAGCAGAACCGAATTACGTAACTCGATTCGAGATCTGACTGGAGTAGAGATCGATATTCATCGCCACCTTCCTGCCGATCCATCATCGGATGGATTTGATAACCAAGGCGGTTCGGTCTCTCCAACCTTCATCGAACGATTATTTAGAATCGCCGAAGAAGTTTCACTCTCTGCGGTCATACGCACCGAAGAAAACTCGAATCTATCTTCGCTTTATCCTGTCGATCTCTTCACCTTGACCGGAAGCGGCAGAGTCTTTTCCGATAGCGCATTCTTCTCAAGCCAAGGAAGTGCCTCCAGCGACCACTTCTTCCCCAGGACCGGCAGTTATCACATTCACATCAAGGGTTGGGGCCAACAAGCAGGTGACCAACCGGTTCGCTTCCGCATACAAGTCGGCGACCAGAAGTCTCAAGTCATTCAGTTTCCGGAAACAAGAAACCTGCCAGGAATCAGGACTATCAAGGGTCACTTCTCTTCAGGGATACAAACGATCCGAGCTTCCTTCATTAATGACTATTACAAACCAGACCATCCTGACCCTGATCAAAGAGACCGTAATGCTGCGCTGGTTTCCTTTACCGTTGAAGGACCAGAAGAAGGCCTGGAACCCACCAGCTTTCAGAAATCCGCTCTCGCAGGTACTGGAACAGCAACGGAACGACTCGCACGTGGCATCAAAAACTGGCTACCGCTTTTCTGGCGAGAGCCAGTCTCAACATCACAACAATTAAAACTGATCGAAGCCGCAAAAACCGCTGCTTTTGATCCTGAATCTGCAGAATCCCTGCTGCGTTCCGCTTTGATCACGGCACTGGTTTCTCCACGTTTCATTCTTCGTATTGAAAAAGATCCGACAACTGCCATTTCCGGCACCATACGTAATCTCACCGGATACGAACTGGCCACACGCCTCTCTTACTTTTTGTGGAGTACTACACCCGACCGTGCGCTGCTGGATGCAGCGGAACGTGGAGAACTGGACACAAAAGAAGGACTACTGGCGCAGACCCGACGGCTTCTCTCCGATGCAAGGTCTCGATCACTGGCCACCGACTTCGCTACACAGTGGCTGAGAATACGTGACCTGGCCGATCGAAAACCGGATGGAAAGATATTCCCGCTCTTCGATCAGCGACTTCTCAGCAGCATGAAGGCGGAAACCATCCACTTCTTTGACCATGTCCTACGTCACAGATTGCCACTCGACGATTTGATCAACGCTTCCTACACCTTTTCCAATCAACGACTCGCTCGTCACTACGGGTTCAAAGGAGTCCGTGGAAACAAAATGCAACGTGTCGAAATCCAGCATCCCAGGGGTGGCGGCCTACTGTCCCAGGGCAGCATTTTGCTGGCCACCAGTACCCATCAAAGGACCTCCCCGGTGCTACGCGGAAAGTGGCTGCTCGAAGTTTTACTCGATGCTGCTCCCCCACCACCACCGCCTGGTGCTGGCGCATTACCCTTACCCGGTGAAGCCGGTGCTGATCTACCACTACGTCAACAGCTGAAACTACATCGCAGAGAACCCTCCTGCAGCATCTGTCACCGCCGTATGGATGCGCTCGGGTTTGCCATGGAGAAGTTCGATGCTACCGGTAGGTATCGAGAAGAAGACGTCGATGATCGTGGTGAACTTCCGGATGGTTCGATTCTCGATGGGTTGGATGATCTCCGACTCACCGTCAGTAAATCGACGGGCTTTCGCCGCTCCATTGCGAGTCAATTACTGACCTATGCTCTTGGACGGGGGCTGGTCGATGACGATGCGTCAGCCGTCGCGAGACTTCTCCAGAAACTTGAAACTGAACCGACCATTCCCGCATTGATCGAGGAAATCGTACTACTGGAGGCATTTCGTCGCAGATGGGTTCACTGAACGCTGCTTGTTTTAACCTCAACCAGCGTGTTTCATCGAACCAGCGAAGGACTCATAACTCATGGCCCGATTAATCCAACGTCGAACATTCCTACGCGGCCTCGGCACAGCCATGGCATTGCCGTGGCTCGATGCGATGAGCCCACTGACGGCTCTGGCCACCACACACGCTCCTGTTGTTACTCCGCTTCGTTCAGTTTTCCTGTTCATTCCTAACGGAGTTCATCAACCGGAATGGGCGCCAGAAGGCCTCGGCCAGCAATGGAAACCGTCACCGATCCTGGAACCACTCGAGGCGATTCGCGATGACGTTCTGATCATTTCCGGATTGGCCCATCGGAACGCTCAAGCACTCGGAGATGGTCCCGGCGACCATGCCCGATCCGCCGCATGCTTTCTGACCGGAGCCCATCCCCACAAGACCACCGGCGACGATATCCATGCAGGGATTTCCATCGATCAGGTCATCGCCGGAGAAATAGCTGAACAGACAATGATTCCGTCTCTTCAGCTGGGAACAGAAGGTGGACGACAATCAGGAAATTGCGACTCCGGTTATTCGTGTGCCTATTCTTCTAACATCAGCTGGGCTCGTGCAAACCGCCCGATGCCTCACGAAACACATCCGCGACGTGTTTTCGAGCGAATGTTTCTCAAGGGGCCCGCAGGTGAAACTAGCGCAGCTCGACGAAAAAGAATTGCGCAAAGATCAAGCATCATCGATTTCATTCTCGAAGACTCCAAGAATCTTGAACAACAGCTTGGAATCCATGACCGCTACAGATTAGACGAATACATCAGCGGAGTACGTGACATCGAACTTCGTATCGATCGTCTTGAAGAAATGGAGCAGCTGGAAAATAAGGAAGCGGGTCTTTCAGACTTTGCGCAAGTGGCCCCGAACGGAATCAGTGAGCACATCCAGCTGATGAATGAACTGATCATCCTCGCTTTCCGCCTCGATCTGACCCGTGTCATTACCTTTATGTGGGCGAACGAAGGCTCCAATCGTACCCATCCTCATCTCGATGTTGGCGAGGGACATCACACCCTGACTCATCACAAGGGCAATCAAAAACAGGTCGACCAGATTCGCACCATCAATCGTTGGCAGGTCCAGGAGTTCACACGATTTGTTCAAAGGCTTGGCGAGGTCCAAGATGGGGAAAAGACACTGCTCGATTCGACCGTGGTGGTTCATGGATCAGCCATCGGAGATGGCAATCGTCACAACCATGACAACCTTCCGGTACTGATCGCTGGACGAGGGAATGGGCTCATCGAGCCAGGACGTCATCTCGCTGCCAAAAACGGCACTCCCATGTGCGACTTGTTTCTTTCGATGGCCCAGGCTAGCGGCTCTTCGTTGACACAAATTGGTGACAGCAATGGGACCTTGCCGGGACTGACGCTCTGACCAGAAATTGACAGCTGCCCCGAGACCCAGCAGTGGATCCCTGGACAGCTGCTATTCAGCAAGAGTATCGATCAATCGGTTTTACAAACAGGAAGCGCCAGTGCTTTCGCAATCGAGGGAGTCCTCGGTCGGATCAAGACCGCAATTCACGATAGGATCCGGCGTTGGTCCACCACCGCTAAACAGCACCGCTAATAACGTGATCGCATCGGAAATATTGATCGATCCATCATCATTGGTATCAGAAGCATCCATGCAGCTAGATCCAATTCCGCCACTGAAGAGAAATGCCAGCAGGAAAATCGCATCGGCAACATTGGTGCTTCCATCCGTATTCACGTCCGCACGGATGAAAGGGACTCCAACCTGAGACGCATTACGATAAAAAGAAGTGGTCTGATTGCTGTAATCGGAACAAAAAATATCGAGCAATCCATCTTCATCGACATCGATGATCTGTACTGCAGAGAAGCTAACTGGTCCAACAACATTCGCAGCTAGCTGAAAATTGAACCCACCCAATCCCTGAAACACTTCGAAATTGCCGGTATTGGCATCGCGAACCACCAGATCCTGAATGCCATCGAGGTCCAGATCGCCAGCATCAAAATGGCGACTGGAGTTCATTACCGGCAACAGAACAGGATCCTGCAGCACCCCAGCGACTTGCGGATAAATGCCAACAAAACCATCCGCTTCCGAAACGGTGACAATCTCTGGTGATCCACCATCGAGATCGATGGCCTTGACAGACCAGTGAGACCCGACCAGTCCTGCGATCAAGCGCTGTGGCGGCGCAAAGGTACGTGTACCGGTGGCCAGACTTATGGCAACACCCCCGCCACTTCCACTATTGAAGCCACAACACAAATCGAGATCGCCATCGCCATCCAGATCTGCCACATCCATGCTGAGGGGAAAGCCAGAAACCTCCACCGCGGTGATCGTATCAAAGGCATCAAAGGGGTCATCGATGCCGGTTCCCCAGGCCACCAGTAGTCTCGAACCAAAAAAGTCTGGTGCCACGAGATCCAGGTGATCGTCTTCATCCACATCGATGGCTAAAACTTTCGGGTTCCCGCCCGACCAACCCGGGATCAGACGCGGCTCCATCGTAAAAGTACCGTCGCCATTTCCGCTCAGATAACTGAACTGCCCGCCGATGAGATCGGTCACAACAGCATCCAGGAGACCGTCTTCATTGAAATCCCCCATCGCAGCAGACCAGGGAAAGCTGACATTCATTGGATTGGTGATTGGCGGCTCAAAAGTACCGTTTGCAGTCCCCAGTAATACGAGAAATGCTGAATCAACACCGGGCTCTCCCACCAGAGCAATGATGTCGCGATTTCCATCGCCATCGACATCGATCAGCTCCGAATGATTGACCGGGAAATTGATCGGTACCAAAACACCCGGATCAAACTCGATGGCCGCACCCTGCCCGGAAACCTGAGTCGCCAGCACGGTCGAAAAGACCAACAAACCAATAAACAAGACTGCATTAATCTGACGCATCTTAACCCTCCTCCATTGACACCTCGTCGTACTGAAACCTTTCAGTAGACATGACCTGTAACCAGATCCGGATTACGGAAGGCATCGGACAGAGTTTTTTTACCTTTAATCAGTCTTGAATGGTGCTGCCGGTAGCCCAAAACTGGAGACCAGGTTGGCGCGCACAGGATTATTCTGCCAGGCGTAACGGACAGCCGTGGGTGCTGTCGCTTGAATATGGCTAACCCGGAGCTGATCCTTGCTCACCACCTCCACCTTTGCCCAGTGCCAGAGCCCATCAGAGCCCTGAATCGCAAAGCCGTCGATCTGCTTGCCACGTCTCCCGGTGAGACCATCACCAACGTGATCAAAGTTGACCAAGATGGTATCGCCATCGACTTCATGGCTGCGAAAGAAAGGGCCAGATTCGGGTAGATCGTTACGACCGTGGCAACGATTCAAGGCCCAATTCGCCAAACGTTTCCCGACCGCTTGTTTATTACGCGGATGAATATCGCGAGCATCTCCAACGTCGGTCAACACTACGAGACCGGTATTCCGTACCACCCTGTGAGTAAAATCTTGTGCTTCACGAAGTGTTGCCCAACCACCCTGTACTGGATCATCGCTGACTCCCATAAAGGCCGCGAGCTGAACGATTCCAAACGGAAAATCGCCCTGTCCCCAAGCATCACGCCAGGAACCAATCATCAATGGTAACAACTCGGCGTATTCTTCCGGTTGATTGGCATTCGACTCTCCCTGATACCAGATCGCCCCGCGAATCCCGTAGCCGACGAAGGGCGAGAGCATCGCATTGAACATCACTGCTGGGTCACCAGTACCAAGACCCGGTGCCGCAGGTGGTGCTGGGGGGTTAGGGCCTCGATCCCCAGAAAAGCGTGCTCCTCGTTGACCTTTCCAGGTTCCCGACAGAGCAATTGCCTGATCCTCTTTAGCCCCCGCTGGCCGAATCCGAATCTGATTCGAATTTCCGGTGATGCCACCGGCACCACCGGTATCAAGAGCAGCAATCACAATCGTCGCATCTCCAGCGCTGACCTTGTTGCCAGGAATCGTGTACTGGCGCTGCACAGCATGTTGATTGGTGGTACGGCCGACTTCTTCTCCTTGCCAAAAAGTAACATCGGCATCGTCGATGGCTCCTGGTTGTAACAACAAATCCTTGCCCACCCATTCAGTCGGCACTTCGATAGTCTTTCGGTACCAGATAAAGCCGTCCCAGCCCTCGTTCTTACCATCCCATAATCCCGGGACCGGAAATTCATCCCAGTTTCCATCAGAGAGCTGAGGAGCAGCCCAGGTACCCTTTGTTCCCGGATCATCTTTCAACTTTTCCTGCCACCATGAAGCGGCATTCTTCTCGAAATCGTTCTTCTGCTGATGAAACAGTTCCGCAATCTCTTCTTGAGAACGATTTCCCCAGCGCTGAATCTCTGATTCCAGTTTCGCAACTCGCTGGCGAAAACGAGGATGACGCTTCATCGCAGGCATCGCTGTCCAGGGTTCTGCTCGTGTTCCACCCCAGTTGATATCAAGCAAGCCGACCGGAACCCCCAGCTCCTCATGCAAGCGACGAGCCATGAAAGTTCCTACCGCAGTGAAATTGCCGACCGTCTCCTTCGATGACACTTCCCAAGACGCCTGGATCTCTGACTCCGGAGTTCGGCTCAGTACATGAGGCGTCTTGATCCTGCGAAGCCACGGGGTATCACCGGCAGCCATCTCAGCTTCGGGATTATTGGAAGAGCGAAGTGACCACTCCATATTCGACTGTCCACCACAGAGCCACACTTCACCCACCAGAATATCTTTGATCTCTAGCGTTCCATCGGAGCCAACAATCGTCATTGTGCGACCTTCGAAGCTTGCAGGCATCGGATCCAGAGCTAGTGACCATTCTCCATCTTTACCAACCATGGCCGTATGTTTCTGTCCTGCAAACTCAACAGTCACTTCCGTACCCGGATCACCGGTGCCCCATACAGGCAAGGATAGATCTCGTTGCAAAACTGCGTGGTCAGAAAAAACCGGCGGTACATCTACCAGGATCGCTGGATCATTGATGGCTGACAGACCAGATGTCATCGAAAGCGCACAGAGCATCAGGCTGAAAAATAAGATCTGCGGGATTCGGGAACAGAACATCTTAGACATCGTTACTACCTCCATGGCCAGAAAATCTTGAACTCGGAATACCGCTAGATCGTCTGATACCTGGAGTGACAGGTCAAGGACGACCAGCAGCCTTAGAATATGCTTCTGCAAGCCGTCCGAGCGCCATCGCTTGGATCTCGGGATAGCGACTGTAGTTATCGCCCAGTGAAAATCCTAACGGCCATACAACACTCTCGATTTGTAGCTGCTCGGACAAAGCCGTGGCCAGATCAACAGAGGGAGTCGAAGCCCACAGCAGCAATCGAATCGAGGATTTATTGATCAGCGTGGATAAAGTATCTGCAAGGCTCGGATCAAAGGTTCCAGTCGGATCAAGATCGATCCGCTTCAGGGACCAACCCGCTCTGGCTGCCGGATATCCCCAATGCGGTCCGCTTTCCAGTACCAGTACAGAAGTCTCCGTTGAAATACTGGAGATCTTGATTGCCAACGAGCTCAGAACAGCATCGACTTGCTGCCAACGATCCTCCAGCGACTTACGATGCTGAGGAAGAAGTCGGACCAGGCGATCCCGAATCGATACTGCGGACAGTCGCAAGAGCTCCGGGTCGATCCAGGTGTGCCCATCGGACCCTTCATAGGAACGCTCACCCTCAGGACCATGGCTGTGGGTGACCACCGCCGGATAACGAATCCATTGGTCCTTGAAGTTACGAGCGACCTCGAGAGTTCGAACAATCGGCAAGGAAACCCGTTGCGACCAGGGTTCAAGGTTAGCGCCATTGAGAATGATGAGATCAGCAGTTGCCAGTGCATCCAGTGCTGCAGCATCGGGTGTCCAGGT
>JBBWWC010000018.1:0-9342 GCA_050256555.1 Planctomycetota bacterium | reverse complement strand
ACGGAAAGAACTTCAGGCCAATTCTGCCGTTTTGACGAATCTCTTCGATTCGGATGATTCGGTGGCTCTGACCGCAGTCGAGGCGATCGGCAAGAAGGAAAATTTCGCACTGGTCGATCATTTGATCGAGGCATTGTTGCGTCAGGAGAAGAAGGGGCGTAAGGACAACTTATTAGCCTATGAGATTCGTCGCTGTTTGCTCAAGATTGTCGGTGAAGATTTCAACAGTGCGGTCGACTGGAAAAACTTTTGGGGGCCGAGAAAAAAGGACTACAAGAAGCCAGATCCTTCAGAACGAAAAAAAGGGATGACTTCTGTTCGACGAGATCCTCCTGCATTTTTCGGTATGGAAGTGGCTGCCAAGAATGTGATCTTCCTTCTCGACGTCTCGGGAAGTATGGAAAAGGTAGATATTTTACCGGAGGAGCCCGGGGATTCGGCCGGCGGTTCTAAAACAGGAGTCGGTGCAGGTGGGGAGTCGCCAGAACCAACTGCTGGTCAGAAAGAATCACGGCAACGGATTCGACGGGTTCAGGATGAATTGATACGGACCCTCGAAAAGCTTCCCGATGATGTTCAATTCAATGTCATCACTTTCAATCACACCATCCAATCGATGTCGAAAGGGTTGGTGCGCGCCACGTCTCGGCGTAAGAGGGAAGCCATTCAGTATGTTCGAAACTTCAATGCTGAAGGGGAGACATGGACCGATCACGCTCTTCGGGAGGCGTTCGGAGCTCCTGGATTGAGGGCTATCTTCCTTCTCTCGGATGGGGCGCCGCGTCGAGATAACCAGCTACTCGATACCGTCTCGATTCTGCAATGGGTTCGCGAGGCCAACAGATTTCGCCGAATTCGCGTCAATACGGTCGGATTTGCCCAGGCAGGGAAGAATCTACGTGCATTCATGGGGAATCTTGCCAAGCAGAATAATGGCGAATACATCGAACTCCGCTGATTCCGCTCGGATTCTTTACAAGTCCCTTCTCTGACAAGACTTGGCCCATATATGACGGGCTCGATCTAGTTGCTGCCCATCGTGGTTTCTGGTAGAAGCACCATTCCTGAGCAGTGCTACGGCCATCGGCCGGGATCGGCTCATGCGGGCCCTGAGAGCGGGTTCGAGTCATGAACTTTAATCTGGAGGACTACTACTATGGATTTGATTGTCAGTTACCTGACCAGTGAAAAGGGAGCGATGCTTGGCATCGGCATCTCTGTTGTTTCTCTACTCTATGCGTTTTACCTCAATGGTTGGATCAAGAAGCAATCGGCCGGCACCGAACGAATGCAAGAACTGGCCGGATTTGTCCAGCAGGGCGCAATGGCGTTCCTCAAAACTGAATACAAGATGTTGGCGATGTTCGCCGTCTGCGTGGCGATTGCTCTCAACTTCGGGGTGAACTCGGAAACTGCCATTTCCTATGTGGTAGGGGCCCTTGCCAGTGGCGTGGCCGGTTGGATTGGTATGAAGACCGCCACAGCCAGTGCGGTGCGTACTACCGAAGCTGCCAAGACTGGACTGACTGGAGCCTTGACGGTCGCATTCCGCTCAGGAGCGGTGATGGGCTTGACCGTCGTCGGTCTCGGCTTGCTTGGTGTCTCGGCGCTGTTCACATACTGGTTGGGGAAAACGCCGGACGGTGAGAATTTCATTCAGCCGCTGTTTGGATTTTCTTTCGGTGCTTCCAGCATCGCGCTCTTTGCCCGTGTCGGTGGAGGCATCTTCACCAAGGCTGCTGATGTGGGGGCCGACCTGGTCGGCAAGGTGGAGGCGGGAATCCCTGAGGATGACCCGCGCAATCCGGCCACCATCGCCGACAATGTCGGGGATAACGTCGGGGACGTGGCTGGAATGGGTGCGGATCTGTTCGAATCGTATGTCGGATCGGTGATCGCCTGCATGGCGCTGGGACTGACCGCTTTTGGTTTGTCCAACAGCGACGCTGCGATGCCATGGGTGGCTCTTCCGATGGTCCTTTGCGCCCTGGGAACGCTCTCCTCGATCATTGGAACTTCAGTGGTCAAAACCAATGACGAGAGCAAGATACACTCGGCTCTGTTTAACGGTCTTCTGACTGCAAGTGTGATATTTGCAGGTCTCGCCGCATTTGTCTTTAGTAAGTTGCCCGATGGTGATCTGCCGTTTGCTGACGGTTCGACCAAGTGGGGTGTCTATGGCACGCTTGTTGGCGGACTGGTCCTCGGGATCATCATTGGAAAGATCACCGAGCACTACACATCCGAACAAGCTCCGCACGCTCGTAAGATTGCCGGGGATTCGGAACAGGGTACTGCAACCAACATCATCAGTGGACTGGCGATTGGAATGCAATCAACAGTTTGGCCTGTGATCTGGATCTGCGTCGCCATCTTCTTCGCTCACCAGTATGGCGGACTCTACGGTATCGCTCTGAGTGCCGTGGGAATGCTCTCGACGCTGGGAATCTCGCTGGGTATCGATGCGTATGGTCCGGTCGCTGACAACGCTGGAGGTATCGCCGAGATGGCCGGATGCGATCCGGAAGTTCGCCAGCGAACCGATGCGCTCGATGCGGTCGGGAATACGACGGCCGCCATCGGAAAAGGTTTTGCGATTGGATCTGCTGCATTGACCGCCTTGGCCCTTTTCAATACTTACTCCAATGAAGTGAAGGCTGGTCTCGTAAAACTGGAACTGGATCCTGGGATTTTTGAAAATCTCGACATTCTCAATGTTGAAGTGACGATCGGGTTGTTTTTGGGCGCTGCGATGACCTTCCTCTTCTCTGCTTTGACGATGAAAGCGGTCGGCAAGGCGGCGGGATCGATGATCGAAGAGGTTCGTCGTCAGTTCCGTGAAATTCCGGGAATCCTCGAGGGAACCGGAAAGCCTGATTACGCTTCCTGTGTTGCAATCTCGACCAAGGGTTCGCTTCGTGAAATGGTGTTGCCTGGTTTGCTGGCGATCGTCATCCCCGTGGCTGTCGGTTGCTGGTCGATGCAGGTGCTTGGCGGGTTGCTGGCAGGAGCTCTGGCTTCTGGGGTCCTGTTTGCCATCTTCATGTCGAATGCTGGTGGAGCCTGGGACAATGCCAAGAAGTACATCGAGACGGGACAGCATGGGGGTAAAGGCTCTGATGCTCATAAGGCTTCGGTGGTCGGAGATACCGTTGGAGATCCATTCAAGGACACCAGCGGTCCCTCACTCAATATCCTCATCAAGTTGATGACGATTGTGAGCCTGGTGTTCGTGCCCCTGTTCCTCAAGATGGCTAGTTAACAAGAAATCGACAGAAATCCATCCTTCGAGGGGCCGCCCTCCGGTTTCCGGAGGGCGGCTCTTCTCTTGTTCGGCTTGCCGAGGAGAGAGATGCTGATACCCTCGATGATCGTGGAAAGGTTTAGGTTCAGTTTATGAGTGATTTTGCCTCACAACACGATATGCAAGAGCTGGAAGAGATCGCCATCGGGGCGGCTCGTTTCCTCCATGAGCAGCGTGCGGAGCGTATTCTGGTTCTGAATGTGAGAGAGATGATCAAGATCTCTTCCTTTTTCATCCTGGCTTCTGGTCGCTCTCCTCGTCAGGTAAGGACCCTGGGAGATGGGCTGGAGCGATATCTCAAACCACGACACCTGCCCAGGTTGGGTGCCCATGGCCGTGATGATTCACGCTGGTTCTGCGTCGATCATGGCGAAATCGTTTTGCATATTTTTGATACTGAAGCGCGAGATTTTTACGATCTGGAGAATCTCTGGGCTGGCGCTCCCCGCGTCGAGTTCGACCTGCAGTCGCCATCGGTGTCGGCCGATGCTGGCGAGACTTTATCTCACGATTAGTTCTTGGTCGTCTTTTTCGATTTGGTCTCTTGTGTCTCCAGTAGTTTGACCGAGCTGCGACCGGGTAGTGCCGTATCACCTCGAGAGGTCAATAAAAGTCTTCCCCTGGTCAGTGGTAAAGGGGTTCCTCCGGTCGACCCTTGCGGCCATTTGCGGATTCCGAGTGCGCTTCCATCGCTGAGAGAAAATTGTTCGAGGCCACCAGTCGTCGGAACCCACAATTGATGCCCAACGATCCGTGGATTTCCTCGTAGCAATGGAACGACCGCTTGGTTTTCTTCTGCTTTGTGTAGAAGAGAATGAGGGTCTCCAGTCAACTCAAGTTTCCACGGTCCGTATTGCGTAGTGGAGTTGCGTGGGTCAAATCCAGTTAACGTTATCCTGTGATCTTCTTGAAGAACTCCAGCATCAAGAATCCAGGCGGTACCTTGCTGGATTCCCAGTAGTGTTTCTTCTCGTTCCATCGGGCGACTCCAGCGAATGCGCCATGGGTCCAATTCGAGAGCAATGAGCATTTTTCCTGCGGGGGGGAGGATCAACCAGGGCATCGATCGGTCGCTGGGGATTTCGATGGAGCAATGGGCTCTGGGGCGAATCGTTGGATAGGACATGAAGCGGTTGTTGCCCCAGCGAATGCCAGAATGGGCGGGTAGATCTTTATTTCTCCAGTGTGGCATATGGAGAGTGGCTCGATGTTCTCCACTGGCGGCAGCGAGTAGATCGATGGCTCCATTCGATCGACTGATGACGAGGTCGTCATCTCGACAGGCGATTGCTGACTGTGAAATCTTGTCGCGGAGGTCGTTAAGGGAGTGAGCCTCCAGTTGTTCCACTCCTAGTTTTCGTCGCCACAGTTCTCTTTCTTGGTCTGGCTGACTGGTCGAGATATTGAATGCAAAGGCCCAGGTTTCGACTTCACTCCAGCCGCGCGTGGCGATCAGGAATAGTTGATCTCCGACGATCTGGGGAGAGGGAGCGACGGTGAAACCTTCATCCGCGATAGGGCAGCGCCAGGTGTGAACCGGAGGCTGGTTTGGATTGGGAATATTCAGAACCACCGCTTCGAGCCAACCTTTGTCTTTCCAGGGCCCTTCTTCGATCAGGATGTTGGTCGCTGGACGCTGGAAGTGACGAGGTGTTCGTAGCAAGAAGACGCAATGATCTCCACTGGCGATGGGAATGTCCGGAACTCCGGTTAATGGCGGGAAGCGGTTTTTCTTTGCCTCCGGGTAGAGAGTCCATGTCCACAATTCTTGTAGTGAATCGGCGAGATCAAAAGCGGCGATTTGATTTCCCATGCCAAACAGGGCCGTTTCTGCCCGGATCAGGGGATGGATTTCTGCGAGTGGATTGCGCCTTGTTTTCAAGCCTTGCCGGACAGTGAAGGAGCCACGATCGGGACCGGTAGCCAGATGCGGTAGGTCTCTGGTGCCGGTGATCACTAAAGGCGTCAGCCCAGGAGCAGTGTTTTCCACGATTCCATCGGTGGGGAGCCAGCCCGGTTCGACCACTGGGCGATCACGAATCCAGTCGAGAATCTCCGGGTTGAGACTTTCTTTCAGTGATGATCGACGAAGTAAGATGGAAGCCGTGGTTCGATCTCCTCTTTCGACCGCCTCGGCCAGGGCGCGTTTGGCTTCTGATTCTTTTCCGGGCTGCCATAGAAGCGGATGGGCTCCATCGATGGGAATCTCTTTGAGGTTTTTCAGCGATGCGTCGAGGAACTGGTTCGAAATCGATTTGGTGGCGGCCCATTGGGCCAGGATCGCTTCGGTGGGTTCGACTCGAATGGTTCCGCGTGAGCCGAGCGGAAGGCCCAGTGGCGGGATCACCAGGGCTCCTTGGCGTGCCTCGATCCATTCACGCAGGAAAAAGCCGGTGGATCCGAACGGGTTTCGTTCCGATTGTTGGGCAAGTTGCTCCAGTGAAAGGGTTGCGTGATGACGGGGGATCCGTCCCGGACCAGCAGCTGGAGGGCCTGGCAATTCGATCTCTCTCACATCGGAGGCGAGGATTGCTGGCAAACCGCTGGCCATCAATAAAAGGATGGCAAAGATTAGCTGCCACGGGTTTCGACGATCGATGGTCACTGTAATTCTCCCGATCCCATCTTCCCGCTTGATCGGTGCCAGCGCTAGCTGGGGTTGTGGCGCTTTCCTGCGGCCGCTAGGCTCGACGAGGCTAGGAGGCGCAATTTGGCGGCAGCGGACGAAATGAGTCGACAACTCGATCTGGTCGGTGAAGAAGTGACCGAGTCGCTTGGAGAGCGGATCGGAGCAGTGGCCGAGTCAGGCCTTGTTCTTGATTTACGTGGTGACCTTGGGGCGGGCAAGACCGCCCTGGTTCGAGGATTGTCACGCGGACTTCAGGTTGAGGGGCTGGTCCGTAGCCCGACATTCACCATAGCTTCGCTGCACAAGGGCCCCCTTTCGTTACTTCATGTCGATGCCTACCGACTCGATGATCCCTCTGAGCTGGCTCTTCATGGCTGGAGTGACTGGCTGATCGAAGGGGTCATTGCCGTCGAATGGGCAGAAAAGGTCGAGGAAATCCTCCCTCAGAGGCGCTTACGGATCGATCTGGCTCATGGTGGAAGAAATCTACGTAAAGCCTGGATCCGTGCTACAGGCCCGCAGGCGCAAGATGGAGTCGCTCGTGCGTTCGAACAGGCGATCGTTTCTTGAAGCAACTTGAAAGCGTCCTTCTGGCCTCCACAATCAAAGACCTATTGTTGTTTTGTTATCGGGAATCTAAGTCAGGATTAAGAAACGATGTCGAAGGAAAGACCTATGGGTTCTGATCGATCTTCCTCCAGTGATTCTGGGGAGTCGGAATGGCTTCTTGCTGGCTTGGCGATTCGGCCGCCGCTGGAGGAGTTCCGTCGTCTATTTGAAATGAAGAAGCGCGCTTTCGAGGGCAAAGTGGATGCCGAAAGTCGTCAGAAATACGAGCTGGCTCGTCGGCTCGGCGAGAAGTTCATCGCAGATCGCGAATGCCGGATCGGTACAGATCTGGGAGGTGATTTGTGTTGATCCGTAACCTTCGGGCGGAAGGATTCCTCAAGTATCGAAAAATCAGCATCGAGAACTTTCCGCAAAGAGGACTGATCGGAATTATTGGTCCCAATGAAAGCGGTAAGTCGACGATCGGGCAGTTATTTCAGTTTGCTCTTTTTGGTACTACTCATCATGTGGTTCGAGGGTCGATCATCGATTTGATTCACTGGGATGATGATCACTGTGTTGTCGAACTCGATGTTGAGCATGATGGTGAATCTTTTCGGATCTGGCGTGAAATGGATCGGTTGGGGACTTCTTTTGCCCGATTGATGAGGATTTCCAAGGTTGGCGGAACTCCGGGTGAGGAGCTGGCGTCGGGGATCATTCAAGTGCAGCGCGAAGTGCAGCGGCGTTTTCATCTGGGGGCCGGGGAAACGATGCATTCCTTTTACCTCGCAGAACGTGAATCGGTCACGAATCCGGAGCAGTTCCGGTCTTATCTCGACAGAGTTGCCGGAATCGATGTTCTCCAAGGAGCTCGATTAGACGCAAAAAATGCCCTGGAGTTACAAGAGAAAGATTTCACTTCGGTCCAGGAGGAGATTCAACGCAACCATGTACATGTTTCTCGCTTGCAGCCGAACATCGAAAAGATCCCTGAGCTTGAACAGGATCTGGGGGATCGAGACCGAAAGGTCGAAGAAGCTCGGGCCAGTGTTCGTGAACTTCAGGGCAAGCTGGAAACGGAACAAAAAAAGCGTGATGAGATACAGAAGGTCCAACAGGAGCTTCGATCGCTCGATTCTGCACAACCGAAAGAGTCTCTGCGTAAATGCAACGGGCTGATTGGGTTGTTGCAATCGGATTTGATTCCTGAAGCGTTGAAGGGGCAGAGAGAAGTGATTCGCGCGCTGCGTGAAGGACTCGAGAAGGTTACCAACGCTTGTAAGATTCGTACACTTCTCGAATCACGAGTACAAGAGGCTGTAACGTCACTTCAGTTGCGCGTTGATTCACAGCAAGAAGGATCGATCGAGGTCGACCTTGTGAGTCAGAAAGAGAAGCTTGAATCCTCTCGCTCGGCCCTGAGCCGCTATCGAGCCATATCGATCATCGCTTTTCTGATTGGGCTTTGTTCAATTGTTCTGGGTGTTGATCATCAATACCAGTGGGGGATCGGTGTTTACGTGCCCTGGCTCCAGGGGCTTAGCCAGGAAGAAGGAGTTGGCTTTCTGGTTGCTGCCGGTGGAGCTGCATTTTTTGTTCTGGCCTGCTGGCTGGCTTCTGTAGCTTCGGTCGCCAAACAAAAAGGATTTGATGCCGATGGCGCATTGACGCGTCTGGCGATGGAGCAGGAAGTGGGAAGAAGCTCACTTCTAGCAGCAAAGGCGCATCTTTCACGAAAATCGGAAGGGCTTGATCCGGGTGACGAGGTTGGCGAATGCCGTGTTTCCTCGGTTCAGAATGCTCTCGATGCACTGCGGAACTCTCGTCGTGATCTCCATCGAGAGATGGGGGACAAGCCTGGGGAATATCTCGCACGAGGACTGAAGAAGTCTCAGGACCGTGTTCGGTTGGCACTGAAGGATTGTCGGAAAGGTCTCGACGAGGCCAATGATTCGGTCAAGCGCTTACGTTCGAAACGCGATCGAATTCAGAGCGAGATTCGCGAATATCAGAATCAAGATGGTCGTCGACGGGCACTCGATGAATTTTCCGATGGTTTACGCAAGAAATCTCTCGCGATCCGCGAGGACATGGATATCCATCGTCTGCTGGTTGAATTGCTCGACGAGACCATTGAATCGGTCCGGATGCGAGCCGGTCCAAGTCTCGGTAAGGGACTTTGTCGATTGTTGCCTCACTTGACCGGTGGTCGTTATCGAGATGCTCAGGTGACACCTGATTTTGAAATCCGATTGTTCACCGGGGAGAAGAGTGATTTTCTTCAGCCTCATGAGCTTTCTGGAGGAACTTTACAGGGACTTTCTTTTGGTTTCCGCCTCGCTTTTGCTCAGGCTTTTGTACGTGCAGTCACGGGAGCGCCTCAGTTTTTGTTTCTTGATGAGCCTTTCCCGGCGATGGATCGCCAACGAGTCTTGTTGACCCTGCAGGCGTTACCGCGATTGAGTCAGGAGCTGTCTCAGGTGATTGTTGCTCATCCAGATCTCGCCGAGGATGCGAAGCAGAGCTTTGATCTGTTAATTGAGACTGATGTTGCAGTCGATCATCTGGCGATCGATTTGTCGCATTCCGGGTTTCCAGTCATTCCGACTCCGGCAACGGAATCGCTGATTTCGAATCGAAGTGCAGATCTGTCAGGCGGACCATCGGTAGATCGTGACGGACCTCAGGCGGGCTCGGTCGAGTCGCCCCCAAGTATTTCTGCTGTCGATCCGAAACCTGCCGATCCGAAACCTGTCGATCTGAAACCGATCGATCCGAAACCAGTCGATCCGAAACCAGTCGATCCAAAACCAGTCGATCCAAAACCAGTCGATCCAAAACCAGTCGATCCAAAACC
>JBBWWC010000017.1:0-3218 GCA_050256555.1 Planctomycetota bacterium | reverse complement strand
AACCGCTTCGGCCGTGATGAACCTGGACTACACATTTCGGTATCTGACGCATAGATTCGTTTCGAAGGTCGACTGGACCTATGGTGAAGATGATGCCGTGGTTTCCAAAAGAACTACTGGCGCCGAGATCAAGTACGATTTCTTTCCCGAGGACAGCTGGTATCTCTACACAAGTTTTTCGGCCAGAAATGACGCTTTCGCTGATCTTTCTCTCAGAACAACGGCCGGCATCGGAGCCGGTATCCAGATCCTCGATAGTGACAACATCGAATGGTCAGAAGAAACCGGAATCTCGGCTCTCAATGAAGATTTTGAACTCGGCGAAGATTCGACCATTAGCACCATGCGAATCGCAGGAAATGCGCAATGGACTCTCAAAGAAGAGATCTTCGAGGCCTTCCACGACCACACTCTCTATCTCTCTCTCGACGATCCGCAGAAAATACTGGCCCAGGGCCGACTTGGAATTCGAACCCGACTGGTCGGCGGACTGTCGCTCAATGCCCAGATCAACATCAGACATGACAGTCAACCGCCGCCAGATGTAGAAGAGGATGATCTAGAGTTCCTGCTGGGGCTGGGCTACTCCACGAATTTCTAAAAGTAGTAGCGCTTGCTCCGACGCCAAGGGGCTGCGATGATTTGAGCCGAAACCAAAGATCTGAAAATTTTGAGGGAGACTCCTCATGACGCCTGCATCATCCAAAAGCTCCTTGGATCTCGATCCTGAAATCCTCAGGGAAGCCGATCAGCGGCTGGCTGAAGTTCGACGCCTGGGAGAGATGTTTCCCGATCTCCCGGTCGAAGCCCTGATCAAAGAAGACTTACTTCGTCTGGGAATCGCCTTTTCGCGAGAGTCTCTCAAATACTGCGCAAATTACAAAAGTAAGTCTTACTTCATCTTTAGCTTCGATATGGTTCCGATCGAAGAAATGGATCAGGATGAGAATCTACGGGCTCCTGAAGAGATTCAGCTGCTCGACGGTCCGTGGAACCTTCGTTGCACCACTGTGTCGGTTCGCGTCAATCCGAATTCACCATGGAACGCTTCGCTGGAGGATCAAAATCTGGTCTTGCGCTGTGGTCGAGAAATCATCTCTACCATCCGGTTGCAGAAAATTCCTGAGTACTACCAGAAGAATCTCGAATCTGGTCAACCGGTCCATGAGGTCGCCCCGACCATCGAATGGGGATATCTCGTATATCTCACCGTGTACAGAAAGTGTCAGTACTTCGGCTTCAAAGAAGAGTGTCGCTTCTGTGACATCAACGAGAACTATCGCCAGCAGGTCTCGGCTGGTCGCCCTTACAGTACGGTAAAGGCGCATGAAGATGTCCTGGAAGCGCTGGCCATCATCGATGAATCTGAAAATCAGACCAAGGCCTACACACTTACGGGTGGCTCCATCACGCGGAAACTCAGAGGACAAGGCGAGGCAGAATTTTACGCCAGCTACGCCCGCTCCATCGAAGAACGGTTCCCCGGTCGCTGGATCCCCAAGGCAGTCACCCAGGCGCTTCCCGTCGAAGAACAACAGATTCTCAAAGATGCAGGGATTCGCATCTATCATCCCAACTACGAGATCTGGGATGAAAAACTATTCCCGATCCTCTGCCCCGGCAAAGAAGCCTACGTCGGGCGATCAGAATGGCATCGACGAATTATCGCAGCAACCGATGTCTTTGGGCCCGAAAACGTCATTCCCAACTTCGTTGCCGGAATCGAGATGTCTCGCCCTCACGGCTACACAGATCCGGAACAAGCGGTCGATTCAACACGAGAAGGACTCAACTTCTTCATGAGTCAGGGCGTCTGTCCCCGATTTACCGTCTGGTGTCCAGAACCACTGTCTCCGCTGGTCAAGGACCAGGGTGATCAACAGCCTCCAGCCTCCCTTGAGTATCACGCACGTTTGCTGGTCGCCTGGCGCGATTGCCACAAGGAACACAAACTACCTGTTCCACCGGGATATGGTCCACCGGGTTCAGGACAGGCCATCTTCAGTGTCTCCAGTTTCATGGATGTCATCGAGACACCACAACAAGGGTGACGCTAAGAAGAAGAACGAAGCTCAGGGAATCCACTCTCGGCATCGATGGCTATGTGGAATTTACCATCCAGGAATCCGAGTAACTTTTCACCAAACAGTTCTCCGCGCCAACCACTAAGAAGTTTGTGCTGCTCCATATCAAGCCTCCCTTCCGCATGACAACGAATTAAATCTTCCACGTCGTCACTTTTCCCGACCAGCGGAGGAGCAATACGTTCTGCGCGACACAATGCGCGTAATGCAGAGGTGGTCAATTCAAGAGCGGCTTCTTCGCGCGGCTCCAGACGTCGTTTCTTGAAAACAGGCGGATATTCTTCTGGTGGTGTATCGAACCCTTTCTTCACGGCCTTGAGGATTTCTTTACCCCAGCGACGGGCGTCTCGAGAGTCGAGCCCGCGCATCCGTTCCAGTGAATCCGAATCCCTTGGTGCTCTTCTAGAAATCTCGACCAGCAACTCGTCAGAAAGAATCCTACGGCGTGGACGATCGACGCGCTGCGCTTCATTTTCACGCCACAGAAACAGCTCTCGAAGCATCGTCAAGCCCTTGCCATCAAGACTACCCGAGCGCTTGACCCGACGGATCGAATCATCGGCGAGCGGATGATATGTCTGTTTGTTGGCGTACTTTTGCATCTCCAGCAACGCCCATTCCAGGCGACCAGCGGCTGCCAGATCCTCCTGCAACCGATCATGAAGAGGCAAGAGATGCTTCACGTCATCCAGAGCGTAACGTTCCTGGTTCTCGGTCAGTGGTCGCCGTAACCAATCAGTCCAGGATTCACCTTTAGGAACAACATGCCCCAGAAGGCGTTCACATGTGACCGAATAAGCGGGCTGAAGCCCCAAGCCAAGAAAGGCAGCGGCGATCTGCGTATCAAAAACATTACAGGGAGTTCTTTTCGAAACATGTTCCAGGATTTCCATGTCCTGCGATCCGGCATGAAGCACTTTAGTAATGGCCGGATCGTCAACAGTCTCCAGAAGTGGGTCGAGATCTAAACCAGCAAGAGGATCGATCAACGCCAGATCCTCACCGACCGAGATCTGTATCAAGGCGAGGCGCGGATAATAGGTCCGTTCACGAATAAACTCCAGGTCAATGCCGTATCGACCGGCACTTGAGGCCCGTGACATCCATGCGGCGATTTCTTTCGAATCTTCGATA
>JBBWWC010000016.1:0-4714 GCA_050256555.1 Planctomycetota bacterium | reverse complement strand
CTCAAGGAGCACTCGTTGATCACGGGTCCTGACCAGCTGAAGCCCGACCCGAACAACGATCCCGACCTCTTCGATCGCTCCATTGCTGCCTTCGACCAGAACTCCCTGACGAAAATCAAGAACAGTCCCACGGAGAACAGCATCCGACGAATCTTCAGACACCAACCGGGCTTCACTCCTGAGCTGCAATTCGCGTTTCACAGCCCGGGTCAGGTCAAACTCGATATTCCGGCGAAAAGGAATCGTTTCATTACGAAATACCGGAACTGCAATCTCCTGAACCCCACGTGGTAGACGATATCCAGGCGAATAACCGCAGCCCATCATGAAACACAGCAACAGAGACAATTTCAAAAGGCACTTCATGAACTCTCCTCATTCTGAGGAAATATTTTTTCCAGTATCTTTCTGGCCTCGACAGCCTCATCACTGGAAGGAACTTCCAGGATGATCTTTTCCAGATAAATACGAGCTGATTCAAATTTATCATTCCGAATGTAGTAGTCAGCAACCAGCAATCTTCGCTGGGCTTTCATCAGCTGGATTTCCTGCAACGCAGTCCGCGCTCTCTGCGCATCTCCCTGGTTGGGAAACAGGCGCAAGTACCGGCGGTAATGGCGCTCCGCTTCGGAAAGCGGTCCCATGTCGTACTCGACACCTTTGACCTGTATCAAGAGAGCATCCCCGATGAGGATCTGTGCTGGAGCTGCCCAACTACTGTCAGGATATTCTCTCAACAATCTTCCAAAAAGACGCTCTGAATCTTTCGCCTGGTCATTCTTTAGATACCAAGCGGCGCAATAATAAATCGCATCGTCACTGAATGGCTGGAATGGATATCGCTCCACCAATTCGCTGAGGATCTCAAGCCCTTTTCGTTCAGCACTCACTTCAAGACCCAGCAAACGACGAGTCGCTCCGGTGAGATAAGAGATTCCTATCTCGTAACGAATCTCCAATGCTCGTTCCAGTGTGGCGGAACCTGGGTCTGAATCGAAGATCTCTTCAGTAACCCGTAAAGCTTCGGCGTTATTTCGGGAAGCTCTCAACGCTTCCGCAAGACCAAGCCGAATACTGGCCAGTAGTGGCCCCGAAACTGGTGCCTCATCATCTCCATAGAGCACCATCTCGAGAGAGTCTTCGTAGAAAGAAACCGCTTCCTTGTGACGTCCTTCTTCCAGCGCATCGCGTGCCTGGATTAAAAGATCCGCAAGAGGATCACCTCCAGGAAACGAAGTCAGAAGTAAGATCAAAAGTAGATAGCTGGACAACTCGGGATTCCCCTTCCCACTGACCACCACTCGACGCAGAGACCTCCTGTGGGTACACCACGCAAGCGCCCCTCTTCAGACGCCTTTACACACGTAGGTATCTTAGCGACCTGGGCGGACGCTCCAAGTGATGCACCAAAAGGGATCTGAGTAGATTCCACCCCAGCTCCACTTCTCGGGAAGGAACCTCCCAGGAGGGCACCAGACCCCATTCTCGGCCACAATCGGCAGCGAGATAGGCTCTCGTGCTCTGGTCCAGAAATGGGTTTTCTGTCGAACCTGTGCAAGAACGGCACAGCAGACCCGACGGAATCTGCAAAAAAGCTTCCCCGGCGATCTCAATTTCGCACTCAGAGCAGCGATCCCAGCGGGGCAAAACTCCGTTTGCCTGCAGGACCGCTTGTAGAAAACGATTCCGGAGCCTGCGGCGTCCCTGGTCATACCCCAGCAGTTTCAGGTACTGAAGAACCTCTCGTAGCAATTCCGGATGAGGATCTCCCTGCGTAAAAAAGTTCCTGAGTAGATCCAGGGCAAAAGTCGCATCCAGCCAGGCCGCAAGATCACGTCGGAGATGATCAAAACCTTCGACCAGGCGAGCTTCCGTTGCCAGATGAAGATCAGATCCACGAACCCGATAGTTGAGGTCGTACCAACCGGCAAGATCAAAGGGTGAAGGGAAAGAAGAAGACGCACGAGCCGGACGACGAGAACCCTTCGCCAGCATATCGAGAACACCTTGGTCACGAGTAAAAACTCGGATGATCTGAGATGTCTCAGAAAAGTCGGTACAGCGAAGGACAAGGGCTCTGGTTCTGAAGGCCCCCTTCATCTACTGACCATTCCGGTAGGATCCCTGTGCTCGCGCTCGTACACGCTTGATCTTTCTGTCGTCTGCTCGGGTAACCCGAAACAAGACGTGATCCGTTCCCAGTTCTTCTCCTTCACGAGGAACATGCCCCAATGCAGAGAAAAGAAATCCTGCGACCGTTTCATAATCATCACTCTCTGGAATCATGACCCCGAGAGATCTGTTCACATCCAGAATGCTGGTTCTCCCGTCGAGATCCCACGTCGATTCATCAACCTTGCGGATCTGGTCCCGACCAGCAGTATCAAATTCATCTTCAATCTCGCCAACAATCTCTTCCAGAATATCCTCAATGGTAACCAAGCCGGCAGTACCACCGTACTCATCCAGAACCACTGCGATATGAAATCTCTCGGCTCTGAATTCTCCAAGCAACTCACGTAACTCTTTGTTCTCTGGAACGAAATGAATCTTACGAACAACTTTCTCAATCCGAAGATTTCGTAAACCTTCATCCGCAGCATGCCGAAGCAGATCCTTGACATACAAGACCCCGACAATCTCATCGACTTCCTTACGGTAGATAGGAATTCTAGAGTGCCCGCAGGCGATCGCTTTTGGGATTGCGTCTTCGACAGTATCTGAGGCTTCAAAACAAACCATGTCGGTCCTGGGTGTCATAACCTCAACTACCTCGGCATCGCGGAACTGCAATACCGATTCAATCATCGTCTTTTCGCCTTGCTCAAGAATCCCTTCGCGCTCTCCAAGCTCGACTGCAGCACGGATCCCTGCCTCGGCAAGATCCTGATCGCTACGATTAGCTCGGCCGCCGATCAAGCGCAACAAAGCACGTCTGGCACCACGAAAAGATGCTGTCAAAGGAGTAAACAGTTTCTCCAGCGCATCCAGTCCTGGGAGCAATCGGACAACAATCCTGTCACCGATCCACATCGAGATCGCCTCGGGTATCAACTCAAGAACGACAAGACTGATGAAAACCAGTTCTATCGCTAGCCACAACGGCCACCAAGAAATCCACCAGGCACCAAAGTCAGACCTCAAATACCAACCTTGGCCTTGCGATCGTATCAAGGCCAGGGAAGCGACCCAGGTGCCGCGAAACAGGTACTGAAAGATCAAAAGCATGACATCGATACGATGGATACGTTCGGATTCGTGTGACTCTCCACTCTCCTGAAAAAACTCGTGATAACGTCCTGAAGATGTGGTTCGGCAGCATCGACGTACCAAGGAAAAAAGAAATGCGAGCGATAAAGCGCCCCATACAACTAGATTCAGCACCTCGATCGATGGGGAATTCAAGAAACTAATCCTTCCCGAAACAGGGAAGGAATTGGTTCGGGAACCTCGTCACTGCTCAAAGCAGAGTCTTCGTTATCGTTTGGCAATCTCGTACCTCCAAGTAGTTCATCTGTCATAGAGCGGTAAATATCCCAACGGCAACTCCAAGATTAAAAGAGCCATCGCCGTCGCATATTCATCTCCGAAACGGCTCTCCCAGGAGCCTCCATCCTTCTGTAACTCGAGGATCCTCGGCCAGACAGATTCACTCCAGCGCTTCCAGGCAGGGCCTCTTGATTGCTGAAAAACCTGCCCCGCATAGAAGTTACCGTAATAAGGAAAATTACCGGAGGCCTTGAAAGCACCCTTACTACTACGCTCTGCCTTATCGATGGCACGCCGCATGTATTCCATCCCTTTACGGCGTTCCTCCATCTCGTATTCACCGGCGGCATCTAGCGTCGAAAGCGAAGCTGCCGTGATCTCGAAAGAAGTTCTCGAGCTCGATCTGGTCAGCGAATAACGAAACGATCCATCCTCGGTACAACATTTTTGCAAATAACTCACGGCCCTGGCAATCGGTTCGGCCGGAACCGTGAATCCTGAATCTTTTGCGGCCCGTAGTGACTGCAGACAACAAACCGTCAGTGAAGCTTCATCGAGTGGATCGTTCGGCTCATATCCCCAGCCACCTTGTACAGTCTGGCAGGACAGAATCAGATCGACGCCCGAGCGAATTACTTTTCTCAGTTGTGCTTCTCTCTGCGGTGTTGGCAATTGCCCGACAACCTGAGAGAGGAACAAAATCGCATAGGTGTGACCGTGCATGCGCGATCGCGTCTCTCCTCGGTCCTTGAGGTATCCACGTTCGTCAGCTCGCACGGGCGACAGCAGATAATCGACGGCTCTCTCCAGTGCCGCCCCATCTCGTCCGACGCCGTACTCGACTCCACCTCCCAGCAAAGCCATTCCCGAGAGAGACGTCACCGCCACGGGAAAGTTACTGGAAAAAGCTCCAACACCGTTTTGCTGTTCAATGAGAAAATCGATACCACGTCGAATGGCGAGCTCGCTGCGAGAATCGTGTGGAGCTCCGATCGCCGCAGAGGATGCGCTTTGACTCGATTCCTTGTCATCGTCTGAATCGAGAAAAGACCGGGTAGAAGAAAATGAGGCCGAGACTGGGCCAGGAACCAACAGCGAGAAAACCGATATCGTCACAAGCAGCAAATAGCCGAGCATGTAAAAAGCACGGAATTGCTGACTCGGAGGTTCCTCCGCAACTGAATCGATGGTTTCCGGATACGTATCGTCGT
The DNA here is from genome assembly GCA_050256555.1 of Planctomycetota bacterium. Lineage (GTDB taxonomy): Bacteria > Planctomycetota > UBA8108 > UBA1146 > UBA1146 > UBA1146. The sequence continues at coordinate 14 of JBBWWC010000016.1, read as the reverse complement.
TCAACGTGGGGAAT
>JBBWWC010000015.1:0-7385 GCA_050256555.1 Planctomycetota bacterium | reverse complement strand
ACGATTGCCAGTCTGGTCGAGTATCGACAAACCCATGAGGAAGAAATGCCTCAGTCGCTGATCGAGAACAATCCTCCAGCGACTCTGGAGCCACGGTGTCATTCGAAAGCTCACTTGCCGACACCGTTCGGCAAGTTCGAGATTGAGTGCTGGAGTGTTGGTGCTGGCGAACCGATCACGGTTCTCCGTCAGGGAGATCTTTCCACTGTGGAAGAGGAGCCACCGCTCATCCGGATACACAGTGCATGCTTCACCGGAGATACACTGGGTTCGCTTCGCTGTGATTGTGGAGCGCAGTTACAGATGTCTCTCGAGGCCATCGGTTTCCGGGAACGGGGAGCGTTGCTCTACCTGCCCCAGGAAGGACGTGATATCGGGCTGACTCGTAAAATCGAGGCTTATCATCTGCAACAAAATGAAGGGTTGGATACGGTAGAGGCGAATGAACGCCTTGGATTCCCGCCTGATCTTCGTGATTACGCCGAAGCCGCCAGTGTTTTACAGGCATTGGGTGCGACTCAGATACAGTTGCTCACCAACAACCCGGCCAAGATCAAAGGGCTCGAGCAGAATGGAATCCAGGTGGTCGACAGGCTTCCCATCGAGCCCGGGCCGGGACCGGTGAACCTGAGCTACCTGCGCGCCAAGAAGACCAAGCTGGGTCATATCTTCGAGGAGATCTAGAACCAGCAAGAGGATCTGTTTCCCTCGTTATGATCATGTTGGATGAACAGCGGGCCCGCAGGGAGTTACCCTGCGGGCCCGCTTTTTAATTCAATCGTGAGAGTCTCTGACCGTTACGCCGTGAGGCTAGTTGCAGAGGCTCGTGTTGTATCCAGCACAGTCGAGACCATCATCGGTCGTGTCGACACCGCACTCGAGAGGACCGGGAGGCGCTGGCGGCAATCCTCCAGCGAAGATGTAATTCAGAACCGAAACAGCGTCGGAGATATCGACCGCAGCATCGTCATTGGTATCGACAGCGTCGAGACAAACAACAGCAAGGTTCTGGAACAGGTAGTTGAGGGTTCCGATCGCATCCGAGATGTCGAGGGTTCCATCACTGTTGACATCGCCGCGCTTGAAACGCTCGGGAAGGCACATGGCGATACAGGAAGTAGCAGGGAGTGATTCTCCACAGGCACCAAGACCGGAGATCTCGAAGTTGTAGTCGATGAGCTCTTCGGTGAGCTGGACGCTGAAGGTGGTCGTGTCGCCGGGCAGATTCGCCGTAACAACTCCATCGACGATCAAGGTCAATTCCTGATACGCCGGATCGTTGTTGAACCAGGTCAGAGTTGCAGTACAGGTCTCATGCTCGATATCACAGGTTAAGCCAGAAGGTCCAGACGAAGGTGGAGTCTGGTTACACATTCCGGAGCCGTTCCCGCCGGCAGACGCCTGTCCGTTACGGATACCGACCACGGAGAAGTTTGTGGTGACACCATCGTCGAGGGTCACCGGGCTACTGGTTGTGGTTCCAGAATGAGTCGTTGTGGTTCCGTTCTGGGTGATTTCGATCGAATCATAGAGGGCTTCGTTGACCCAGCTCAGGGTTCCCGAGCAGTCACAAGCATCATCGATCACCACCGAGACTCCGGACGGAGCAGGGGTTTCGATCGTCATGGTGCCATGATTAAGGATCGGCTGATTGGAAGCTCCATCGACTGAAATCACGCAACTCACAGGGGGAGTACCGAGTGAATTGAGGAACGTGATTTGAGAAGTGGTTCCCGGTTCAGCACTGGCATCGACAGTGTACTGAATCGTTGCAACATGGTGATTTCCTGCCGGGATCGATTCGAGCGGTGGAGTCCAGCTCACGATGACGCCAAGAACCAGTCCTGGTCCACCACTGGGAGTTAATTCTTCGTTGAAGAAATCGGCTCCGTCGCCATTGTTGGTCGCAAGAAGCGCAGGGCCTTCAAGAACGTTCAGTACGGAGAGGGTTGGGGCCTGATGACCGAGCCCTAACTGAAATCCTTGCGCATCCGTGGGTGTATCGAGTTGTATGGCAACCTCGACGGTGGACCCGGGAAGCCCGCTGTTGTCTGGGGCAGAGAGGGCATAATTTTGTGCTTGGAGGCCAGTAGTGGCACTCAAGAGACAGATCATCGCAACGATGATGGACCTGGTGAGCATTGTTGTTCCTTCCTCGGGCTGAACTCCTTGGGCGCTGTAAACCCATGGGAGCTATTGGGGTGTACGGAAAGAAACCGTACCCACTTATATTCTAATGCTCGATCGAATGTTTACAAGCGGGTCTTCATGTTAATGATTTGTCGTGTTGTCATTTCGGCACGATCCAGTGAGGAGAGCCTCGAATCGTGCAACGAACGGCAGTATTTTCTATTCTGAAAGGTGAGGGGGTCTTGTTGGGTCGGCAAACTTTTCTGACTCGGTTAGGCAGTCAATTGCAACGGGGTTCGACTCGAGTGTTGCAAGTGAACGTCGGGCGATTGTGTAATCAGACTTGCCAGCACTGTCATGTCGATGCCGGTCCGCATCGGCGAGAGGTGATGTCGAAAGAAGTGGCCAGCGAATGTATTTCATTGCTCGATCGTTTGCCTGCGTTGACGACCCTCGATGTGACCGGGGGCGCACCGGAAATGTGCCCATCGTTTGCGGATCTGGTGCTGGCGGCTCGTCAGCGAGATCTTGAAGTGATCGATCGTTGCAACTTGACGATACTTGTCGAGCCAGGATTTAAAGCGTTGCCGGGATTTTTGGCAGACCAGAAGGTCAGGATTGTTGCGAGTTTGCCGTGTTATGAACCGGATAATGTGGATCAGCAGCGTGGCCGTGGAGTTTTTCGTCGCAGTATTGAAGCACTTCAGCAATTGAATGCTCTCGGTTATGGAGTCGACCAGGGATCATCAATGCTGCGGTTGGATCTGGTCTACAATCCGATCGGCCCTCACTTACCTCCACCGGTGAAGCCACTCGAAAATTCCTATCGCCAACAACTTCATCGTGAATACGGGATTGTCTTTGATCACTTGCTGACCATCACGAACATGCCAATTGCCCGGTTTCGTTCGTATTTACGTCGAATCGATCAAGTCAGTGCCTACCAGGAACTACTCGAGTCGGCCTTTAACCGGGCCACGTTACCTGGCTTGATGTGTCGAGAGACTTTATCGGTTTCGTACGATGGTCGTCTTCATGACTGCGATTTCAATCAGATGCTGGGGATGGAGTTGAGCGGGACAGAAAGATTGCGAGTATCGACTCTGTCAGAATCTGACCTACAGGGACGACAGGTAGCGACCGCTGAGCATTGTTTCGGGTGTACTGCAGGGGCGGGCTCTTCCTGCGGGGGCAGCCTGATTTAGCTGCCCCCGCAGGAGTGTCTAGCGCGGTAAGACGATGGTGGCCCCGATCGGCATTGCATTCATGTTGGGGATGGTCGTGGAGTTTGCCGCCAGTATGTCGTGATATCTTTTTCCATCACCGTAGAAGCGAACGGCCAGTGACCAGAGGGTATCCCCCTGACGCAGTCGATAGGTGCTTCCGGCCGAATCGATGACTCCGGAGTTTAGTGCGACAGTACTGAGGTCGGTAGCAGTGTCGAGATCGGCGATTTCGCCATAGCTAGCGGGAGTATCAGGTGCGATGGGCGTGTCTTCTTCCCAGGGCGCATCGAGGTTGTCGTACTCGGTGAATTCTGAAGTAGTTGTTTTTCCCATGGGGATCGGAATCACCATCAAGGGGTATAGGGTTTTTTCACCGTTTTCGACGTGATATCTCCAGAATGGGAAGAACCAGTTTCCATAACTCTCTTCGCCTTCCGGTTGGAGAGGGCGGCTTTCAGTGGTGCCGGCGATCCATAGTGGTCCGGCGCTGATCCGTTCTTCCGAGATGGGACGTCCTTCGATTTTTTCAGTGGTGGTCATGTCGTAAGCGAGCAAGCCGCCCAGAAGTGCCATGCCACGTTGATCTTCATCTCTGACTTGCCAGCTTCCAGTGGCCATGGCGGCAAGGTCCGCAGGGCCGACCGCTTCATCGATGGTGAGCGCCGAACTACTGCGTTGCTCGGGTGCCGAACTACAACCTGCAACGATGAAAAGGAGGCCGATGCAAAGTATCGGTAGAAGAAGCTGGAAGTTGTCGAAGCGTAAATAATTTACGCAACGAACGTCAGGGCTCACACGAAGTGAGCGACCACGAGAAGTGGAAGAGGAAACCTGATTTTTTTTGTGCACGTCTCGCCTCTCTCGGCAAGGGTCGCGCGGCGTAACGGGGATGCTATGGAATTCGCCTCTTGCTGGCAAGGCCAGCTGCCAGGAGAGCGGCAGGGACCACCAGGAGGACCGTTGCTGCCCAGTAAGGGGCTGCTGGGCCGAATTTCCAGTAGAGGATGGCTCCCAGAAATGGCCCGATGGCTCTGGCCAGGCTCCCGAGAGATCTGAATACGCCCAGAGCTTCCCCCTGCTGGTCCGGCCCGACCGATGAGCTGACGATGGTGGAAAGCATCGGCATCACCATTCCTGATCCGACCGTCAGCGGAACCAGTGAGAGCCATAACAGCCACGTTTCCATCGCCTCAGCAATGCCGAGCAATCCGATGGCGACCAGGATCAGTCCGGCCAGAGCAGTACCGTGTTCTCCGAACTGTTTGGCGAAACGACGGGATCCCGCTCCCTGGATGAGCGCCAGTATCAAACCGATGACGACGAACATGATGGCGATCTGGCTACTGTCCCACTGAAAACGTTGACGAACCAGGAATGCGAGAGTGAATTCCATGCTGCTGAAACTGACGAGATAGAACAGATTGGCAAGCAGCGCCTGCGAGACTGACCGGTTCCAGTGGAGCCCGAGCGAAAGCTGAAAACGTAACGGTCGGGGGGGCAGTCCTTCGGGTCTAGTCTCCGGCAACTTTTTCCAGATCCACAACAAATTGATGGCGTTGAGCAGGCAAACTCCGAGGGCTGCAGCGGTGAAAGGATTGGTGCGCAGCAGTTGCTGGGTCGCTGGATTTTCGGCGGCGGAAGACAGGTCGATGAGGCTGAGAGCACCCCCGATAGCCGGACCGATGACGAATCCCAGTCCGAAGGAAGCTCCGACCAATCCCATGCCGCGGGCTCGTTCCGGCCCAGGAGTGAGATCCGCGACTGCTGCGGTGGCAGCAGAGATATTTCCGCCGGCGATTCCGGCCAGAACTCGCGAGAAAACCAGCAGGGCGAAAGTACCACTGAAGGCCCAGAGCAGTGCCGCAAGGAGATTTCCCGTGACCGTGATCAGGAGAACTCTTCGTCTTCCGATGCGGTCGGAAAGACTGCCCCAGAAGGGACTCAGCAGAAACTGAAGGACGGAATAGAGAGACCCGAGAACGCCACCAAAGAGAGTGACCAGCCGGGCATCATCGATCTCCGGCGAGAGAGAGCGGAGTGCATCGAGCAATCCTTCCATCCACGGATCATTCCTGTAAGAGTCAAGAATTGCGGGGAACAGTGGGAAGATGATCGAGAAACCGACCAGATCGATGAAGAGCGTCAGTAGCACGGGGCCTAGATTTGGTCGAGCGGAACCGGATTGAGGTTCTGTCATCGGGCTCCTTTCCCCGCTGTAAGTCCTTGCTCAAGTTCTTTCCCGATTCCACAAAAGAAACGGGAAGCCGCGCAGATCCTCCTCATGGAGTGGCCCTGGGTCAACCCGGACTCTCCAGGATGGTCTGTCTGGTGGGAGGGGGACTGGTTCAGATCGCCTCTCACCATTATCCTGCCAGTATCACGCCAACAGCCAGAGAGGCTGCCACAACATGTCTCGTAGCGATCAGGAACAGTCTAGCACCGCTCCTCGAAACACTGACTCTCGAAGTACTGATCCGAGGGCCAATGGAGATGACGATTCTCTCATCGAAGAGCGGATCCGTCCCCAGCATTTGACCGAGTTCATCGGTCAATCGGCAGTAGTAGATAATTTACGGGTGTTTCTCGGTGCTGCCCGGGAACGTGGCGAGGCTTTAGATCATGTACTTTTTTCGGGAATGCCCGGTCTGGGGAAGACCACTCTCGCCGGATTGGTCGCCGGCGAGATGGGCGTGGGGTTTCGCTCTACCAGCGGGCCTGTTCTCGATAAGGCGAAGGACCTGGTCGGTCTCCTGACCGAACTCGAGGAAGGGGATGTGCTCTTCATCGATGAGGTCCATCGGATTAGCCGTGTGGTCGAGGAATATCTCTATACGGCGATGGAAGATTTCCAGATCGATATCATGATCGACTCGGGACCGAATGCCCGATCGATGAGAATCCATTTGCCGCGATTTACTCTCGTGGCAGCGACCACTCGCGAAGGAAACCTGACGGGGCCATTTCGAGCGCGTTTTGGAATCCAGGAAAAACTAGAACCCTATCAGGATGAAGAGATTGTCGAGGTGTTGCTCCGTAGCGCACGAATTTTCCAGTTAGATTTGAAACATGATGGCGCACACGCTCTGGCGCAACGTTGTCGTGGCACTCCGCGGATCGCAAACCGTTATCTGCGCCGGGTTCGAGATTTTGTTCAGATGGATGGTGATTCGCAGATCGATGCGGTTGCAGCAATCGCTGCGCTGGATCGTCTGGGAATCGATTCCGATGGTCTGGATTCGCTCGATCGAAAAATCCTGGCTACGGTGGCACGTGCTGGTGGACAGCCGATTGGTATCAAGACCATTGCAGTGAGTGTTGGCGAGGAGGAACGGACCATCGAAGAGGTCCACGAGCCTCATCTGATTCGCAGAGGTTTTCTGGAGAAAACTTCCAGGGGGAGGATTCTCGGACCGCAGGCTCGTGAAGAGTCCGGTGATGTTCACGGCCCTGGCGAACAAGGCTCCCTCGATCTCGAAGGCACATCGTGAGTTTGCGCATTCTTCCGCTAGTTCTGATCATGTTGATGGTGTTCTCTCATTCGGGAGAGTCTGCTGTGGTTCGCTCCGTTTTGAAACGACCATCGGTGGGTACCAAGGAACCGTTGATCAAGGTGTTGCTCTCCGAGGGACGTTTTGAGGGAGAGATCTCTTGTGCGACAGGTTCGCTGACCTTGGCGTGGCGCGATGGGCGCACCACGGTGCCTTCACCGGTGAGCTTTTCCTCGCGTGGGGACGGGCTCCAGATCGGTGAGCGAGTGTTTGACGAATCGGTCGCGATTCGAGCGACTGCAGGTGCCATGGAGATCGGGGCGCGGATCCACGAAGGTTGGGTCGTGTGGATTCCGGGGACTCCCTATGAGGGCGGCTGGAAGATGATCGAGCAGTTACCGCTCGAACGTTACCTGCTAGGGGTGGTCTCGAAAGAGATGTCAGCGAGTACGTTTCCAGCTGCCGCACTAGAGGCACAGGCGGTAGCCGCCCGGACCTACACGTATTTTCATTATCTTACCGGTGGAGCGTCTCGTGATTT
>JBBWWC010000014.1:0-8874 GCA_050256555.1 Planctomycetota bacterium | reverse complement strand
GATGGCCCGACTGCGGCCAACGGTGGAGAGAATCTCGCGGATGCCGCGGTGATCGGCCCCGGTTCACATGGGGTAGATACCTCTGCTTCCTCGACCGATGGTGTGGAGCTCGATCCAGCTGTTTGTGATCCAGGCGACTTCGGTAGTGATCAACTGCACAACGACATCTGGTACAGCTTCACCGCTGCTGCAAATGGCGAGGTGGAAGTTTCCACCTGTGACCTTGTGAGCTTCGATTCACGAATCGCTATTTACCTGGGAGCCAATGGTGATCCTGCCAATGCTGTGGCCTGTAATGATGACGGTACTGGTTGCTCTGGATTCACTTCTTACCTGACCTTCCAGGCGGCCGCCGGGCAGCTTTACACGGTTCGCGTTGGTGGATTCAGCTCGGGCGATTCAGGAACTGGAACCATGTCTGTGACCTGGCTCTCCAGTGACGTATCTCCGCTCAGTTCAGATTGTGATTCGGATGGTACGCCAGACGAATGTCAGGCAGACACCGATAACGATGGAACCATCGATCCCTGTGACGATGATCTGGACGGGGATGGTATTCCGAATACCTGTGATGTTGATCAGACTGGCGGAACCGATTGCGATAGCGATGGGACCGACGACAGCTGCGAAACCGATACTGATTCGGATGGCACCATCGACGATTGTGATAATGACGACGACGGCGATGGCATTCCGGATGTCTGTGATACCGATACAACCGGTGGAGCCGACTGTGACGTGGATGGCCAGGACGATAGCTGCCAGACCGACACTGACAGTGATGGAACCATCGATCCTTGCGACGACGATCTGGACGGAGACGGGATCCCCAATGCCTGTGATTTCGATCAGGCCCAAAAAGGTGATACTGACTGCGATCTAGATGGTCAAACCGATAGCTGCCAGGACGATACTGACAGCGATGGAACCATCGATCCTTGCGACCCTGATCTGGACGGAGACGGTATCGATAACGATTGCGACATCGATCAGACCGCCGGAGCAGACTGTAACGAAAATGGCACTCTTGATAGCTGCGATATTTCAGCTGGGGAAGCAGATAACAACACCAACGGAGTTCCCGATGCGTGTGAAGAAACTTTCTTCATTCGTGGTAACGCCAACAATGATAGCAGCGTCGATCTTGGAGATGGAATCCTGATTCTCGGGTATCTCTTTGTCAACGATACTATTCCGTGCTTGAGTTCTGCTGATACCACTGACGATGGTCAGATTGATATTACGGACGCAATCTTCATCTTTACTTATCAGTTCGTCGGAGGCGCTGCGCCTTCGGCTCCGTTCCCGGACTGTGGTGGAGATCCGACTCCAGACACGCTTGAGTGTTTGTCGTCGAGTTGTCCTTGATCATCAGTTAGCTTTCTGAAGCTGCTGAGTTGCTACAGTGTTCCCGCGGAAGCCTTGGCTTCCGCGGGAACGCTTTTTTTTATCGATACTGATCAATCAAGGGTTGCTCTGACGTAGTGGAGCTGTGAACCTTTTCTCATGAGAGAAGCTGAGGTCCTTCTTGCGTCCGCATCACCGCGGCGACTTTATTACCTTGAACGGGCATATCTCCGAGTCGAGGTGTTGCCGGTTTCCATCGATGAATCTCGTCGAGAAGGTGAAACTGCTATTCAACTCGCTTCGCGGCTTGCCATCGAGAAAGCCGCTCCCTTTGCTTCTTCTACGATTCCGGTGGTCGCTGGAGATACAGTGGTTTCCTTTCAGGGAAGAATCCTGGGGAAACCAGAGTCTCCGGAAGGTGCACAGGAGATGCTTACAGCGTTATCCGGAAATGAGCATGAGGTGGTCAGCGGCTGGTGTGTTCGCCATGGAGAAGTGGTTCGGCACGGCATCGAGACGAGCCGGGTCCGTTTCCGGGCGCTGAATCGCCGCCAGATCGATCGCTATGTTGAGACTGGTGAGCCGCTGGATAAGGCAGGAGCCTACGGGATTCAAGGATTGGGCGGAGAATTGGTCGAATCGGTCCGGGGCTCATGGAGCAGCGTCGTGGGCATGCCCTTGGTCCCGGTGCTGTCCGCCTTGCGAGATTTCCTGGTCCGTTGAGGGTTGGGCTCCGGGTGAGTAGACTTTCGGTGAGTTTCCAATACAAAAGAACTTGCCCAGGAGGCCTCTTTCGTGAGCTTTGATCCCACTGCCATCCCGGATCTGATCGGTCGCTTTCATCCGCTCTTTCTACACTTCCCCATCGGTTTGTTGTTGTGGGCGGGAATCGTTGAATCGATTCAGGCCTTTCGGCGGCAACCGATTCCGGCAGCTGGACCAGTTTCTCTTCCAGTAGTGATTCCGGGTGCGTGTTTCAGCGTGCTGGCTTGCATCACTGGTTGGTTGCTGGCGAATCCCGAAGATCCAGATTCTGCTCTGGCCTGGCATCGTTGGCTTGGAGTTGCGACCGCTGTTCTTGCGCTGGTCACAACGTATCTGGGGTGTGCGATGGTTAAAGGGCGCGCTATTCCACGTCATGCCTACCGCGTGGCTCTGTTTGTTTGTGTTCCGGTTCTCGCCGGAGGTGGTCATATCGGTGGAGAACTGAAGTGGGGCGATGGTTTTGTCGAAAAGGGCTTCGAGAAAGTCTTTTTTTCGACGACTGAAGTTTCTGCTGCTGACAGTTCTTTTCAGTCAGTCCGGGCCAGTGTAGATGCTCCGCAGGAGCAGCAAGGTTTACGTCTCTATCATGATCTGGTTCGCGATACACTCGATCAGCATTGCGTGAGCTGTCATGGTCCCGATAAGGTCAAGGGTGAGCTTCGCCTCGATACGCCTGATGACATCAAGGATCTGAAAAGAGAAACTCCAGTCATCATTCCCGGTGATCCTGATCAAAGTTTGCTGGTGGAGCTGATTCTGCTTCCTCAAGATGACGATGATCGGATGCCCCCTCCCGATTCGGATGTGGCGGCCCTTTCCGAGAAGCAGCAACGTGGAATCGTCGAGTGGGTCAGGGCTGGAGCTCCCTGGCCAGCAGAGGGAGCGAAGGGCTTGGTGGGGCCGTCGGGCATTAAAGGCCCTTCTCTCCTGTCCGATGGGCACGAAGAGGAGGACGATGATCCGGAGTCTTCGGCAGACACTTTCAATGATCGTGTCCAACCGATTCTCAAGTCGTACTGTTATGAGTGCCATGGTCCGGAGAAACAAAAAAGCGGACTCCGTCTCGACCTGGCTGTGGCGGCCATGGCTGACCGTGAGTTTCCGACCATCGTTCCAGGAAATGTCGAAGAGAGTGAGCTGATTGTTCGGATCATTCTTCCCGATGATGACGAAGATCGGATGCCACCTGAAGGTGATCGTCTTACGGAAGAAGATGTGACGATTCTGAAGAACTGGATCGAATCAGGGGCGCATTGGTCTGCATCTGAACCGGAGCCGGATCTGGTGTCGCCAGTGCAAGGTACAACAGCACCCGTTACGGTGTCGCCGGGTCGTCTTCCAGATTTGCCGAGGATATCCATCTCGAGTGATTTGGATCGCAGCTCCATCGATGCTGCGGTGGAGCTGCTCAATGGCGTGGGAGTTCGCGTAGCACCACTGTCACGTATCGATGATGCGCATGAGGCGGTCTTTCGATTATTGCGTCAGCAAGCCACTGATGAAAAACTAGCAATGTTGAAGGGGCTGGAGCCGGTTCTCTCTCGACTGGATCTTGCCGGGACTGCCGTGACCTCGTCCTCTGTGTCTGGGCTGTGGCGATTTCGCAAGTTGCGGGTATTGAATCTGTCGGAGACGGTCGTCGTTGATGATGATGTGGCGACCCTGGCAAGCTTATCCGAATTGACGGTTTTGAATTTATTTGGCACTGAAGTTACCGATGATTGTCTGCCGATACTGCAGCAGATTCCGTCCCTGAAGCGGGTTTATTTATGGCGTACTGCAGTAACTCCCGCTGCCGCCCGTCAGCTGGCGGATGCTCGACCTGATCTGCTGGTTGATATCGGCCAGCCTCTACCGCCTTCTGACGTAGAAGCTGATGAAGATGTAGAAACCAAAGATTCGGTGGAGGAGTCAGGAGCCCAAGAAGGGGAGAAGAAGCTCTAGACGAGTTTCAAGAACTTCCGTCGCGGACGTTTTTCTCGGCTTCTTCGAAGATGTTTTCCCAGGAATCGTCGAGAGTCTCCAATAGAGAAGAAGTGCTCGATAAGCCTGTTGGGGTTGCGGTTCTTTCTGGTGGTCTTCCACCGCGGCGGCGAGTTCTCACTTCGCGATCAATTTCGATCTTGCGCTCTTCCGTGAGTTCAAAGCGCCGTGCGATTTCCAGCTGTAGCTCATCGAAGGTTGAGATGGTGAGGAAAGGCTCTGCTTTGAGCTTTTCTCTCAAAGTGGTGATGGCATTGGCGGATGGGATATCGGGTACGGCAACGATGACAGTGGAGCCAATCCTCGAGAGAGGAAGAGTTCCGTGTTCCCAGGCAAAAGAAGGTTCGAGCGAGAGAAGTAAATTCGCATCGATGTTGTAACGAGAAATCGGAATCATCGGCAATTGATGTTGTGTGCACAGGCAGCGGGCTAGATCGGCCTCGGTCAGGGGAGTTTCGCGAAGAAGGGTCTCGATGATCCCTTCTCCGGTCTCCTCGGATTGAGCCCGGGCCGATTCTATGTCTGCAGGGGCCAATAGGCCTTCTGCGGCAAGAATCTCACTGGTTTTCCTGTACCGGAGGGTGCGCATTTTCACCGCTCTCCTTACTGATAAGAGTAAGACGTTCTGCTGCATCCCGTCAAATCGGGGGAGCGCCGATCCGCCGATTTGAGGGCCTCCTTGGCGAGTGCTGGGTCGAGAATCGCTGCTGAGAAGGCAGGAGAGGCGAGCGGTGGCCTGGGAGGGTGCTGGCGCTGAAAATGGTATCAGAGGAGAAATCTAACCGTTTGAAGGTAGTTTCAGGCCGGATCTGGCCCCTGTTCCGGGTCGATTTCTTGCTCATCGAGAGATCCGTCGAGGATTTCTTCCTCGACGTCGGTTTCATCGGGAGCATTGAGAAATGCATGCAGCGAAGTGGCAATGGTCGGGTTCAAGCCGTCGACGGCGGCCAGATCCTCGATGGATGCGTCCTGGATGGCGGAAAGGGATCCGAAATGTTTCATCAGGGATCTTCGACGACGCACACCTATTCCCGGGATCTCTTCCAGGCCGGTGACTAGCTGGCTACGCTTGCGCAGTTCTCTGTGATACGAGTTGGCGAATCGGTGTGCTTCATCACGGATTTTTTGTAGAAGGCGCGAGGCTGGATCTTCCTCTGCCAGGTCCAATGGTTCCGAGGAGCCAGGAAGATAGACCCGCTCGGTGGTTCGCTGGTCATTACGTTTTCGGTCTTTGGCCAGTCCGCAAACTATTACATCCAGTTGATATTTCTTGATGACGGCGACTGCACGTGAAAGTTGTCCCTTGCCTCCATCGACGACCACCAGATCTGGCAGTGGGTCACGATTTTCGGTCGGTCGGAAACGTCGCTGCAGCACTTCTTCCATGCTGGCGAAATCGTCACTTCCGTGGACGGTGCGAATTCGATATCTGCGGTAAAGGTCGGTATCTGGCTCACCTGAATCGAAGAAGACCCGGCTCGCCACCGATAGAGTTCCCTGCGTGTTGGAGATGTCGTAGCACTCAATGGTGCGGATCGGGTCACCATTTCCAAGCAGCGATCCGAGTTTGCTGGCCACTTCTTCATGAGCCTTGAGCTGGAGCCCATCAGACTCGGAGCGGACCTTGGCATTGCGATGAGCCATTTCAAGAAGACGTACCTTCGAACCTCGCTGAGGTACTTTGAATTGCACTCTGCCATTGGCTTTCGAGCCGAGCCATTTCTCGATGACCTCGCGATCGGTGGGCTCGACTGGAACGAGGATTTCTCTCGGCACGAATTTGTCACCATGGTAGTACTGTCCGAGAAAGGCAGAGAGGAGCTCGGGATCCTCTTGTTGTTCAGGTCGGCAGGTATGCGTGGCAGAAGAAATCACTCTTCCTTCTCTTACCAGCAGGAGGTGGATGGATGCGGTTTCTTCGGTTCTCTCGATGCCGATTACATCGCAGTCTCCTTGCGAATGTTCCTGAACATTTTGTTGCTCCATGATCTTTTTGACGGCCGAAATCTGGTCCCGTAACTGGGCTGCCTTTTCGTAATCACGCTTCTGGCTGGCTTCTTCCATCTTGTTGTTCAGGAGTTCGAGAAGAGATCGATCACGCCCGCGCAAAAGAAGAAGTACTTCTTTGACCATCTCATTGTATGACGTTTCATCATCGAGTCCGACACAGGGTGCTGTGCAGCGACCGATTTCATGTTCGATACAGGGTCGCTGACGGCTATCGAAGAAAGCATTCGTGCAGGTTCTCAGTGGGATGTGTTTCTTGATCAATCGCAGCAATTCGTAAACTGATCGAGATGATGAATAAGGGCCGAAGTATTTGTGGCCATCATCTTTCCAGCGTCGGATGGGGTGGACTCTCGGCCATTTTTCTCCGGTGGTGACCCGTAGAGAAAGGTAGGTCTTGTCATCTCGCAAGCGAAGATTGTACAGGGGTCTGTTCTTCTTGATCAGGTTGTTCTCAAGGAGAAGTGCTTCCAGTTCATTTGCGCAGACGATGAAGTCTATGCTTCGAGTGTTTTTAACGATTCGTGAGAAAAGAAAACGCCCATCTGTGGCTCCTTCTTGAAAGTACGATCTTACCCGCGAGCGCAGATTCACCGCCTTCCCGACGTAGATGGTTCGCGATCGATCATCTGTGAAGATGTAGACCCCTGGTTCTTTGGGTAGATCCGCAAGTTGCCTCTGAAGTTCTTGAGAGAGATCAGGAGAGGCGGTCATCTTCTTTTTTCCTCAGGTAGAAGTAGTGGATGGGTTTCTTCTCTTTACGAAAGCGGTGTTCGAAGAGGGTCTGGACATGTAGTTCCTGATCGATGGGTGTATTGAGCCATGGTTTCCCGTCCATGAGATTTTCCAGCGATCCTATTTCTTGTAGTGCCTGATGAGCTTGCTCTGCATATTCAGATTCGTCGGTTCTGATCTCGAGGCTGGCTCCGAATCGTAACTTCTCGACGACCAGAGAGAGAAAAGAGGTTTGCAACAGGCGTCTTTGAGCATGGCGTACTTTGGGCCATGGATCGGGAAATAGCAGAAAGACACCGGAGATGGAGTTTGCTGGAAAGCATTCCTGGATGACAACAAATGCATCGGCATGGAGCAGCTTCAGATTCCCCTTGCAGCCGAGCGCCTCAGCTTTGCGCAACATCGACTCGACTTTTTTCCGGGTGTGCTCGATACCAAGGTGTAGATCTCGTGGATGCCGTAGCGAGCGTTCCAGGATATGTGGGTCCTTGCCGGTACCGATTTCGAGCCAGATGTCGCCACTTTGGCCAAAGCAGTGGCTGAGATCCTGGGCTTCGGCTAGATCCTGGACACGCATTTCACGTGCACTTTCAGATTCCGAAAGTCGTCGGTGACGGCGTATACGTGTCACGAGAGCCTCCGCTGGTTTTCTTCCCCTGAAGAGTAGCGTTATGGCGCAACTTTACCAGTTGTGGTCGAGAAACACTTCTTCCTCCGGATCCACCAGGGAAGTGGAATTTGAAGGGAGGACGCAGGGGACATTGCATCCATCCGGATGTAGGATCAGGGCAGGGATCCTCGATATTCGGGGGAGAGGGGAGCTGGTCATGGTCGTAGAATTGAAATCCAGAACAGTCTTACGTGTCGACCTGCTGGTCGGACGGTCCCTTGCGTCGGTATCCGCTGGACGAAAATTCTCGCTCTTTCTGGTGGTTGTTTTGCTGTTACCGGGCTGTGGAGTGATGGATTACTTCACTGGTGACGAGGTTGATCCCGCCAAGACCCCGACGAAGCAAAACGTTTCCAAGAGCCCAGCGAAGCATGGAGATGCGATCGATTCTGAATCGACCCTTCTGCATCTGGAGCGTTTTTTAATCGACCGGGCTCCGGCTCTGGAACATCTTCGTTCTGAGATTGGTACGACGCGTGAGCAAGAAGGTGGTGATGCTCTCATCCCCGGATCTATCGTTAGTGATAGTGCAAATATAGACCAGCGAGAGCTTGCCGATCAGGGTGATGGCAGGAGACTCGCTATTAATCTACGCCCTTCTGCATTGCTGGAAGGTGAGCGACGTCAGCGAGCTCGCCAATCACGGTCAGCGCTATTGTCGGCCAGTCTCCGGGAAGTGGAGAGCAAGTTACTGCGCCTGCTCAGAGAAGAATGGTCAGAGATCTGGTTTCAGCAACAGGTCCTTTCGATGACACAGGATGCTCTTGGAGAGCTGGAGTTGGCCCAGCAGGAGAGCGATTTTGATTCATCCTCTCCTGTCGAACCCATCTTGCTCGAGACACTCAAGTCTCGTTGGAATGATCGTGTTGATGGTATCAAGCGCGAAGCTCGAAAAACGCATTCTCGTATCAACGACTTGCTGGGACGAAGCGCCAGATCAGTGTTGCCGCATGCTGCGGGACCTGGCGATGATCGATTCCAACATATTGATCAGTTGACGGATCGTCGTCTGCATCCACGAGAGATCATGGCAGTAGAGGAGCTGGCTTTAGCTTCGGCTCATCTCGAAGACATCGAGGGTAGTGGTTGGCCAGATATCGTTGTCGGAGCACAATCCAATACGGATATCGATGCGCCAGTGACGGGTTCATCCGGCCTGGAAGATTCCTGGACATTTACAGTGGGAGTCGAGTTTCCGCTCGGTCAGCAGAGAGCAGATTTACGACGTCGAGAAGCTCGGAGTCGTTTTGGTTCTGCAACGGCTCTTCAGGTGTTAGCCAGAAGAGCCGTTGAAGATGAGATTGCCGCAGCGCGTGCGCAGTTGCTGGCGAGCCTTCAGCGACTCGAAGAGATCGAGGAAGACGTGA
>JBBWWC010000013.1:0-3079 GCA_050256555.1 Planctomycetota bacterium | reverse complement strand
CGGTCAAACCGAAACGACCGGTTCGAAAGAGAAGCACTGTAAATTCTGGGACTGCGCAAAAAAAAGCGACACGATCGGGGCCACAGAAAAAAGCTTCTGCAGTCGCTCCAGATGGAACTCTTTTACAACAGGCTTTGATTGAGTTGCTGATTGAGAAGGGTGTTATTTCTGCCGACGAGTGGAATGCTCGGGTTCGACTGGTTGCACGTCGCTCATCTCGTAACAGATAACGCTCGATCTTTAACAGTCGATCGCAGGAGCAGGAGGGGGCGAAGATGCGCCGGCAGTGAT
Organism: Planctomycetota bacterium; assembly: GCA_050256555.1. Classification (GTDB taxonomy): domain Bacteria; phylum Planctomycetota; class UBA8108; order UBA1146; family UBA1146; genus UBA1146. Next base: position 2,788 of record JBBWWC010000013.1, on the reverse strand, counting down.
CGCATCGGCTTTTTCTTGCCATCCTTCACGACCCATCTTGGCAAAGGCGACCGCTTTTCCAGCCTCGACTCCGGGTTGATCAAAAGGATCCACATTCAACTCCGCTGCTGCGAGCAGGGTCATCATCTCCCAGAGTAACATCAAGGCCCCCAGATGAGCTTCGTCCAGTTTCTCGAGTTGGATGGTCGAAACCGGTCGCCCCGCCGCTCGAAGAGCTGCGATGGTCCCTTCCCATTCAGCGATTCTAAGCTGGTCGAGACTTTTTCCTGAAAGGTAACCGAAATCGGGGTGGAGATCGGCGAGATCAGATTCGATGACGGGATCGGATCCTTCCAGCGGGGCGTCGAGGAAGACATATTGTTTGTCATCCGGACCTTCAACGAAGAGTTGTACCAGTGAATGTTGGTCTGTCACACCACGGGCCACGATCGGCGTCGAGCCGTTCCAGACTTCATTACCCGCAAGGTCCAGTCGCTTACCGAGGCTCTCGGCCCAGAGCTGTGCAAACCAGTCACCGAAGGTTCGAAGACGATCTCTGTAAGGAAAGAGAACCACGGTCTTGTGACTGGCTGAACATCGTGCCCATTCGCTGGCTGATTGAACGAGGGCATGATTTTCATCGGCTTGCTGAAGATCTTTGAGACAGTTCCTGGCTCCCTGAGTAAGTTTTCGAATATCGATTCCGACAAGGATGGCTGGTAGCCAGCCGACTGCGGTCATGACCGAGAATCGTCCGCCTACATCGGATGGTACTTCGAGGGTACGCCATCCGCATTTGCTGGCCAGAGCCCGCAGGGGTCCCTTCTGTCGGTCTGTGATGGCGATAATTTTCTGGTCGGGATCGACACCTGCAGCTCTGAGTGCGGCGATGATGCGAAGTAGTTGGGCCGAGGTTTCCGCCGTGGCTCCCGATTTCGAGATGACCAGGACCGTGGTCCGGGAAAGATCCAGGCGAGAAAGCTTCCTCTCGACTGTATCTGGATCGATGTTGTCGAGGATATTCAGGTCACGGATCGGTTCTGGCGCCAGAGCAGCGGCCAGAGCACGAGCCCCGAGAGCGGAACCTCCGATTCCCAGCAGCAAGATCGAATCATCGGCGGGAACTGTAGCGGCGATCTGTTCGACGGCACTCAGTGCATCGTCGTCGGAGATGGCCCCAATGAACCCGGGACCGTGGTCAAGGATCTTTTTCAACTGCTGGAGTTGGACGGTCCCATGACTGTGACTCGCTGGCGTCCACTGGATGCTCACTCGAGGGCCCTCTCCTCATCTCGGCCCAGCGCCGGACAGCGTTCTGCCAGTCGAGCCCAGGCTTCGATCGATTTTTCCACCATCTGTCCTGGGACGGCAAAGGAGAGACGGAAGTGTCCTGCCCGCCCAAAACCGCTTCCCGGAACGACGAGAATCTTTTCCTCCATCGCCAGCTGGACAAATTCGACATCGTCCATACCGGGTGAATGGGGAAACAGGAAGAACGCTCCTCCTGGTGGGACGAAATCGAATCCGAGTTTTTCAAACTGTGCTGAGAGAAGCGAGAGATTTTGCGAGTACTCGCTGCAATCGACCGTCATTTCCTGACAGTCTGCTACCGCCAGCTGGAGAAGGCTGGGAGCGTTGACGAAACCCAGCGTTCTGTTTGAAAAGGTGCATCCTGCGACGATGTCAGGAGCTTCGATGGTCTTGGGGGACACCGCGAGGTAGCCGATTCGATCTCCTGCGAGCCCTAGATCCTTCGAGTGGGAAGTGATCACGACAGTGGTGTCATAAAACTCAGGGATTTCAGGACAGGTTTCTCCATGGTAAGTAATTTTTCGATAGGGTTCATCGGAGATGAGGTAGATCGGTTGCCCGATTCTGGTAGAGGCTTCGCGGAGACCGTCACAGAAGTTTGTCAATTCTTGCTCGGTGTAGACGCGGCCAGTCGGATTGTTGGGACTGTTGATGATCACGGCTCGCGTGCGATTGGTTACTTTGGAGAGCAATGTTTCCGGGTCGGGACAAAAATCTTTAGTGGTCGGACAATCTACGGCAACTCCACCGTGATTCTGAATGTAGAAGACGTATTCAACAAAGTAAGGACTGAGGATAATGACCTCATCCCCTGGATTGAGTAGCGTCTTGAGCAGGATATTCAAAGCCCCACCCGCACCAACGGTCATCACTATGTTGGAGCCACTCCAGGGCAGGTGGTTACGACGTTGAAGATCTGCAGCAATTTTTTCGCGAACTTCAGGCCAACCGGCGTTGGGCATGTAGCGATGGATTTCTTCTTGCGGTCCATTGACCAGCTCACGGAGTTTTTCGATGAACTGCGGCGGGGGGGGAAGGTGAGGGTTTCCCAGGGTGAAATCGAAGACTTCATCCTGACCGTGAATGCTTTTGAGACGGTTTCCCTCCTCAAACATCTTTCGAATCCAGGAAGAGCGAGCGAGGGATTCACGGACACCTTTGGAGATCGACAAGGAGGTTCCTCTTCTCAGCTGTAAACACGTATGACGTCAGAATAGCAGCTAGGTGTCTGTTTTGCAGGGTTTTACGTAGGATAGGGGGAGCTTTGTCATGCGGCAATGGGTCAAAAAAATCTCTCCGAGATCGCCTGTTTTAGGCTGGACGAACGTGGACTACTTGTGGACAATCCACCCTGAACCTCGTGATGCAGGATTCAGGGGATGGCAGGTTCCACTGTTAGGAATTTATGTACACCCCTGCGGACCCGGATACCAAGCGCACTGTGCGGATATCCTTCCGGTTCTCCGTTTCTCCCTGATTGCGAGCCCTGACAAGTTCC
>JBBWWC010000012.1:0-4054 GCA_050256555.1 Planctomycetota bacterium | reverse complement strand
CCCTCCACCACAACCTGATGACAGAAGGCACAGAACTACGAACAAGGAAAACAATTTGTAGCAACGACCCATATTCGTTGCTGAGGATGAATGGAACTCCATCATCACTTACCCCATCGGCTTTCTCACCATCCTTACATCCAGAAAATGTAAGAATGCACTCTTCAGGGGGATTGGTGGAACGTAGATGTTCCTCCCCCATTAAACCTCGACCCCTAATACTTCTTCCTCGAATTCGTGAGAGGGGTCTTCCACTCACAACTCGCTATCTATCGATATGTGGTCTCAAGCCCCATCACGTCTATAAATTTCCAAGGTCCCCGGTACATGGGAACCAGAAGAGTAGCCTTTTGCTTTAGGCAGGAATGTACGGATTGGGGGTTTTTAACTTGGCGAACTGGTCAGGAATGGCCAGCATTGGGCCAAACATGCCAAAGACTTCCCAGCCGTTGAAAAAACGCTGAAACAAGACTGAAGGCATCAAGCATGTGCGAGAAATCGGTATTTCAATAACCGAAATCCATATCTGAGGCGTCCAAATTTACCAAGTTACGTTCGAACCAAGACATTGAAGTTGCCAGTAAAACTACGGGCTTCAATGATCATCAGTTTTCACAAAATCTGGTCAGCGGCGTCTAGCAGACATGATCTTGTCGGCAAAAGCCTGCAAATGTGTCGTGATCTGTGCCACCTGAGAATCGGTAAGTTTCTTACGGGTCGCCTGGATCATCTTGATGAAGTGGGCTCTTTCTCCCTCAGATACGGGGCAGCCAATATTTCCTTCAGGACCATCACCAGTAATGAGCTTTTTCGCATCGCCATCGAGAATTACGATCCAGGGGATTCCGCCTCGTTGCTCACCACGGATCCGTGCAGCGACTTCCTTGCCGTTTGTCATCCGATCGGTATCAATCTTGAGGTCGATGTAATCGTTCGCCATCAAAGAGGCCACTTCCGGGGTGCCGAGGAACTCCTCGAGCTTTCCACACCACCCTCACCAGGGGGCTCCCAGATGAAGCAAAACCTTGCGGCCATCCTTTTTTGCCTGCTTCAATGCTGCAGCGAGAACTTCTTCGGCATCCTCAGGCGGAGCCTTTTTGGCCTGTAAGAATTCTTCGACCTTGGCGCTATCATGGTGATCATCTTTCTCCAGATCTCCGGTGTTCTGATGGGCCACCACTTTCCCGGCGCCATCCAGGACCGTGAGATAAGGCACACCCTCTTTTTTCAATTGAGCGCCGTACCCCTCGACAATCTTCATGTGCTTGTCGAAACGGCCGATATCAACCTTCACCACCTCGTACTCATAGCGAACAGTACGAGCGACAGTTCGATCCTTTTTGAAAAACTCATCGAGTTTGACACACCAACCGCACCAATTACCGCCATACACGACCAGAACACGCTTGTTATCTTTCTTCGCTCGAGCTACCGCAGCAGCAATGTCAACGGAAGCATCCGCCTCGATGTCATATACCGAGATGACTTGCTTCTCTGGCTTCTGGGCTTGCGGCTTCTTGGCTTGCGGCTCCTGCCCCACGACAGGAACAACCATCGTCAGAAAAACCAAAATACCTACCGACAACAAGATGTGATTTCTGCTTTGCATTTTGTGGCCCTTTTCCATCTAGGTGCAGGTTAGATATCCCAACGACTGGCGCAACACGCATCATCTGTCGCAACACGTGTCGCAACACGCATCAGCAATGTACTCGCCGTTGAACGATCAAGATAGAATTATCAGTGCTAGTCGGACGATTCGCCCCTCATCGTCAGCGATCCTGTAGGTCAGAAGCCAGCAATAGACACCGGTAAAAGTTCATTCGCGGAAGACTGGCATATCAGGTCTGCTTCGAGGATGCTGGTCGCAAACAGAAGGAGAAGAAGAGCATGGATGATCGCTGGATCCAGGAGCAGATCGAAAACTGGGTCTCCGATTTCCTCATCGACGATGCTGGCTCCCGAGTTGCTGCAATCGTCGCTCCTCATGCCCAGCCGATCCTTGTTTCATTTCTAAATCATGCCTGTTCCTTACGCGGTGTCGCACCCGATGCCATCGTTGCCGATGACGTCCGAGCGGGACTTCTCGATGGTCTTCGATCACTGGCCATCCCTGATGATGCTCAAGAACAAGTACCGCAACTGGTCGGCGATTTTCTTGCCGATCTTCAACAGCGCGGAAGATTAGCCGATGGCGAATCTCACCTTCATATGGTCTTGGCACTGAAGGACGGTTATTTGCGCGGTCAAAGAGGTCAAGTCGAATCGATTGACCGGGTGGCTTCCAAAATCGGCCGTAACGATCCATGCCCCTGTGGAAGCGGTCGAAAGTACAAGAAATGTTGCCTCGACATGCTCGGTGATGGTTCAAGATAAAGGAGTCATCGATGGAAAAAGTCATCGGCATCGGTGGTCTCTTCATTCGATCTAAAGATCCTGCTGCGCTCGCCAGTTGGTACAAGGAACACCTTGGTCTTGCCATCGAGGAGGAGTGGAATCGTGCCACCTTGCCCCGAATAGAGCTGTGGCAAGCTCCGGCAAACTCGTAATTTCAGGAGGTGATTGAATGAGATTCCGTGTCATCAAATTCATCATCATGGCATTTGCAGTATTTTTTGGGCTGAGCCTTCCGCTCCATGGCCAGGAATCCTCTGATGATACACGGCCCAATATCCTCTTCGCCATTGCGGATGATTGGGGTTGGCCTCATGCCGGTGCTTATCATGACCCAGTCGTAAAAACTCCGACATTCGATCGAATTGCTACAGAAGGTGCCCTGTTTCAGCATGCCTACGTCTCTTCTCCTTCTTGCACACCTTCTCGCGGTGCCATCTTGACCGGACAGTGGCACTGGAGATTGGAGGGCGCTGGCAATCTCTGGAGCGTTTTTCCCGACAAGTTCGAAACCTACCCGGAAGTTCTTGCTCGTGCCGGATACGTCATCGGATCCAAGAGCAAAGCCTGGGGGCCAGGCCGAACCGAAACCGCAGGACGTCATCCTGCCGGTCCTCCAATCAGTTCTCCCGACCCACAAGCGTTAGGTGATTTCATCAAGACTGTGCCGGATGGAAAACCGTGGTGCTTCTGGCTCGGAAGTCATGATCCACATCGGGGTTTCATCAAGGATTCAGGTGCCAAGAGCGGCATGGATCTTTCAAAGATCAAATTGTTTGGGCACTTTCCCGATTCTGCCGAGGTACGTGGCGACGTTGCTGATTATTACCTCGAAGTACAACGCTTCGATCGTGTTGTTGGTGAAGCGATTGTCGCCCTTGAAACCAGTGGCCAGCTCGACAACACCATCATCGTCATGACTGGTGACCACGGAATGCCTTTCCCGCGCTGCAAAAGCAACAACTACGACAGCGGAGCACGTGTCCCGCTGGCCATCCGTTGGCCAGCGGGGGTAAAAGGTGGAACCGTGGTCACTGACTTTGTCAGCCTCGTCGATCTGGCGCCGACCTTCTACGAAGCAGCAAAAGTTTCCGTTCCTGAAGATGTCTCAGGGCGTAGCGTTTTATCTCTGCTGGCAGGACAAGACATCAACGATCGCAGCTTCATCTTACACGGCAAGGAACGTCATGTTCCCGGACAAGAGTCGCCAAACATGGGCGGCTATCCGACTCGTGCCTTCCGAACTCACGATTTCCTATACCTGCACAACTTCTTTCCTGATCGTTGGCCAGCAGGAACCCCCGATCATCGAAAATCGACCCTTCCCAATGCATGGCTCGCAGATTGTGACAATGGGCCCACCAAAAGTTACATCGTAGAAAATCGACAACAGGACGATCAACATCGCCAGTTTTATCAACTCGCCTTCGGCAAACGCCCTGCCGAAGAACTGTATGATCTGAAAAAGGATCCCGATCAGCTGGTCAATGTTGCGAAGGATCCTCAATACAAAAAAATCGTCGAACAGATGAGGAATCGCCTGTTTGTTGAATTGAAGAAGACCGGCGATCCACGCCTGATCGAAGAGGACCCCAGCTTTGATCGATTCCCATACCTGGGTGGGGCACCGAGATTCCCTGGCTAAGAAAAAGAATAGCGT
>JBBWWC010000011.1:0-2375 GCA_050256555.1 Planctomycetota bacterium | reverse complement strand
AGAAGGTGCCCAGCAACCGCTTTGGCAATTCACCGGATCTGCTGATCAGCTGCTCGCGCGACTCCATCCACTCGTATCCTTCTGCCTGGTAGCGCCCGGCAAGGTCGATCTTGTCGCCTCGCTTGGCCCCATCGAAATGCTTTGATCCACCACCAAGAATCACATCCACGCCTCGTTCGAGGTACTGAAGAGCGATGGCGTCTTCTTTGCCCCTGCTGGCGACACTCGCAGCAAATGCCGCCGGTGTTGCATGAGTCACCCGGGTCGTCGTCACCAGACCAGTGCTGCGACGGCTTTTCTTGACCAACTCATGGATCGGAACCAGTGCCGAACCATCCGGTGAAACATTGATGGCTCCGTTGTTGATTCGCTGTCCAGTCGACCAGCTCGAAGCCGCAGCGGCGGAATCGGTCACATGAGAATTGCTGGAGCAAGTTTCCATCAAGGAGCGGGTCACCGCCTCCTCTTGATAAAGCTGGACCCATTCGGTTCGTTGCTGCGACTGATGCTGGGTGTAGTAATCAGCGATGCTCCAGGTACCTGTATTCATTCCATCGGCGACCAGAAAGATGACGTTGCGAGCTTCTTTTTGATGGGTGTCGATCAGCGGAATCGGTGATCCACCGGCAACCCGGGAACTCCAGAGCAATCCCGCAGCCGCACCACTCGTCAAAAATCCTCTGCGACTTATATTCGATCTCGTCATGTGATTCGGTCCTTTTTCGCTCTCGAAGGTCGGCCCAACATCATCTGGCCCTTGCAGATGGTTTGCGGTTGCACTCTAGGGGCTCGTTGGGTCCCTTTCCAGCGCCCAGCGGTTTGTCAAACGGGGTTCGTTGGTATCTTCAACAGACCCAGCTGTCGGCCACATCAAGACGTCCAAATCACGATGTCGATGACGCTCATGACATTCAACTTTCGATCATCATGAACAGCTCCAGCCGGCCTGACACTTCCAGCCACAGCCTCAAACCAACTGGCAGATGGGGTCGATATTTATAGCGTTGGTAGCCCGGACAACCCCCACCACCCCCTCTCCAGAGTCCCAAAAGAACCTTCCATAAATGCTCTAAATCCTTCAATAATAATGCTTTAAAGCTAATCGGCATCCCATAACGGCACCGACATATCGACAGCCACATATCGACAGCCACATATCGACAGTCGCATATCATTGTGATATCATATTGCTATCTTAGTTCATCGCGCAACCACAGAAAGGAAAACATGCAAACCACCGAGGAAAAGAACATCAAAATGGCCAACGGTTGGATGCGGCTCTTCTTCCATCTGCTGCTGATCATCTGCGCCGTCATTGCCATCGTTCTGGTGCCATTTCCAGGCAAGATTGCCGCCATCATTGCGATTCCACTCGTCATCGTGCTCCTCGCCGGGCACTTCACCCTGCAGCCCAATGAAGCGATGGTGATCCTGCTCTTTGGTAACTACAAGGGTACCGAGTCTCGCAACGGCTTCTTCTGGGGCAATCCCTTCTACACCAAAACTCGGATCTCGAAACGTGCACGAAACTTTGACGGTGAGAAGCTCAAGGTCAACGACAAGCGTGGTAACCCCATCGAGATCTCTGCTGTGGTGGTATGGAAAGTGCAAAATACTGCCAAGGCCGCTTTTGATGTCGACGACTATGCTCACTTCGTACGGGTCCAGAGCGAATCGGCGTTACGCCACCTGGCCAATGATTACGCCTATGATCACGGTGAAAACTCGGATGAACTACAAAGCGAATACACCCTGAGGAGCTCGACCGAACAGGTCAGCGAGGCGTTACGGATCGAACTCTCGAAACGTCTGGAAAAGGCCGGAGTTGAGGTCGAAGAAGCACGACTCAACCACCTGGCATATGCACCGGAAATCGCCAGCGCCATGCTGCGCCGTCAACAAGCCGATGCCATCATCGCAGCACGAGAAAAGATTGTTGACGGAGCGGTGAGCATGGTCGAAATGGCGATCGATGGTCTCGAATCAAAAAATGTGGTGAATCTGGACGAAGAGCGCAAAGCCGCCATGGTCAGCAATCTACTGGTCATCCTCTGTAGTGATAGTGATGCACAGCCAGTCGTGAACACAGGAAGTCTCTACACATAATCAGGATCAGTAACAAGCCGACCAGGTCCCGTACGGGAACACGACGTCGCTGGAGTTTTTAATCATGGCCAGAAAATCTCTTCTGTTGCGTTTCGATGAACGCATCCATAAGGAGCTACGTCACTGGGCAAGTGACGAGTTGCGAAGCGTCAATGCTCAAATTGAATTCCTGTTGCGACAAGCAGTGATACAACGACGTGGCAAAGATCCGCTGGCAGACTCCGATTCAACAGAAGAAGGAGAGGAGCTCGAGACTTGAAGTCTCGAGA
>JBBWWC010000010.1:0-16762 GCA_050256555.1 Planctomycetota bacterium | reverse complement strand
TTTCATCATTGGAACTGGATTCATGAAGTGCATTCCAACGAACGATTCCGGTCGCGAGGTAAAGTTGGCCAATCTGGTGATGGACAGAGATGAAGTATTTGTGGCGATCACTCCGCCAGCGGCAACCTGACTATCCAGTGCAGAGAGAACTTTTTCCTTCAAGTTTTCATCTTCAGGAACGGCCTCGACCGCCCACTGAACACCGGCAGCAGCTTCCGCACTGGTCTCGAAAGAAATCCGACCTAGAGCTGCTTCTGCATCGGAAGTCGAGATCTTTTCCTTCTTGACCATGCGACCAAGACTATTCTCGATAAATCCTCGGGCCCGTTCCAGTGCGGCATCGATCGGGTCGATGATGACCACTTCGTAACCGGACTGCGCAAAAACCTGAGAAATCCCGTTACCCATCGTTCCGGCACCCACGACAGCAACTCGCTGTACCGAATCAACCAGGGCTTGAGTTTGTTCTGAAAGAGGAGCTGACATGACGCTTCTTTTGCCTTCCGGATCGAGAGTTTCCCCCTGTCCCCACCAAAATCGGAAAAGGGGAAAGGCAGTCTCAAGATCGTAGGAGCCAGTCCTCCGGTGGGCAAGCGTACCGCATCGTCAGACGGAGCAGATCGAACCTCTAATATCGGACCCCAGCAGAGCAGCAGAGAGCAAGACGCCACAGAACAAGACACCGGAGAACAAGACCAGAAGCACCATTAAGGGCCACAGAAGCAGAACCGAGCCGATCCGATGAAAAAAGACCCCGGAGCGCATGCCGCCCCGGGGTCCGAAGTACTCATCCTCGCCTGCGATCAATCACAGACGTCGTAGTTCTCACAATCGAGAGCATCCGCCGTTGGGTCTGCTCCGCAACTGCCATGAGGTGCCGGAGGATCTTCTCCACCGCTGAACAACCCAGCAAGACCGTAGACCGGATCAGCGATGTTGATCGTACCGTCATCGTTCGTGTCACAAGAATCTGCACAGGCGTAGGTCCCGCCCAAAAACAGGGTATTGAGAGCATGAACAATGTCAGCAATATTCGAAGCACCATCGACATTGCAATCACCACGATCGAATCCGCCAATGGCTGACGGAGAGAGGGTGACCGTTCCGTCACTGGTAATCGGCGAATAAGCTGCACCGTTGACCACAACGAGATTCTGAACCGGAGTCGTGCCGATGGTCTCGGACCATTCCAGGGTCGTCACCACGGAAGATGACTCTCCCGCAAGATTCCCTGCATTGGTCTCGTAGTTGACCAACACAACCTCGGTATCAGCCGCAAAGGAGAGCACCTCTGTACCAGGAAAGCTGTATACCACACCCACGGTAACACCATCGGGCAGAATCGTTTCCGTCATGAAATCTGGACCACTGGAACCATTCATGGCAGCCAGGGCCGCCGAAGGTGCCACGGAGGTCACCGAAATCGTTGCGGGATCATTCGCCAGAGAGAACGAAAATCCTTGCGTCGAATTCGGGAAACCAAGATTGTCATCTTCTTCACCGATAGTGAGCCCTGCGACCATCGAACCGATACCTGTCACCTGATCGAAATCCGCAGCGATCTGCGGAGCAACAAAGCGGAATCCCGTCGGCTGCTGAACATCGACCTGACAGATCATCGAGGACTGATTCTGAGAACAGACTCCTGTCACCACGTAAGTACGTACACCAACCAGCGAAGTCGGATCATTGTAACTATTCTCAGTACCGCCAAGGACAGCCAGCAAAATGCCATCTCTGACGATCTCGATCTGGTCATACACTTCGCCGTTGAGCCAGGAAAGTGTGATCTCCAGACCTGTAGACTGATTACACACCAGACCCTGAATCGGGTCACATGTACAACTTGGATCAGCAGCACAGTCTGGATCGAGACAATCGATGAGAGAGTCCAGATCGTCATCAACACCGTTGGTGCAGTTCTCCGGCTGGGCCACGGCAAGATCGATCTGCATCGTTCCTGTTCCACTTTGCCCGGCGGAAGCCGAACCAACACGAATCATCAACTGATCGCCATTGGTGACTGGTAGCTGAACCTCGGACGCCAAACCACAGGCATCGCCGTTACAGGCGACCTGTACCAGTGAACCGCATGAACCCTGGTAGACAACGATGCTTGAATCGTAGTTAACCAGTCCACAGGTGCTGACGGTGAGAACACCAGTTCCAGTCGCCTGCAAGCTGTACCAGATGTCATTACTCATCGAACCAACAAAGGACCCGGCACACGGCCCGACAGAATCAGCACTATCACTGGCCCCGGTGCTATCCAGCGCATTGGCACCCAAAGAAGCCACCAACGAAGTGGCGCACTCGTCACCCGGGAACGGAATACAGGACGGATCACCACTACAATCGGGATCCTCACAGTCGGTCATTCCATCCAGATCGTCATCGACACCATTGGTACAGTTCTCTGTACTACTGGTCGAAAGACTCAACTCAAGATTACCAGTACCAGCAGCACTTTGATTCCAGCCACCAATACGGATCAGATATTCAGTACCAGCAGCCACTGGAAGATCGCTCACGAGTGAGCTGAATCCAGTACAACCGGGCCCATCGCCGTTGCAGCCGACCTGGGTCAAAGAACCACAGAGCCCCGTGTATACCGCAATGTCTGAATCGAAAGTGACCTGATTGCATAGATCAGCGGTCAGCAAGCCATCGCTGGCTGGCGTGAAGCTGTACCAGACATCCTGGTTGAACTCACCGAGGAAGGTGCCGGGGCACTGCGTCTCATCGGTAGGATCGGTAGAATCGGTCGCAGTCGTCGTGTTGACAGCATTCGCACCGAGAGCAGCAGCGATCGGATCAGCACAGTCATCGCCGGCAGCCGCAGGGCCACACGCCGGGTTTCCGACGCAATCCGAATCAGCACAGTCGATGGCACCATCGCCATCGTCATCGACACCGTTCGAACAATCTTCTACCGGGGTCCCGGCACAGGCCGGATCCGCGGCGCAATCGGTATCAGCGCAATCGGTCGCTCCATCGCCATCATCATCAGTACCGTTGTTACATACCTCGATGGGTGTTCCACCACCGGGAGTGAAGCTGATCTCCAGCTCCCCGACACCACCCGTGGTTCCGAAGCTACCCACACGCACAAGGTATTCGGTACCACCAGTGACCGGAAAATTCGAGATGATCGAAGAGAAGTTACTGCAGCCAGTTCCATCGCCGTTGCAGGTCACTTGATTGAGCCCTGCACAACCCCCGGTGTAAACCACCAGATCCGTATCAAAACTGGCAATGTTACAGGTACTGAAGGTCGCAGTTCCATCTTGCGCCGGTGTGTAGCTGTACCAGACATCCTTCGAAACCTGACCCAGGAAAGTACCAGTGCACTGGGCATCGTTGGCGACAATTCCGCTATTGGTACCACCACGGTTATCGATGCCATGGATCCCAGCGGCCACGATGGTGGCATTGTTGCAATCATCGTTGTCGGGTGGCGGTGGAGGATTGCAGATTCCGGCACCATTCATCTCCACTGCTGTCAGTGCATTTTGTATTTGTGTCGCATCGTCTGCAGTGAAGGGATCGCCTGAAGAACCTCCGGTACGAGGATCGTTCGGAGTGGTCCCGACCAGGTCAGTGGCAGCTTGATTGAACAGAGCATATGCCTCATTGAAATCAGAAGCAGGAGTCAAATAAACAGTCAGAGTACGGAACCAAACCGCCCCCGACTTGATGGCTCCAACACCTGTGACAGTGACACCGTTGAAGGTCTTGCCATCGGTGACCATGGCAAAAGCATGATTCGGAACTCCTGATCCGATATGAACGCCACCGTTATCAAATCCAGGATCACAGCTGGTCGATTCGTACAAGGGACTGAGGGCACGATCAGGATCACCCTTACAAGTCGGCGACCACATGTCGCGAATAGCTCCAAGAGAACTATCTTCACCCATCAACCAGCGTACCGAAGAGTCACCACAACCAGAGCGACCAGTATTTGGTGTATCACCACCGCTACCGGTCGGGGTCGGAGGCCATGGGGTTCCACCAGGAGCACCAGCGTCTGTCGCATTACCGTTCCACAGATCTACCAGTTCACCGAAGACATCTGAAAAGGATTCGTTGAGCTGACCTGACTGGTTCTGATAGATCAAATCTGCCGTATTGTCGGTCAATCCATGACCGAACTCGTGGCCAACAATGTCATCGGTAGCCAATCCATTACAGAAAGCTGTACCCGTGCCATTCCAGATGGCATTGGGACAGATACCGTCACTCCAGTTGGCCGTCGCCTGCAGCACGCCACCAGATCCATCGATACCATCGCGGTTCAATCCGCTGTTGATGAGACGATAAAAATCACCGGTGAAGTCGTAAACACCGTCGACATTTGCATTCCCTGTTGCAGCAGCACCCTCGGTACGAACCAAGGGTCCGGGTAATCCCCCACCGCTTCCATCATGGATACGACGATTGATGGCGGAGTGAATCGCCGGCCAGTGGTCGACCAGCGTTCCATCGATGGCGTCCACCAGAGCATATTCTGGCAAAACAGTTTCCGAACCGATGACCATGTGCCAGACCAGGTGAGTATTTCCATCAGAGGGATCTCCGTACCAACCTGGATCGACGATCAGCAGCTGCTCTTCTGAAACCTGTGGCTCGTCAATTCCCATTTCACCTGCAGCAAGAAAAACAGCTTCTTCCTGGGTGATCTCTGGATTTGTCGAAGCGGTTCCACGGATCGGATAGAAATCGCCGTTGACCGCAAGAAACCGACCTTGCGGATCCTGGTGAATGATCAGTTGCCCGGTAAAAACATCGACTCCACGATAAACCTGCTGATACCGATGATGCAGATTTCCCTGATCACATGTATCGGTTCGAAGTCGACGTAGTTGAGTTTTCGGATCAGAAATACCAAAAAGTCGGCCATGAATATCGAGAACCGCGAGAGGATCCTCCAGGTTTTCAATACCGGGAATCGGAAGACCATCAAACCCCGTAATTAGGGTCGCTAGGCCTGTCACCTCGGAGCTGTGAATCTTCAATTCACCGGCTCTGGGTTGACGATCCTCAAGAACCTGAGCACACAATGGTGCACCCAGGACAAGACATGCGGCGAGTGCCGCAACAAACCTGGAGAAGGACATGGTGTCCCTCCTTTCATGATTCCCCGTACTGATCCCGCGACTTGCAGGCTCGTTGGGGAAGACTGAGCGGCCCGAGATTCGGGCACTTTCATGGCATGGCCGAAATGAAAAGGGGTGGCTACGAGCCAACAGAAAGTTGGCGAAAACAGATATGAGAGATATGGGGAATGTGCGTAGTACTGAAAATGAACAACCTGGAAATGAACAACACCGTGCGCAAAAGCGTGAAACTATCCGCCAAGCATCTGGAGTTTCTGCATAGTCGTTACACATAATTACTATCAGAGCCCGGATTTCTCCCGTAACCCTGCCTGTCCCATCCCTCAAGAGCCCGGGAGCGACTGGCCAGAAACAAAATCTCTGGAAACCAGGAACCGCTTACCCAGTCCTCCGATCCGGTTCCGCCGCATAATCGGACAGCCTGTTTCAAAAAAAGGCACTGCTTTGTCCCCGTCTTGGCGTATATAGGCACTGTGACAGGAAAGGGAGCCTCAATGATTCAGGTCAGAGATCTACGCAAGGTATTTCGGGTACACCAAAAAGAACCCGGTCTTGCCGCTTCTGTAAAATCACTTTTTCGCCGTAACTGGGTCGAAAAGGCTGCCGTCACCGGATCTTCGTTTGAGGTCAATGAAGGAGAAATCGTCGGTCTCATCGGCGCCAACGGCGCTGGAAAAACTACTCTGGTGAAGATGCTCTCGGGCATCATTCACCCGAGCTCTGGGACAGCAGAAGTTCTCGGCCATGTTCCCTGGAAACGTGAAAATGTTTTCCGCCGGCAGATCGCTCTTGTGATGGGGCAGAAAGCGCAGCTGTGGTGGGATCTTCCCGGTGGTGACTGTTTCGAGTTATTAAGAGAGATTTATCAGATTCCACGTGATCAATATCAGAAAACACTGAAAGTTCTCACCGACATGCTCGGAATCGGCGATGAGATGAAGATTCAGATCCGGCGTCTCTCCCTCGGAGAGCGGATGAAGATGGAGCTCATCGCCGCACTGCTCCATTCGCCAAAAGTGGTCTATCTCGACGAACCGACCATCGGCCTCGATATCACGACGCAGAGAGCCGTACGAGATTTCTTGCTGGAGTACCGGAAAAATAATGCCCCAGCGATGATCCTGACCAGTCATTACATGGAAGATATCGAGCGACTCTGCGAAAGAATCATCATCATTCGCGAAGGAGACATCGTCTATGACGGCAGCCTCAAGCGCGTCATGGAAGAATACGCACCATACAAACAACTACGAATGCATATCCATCGTAACTCGGTAAAAACTCCGGACCGAGAACAGCTCGAGAAGATGGGTACGGTCATCGAATGTGATCCCGGATCGATCTGCTTGCGGATTTCACGACAAAAAATCTCTGAGGTTGCTGCCGATTTACTCCGAAATTATTCAGTGATTGATCTAACCATAGAAGATCCAGAGATCGGAGATACCATCGAGCGGATCATGGCCGGAAAGACGAAAGATTCAGCATGAGTCCTTCCCTCTTCTTTCATCTGGTCGCTCTTGAAGCAAAGAAACTGATGAGCTACCGGGTCGATTTCTGGGTCACGATGGTGGTCAATCTTGGCGTCAATCTCATCATTCTGTGGGCACTATGGTCCGCCATCTTTGCCGAGTCTGGCGCCGAAATCATCGGGGGGTGGGATTTCCCCGGGATTCTCTCCTATGGAGTGCTGGTTTTCTTGACCGGACGCATCGTCCGGGGAGGAGACCTGCAAATGGCTATCGCCACCGAAATCTACGACGGTGCGCTGAGCCGATTCTTGCTCTACCCCCGTCACTACACCTTCATCAAATATGCACAACAGATCGGTCACGTGATGCCGGATCTGTTTCAATCGATCCTGATGGGCATAATAGCGATCCCGTTACTCGGGCTCTCAACCACAGCATCCGTAACACCGATGACGATAGCGATGGCCATTCCAACGATCATGGTTGCGCATCTGTTGTTTTTTCTGATGGGTTTGATTCCGCAGTATGTCGCTTTCTGGGCAGATAATGTCTGGAGCCTGTCGGTCATGCTACGTTTTGTCACGATGCTTTTGGGCGGAGCGATGTTGCCGCTCTCCCTGTATCCGGATCCTGTACAAAACATTCTTCAAAATCTTCCGTTTGTATACCTGTTCGAATTTCCAACATTCGTCCTGATGGGGAAAGTAGAACCCGCTCAGTGGATCACAGGGATCGGTACCTGCTTGCTCTGGTGCATCATCATCGGTGCCATGGGAATACCGGTATGGCGAAGAGGAGATCTACGCTACACGGGAGTCGGTATCTGATGCTGCGATACCTACGTCTCTATCTTCAATTCCTGAAGTTTTCCTTCAGCCGCTCACTCGAGTACCGAATGGATTTCTGGTTTCGCATCGTCATGGATTGCATGTTTTACGCTGTCGAGTTGATCTTCTTCACTGTTCTTTATCAGCACACAAATATGCTCGGTGGCTGGAACTACGATCAGGTATTAATCTTCGTTTCCGGGTACCTGGTTATAGATGCCATCCACATGACCATTGTCAGTAACAACATGTGGTGGTTGCCGATCTACGTGAACAAGGGAGACCTCGACTATTACATCGTGCGGCCCGTCTCATCGCTTTTCTTCCTCAGCTTGCGGGATTTCGCAGCGAACTCTTTTTTAAACCTGTTGATTGCCGGAGGAATATTGACGTGGTCAATCCTTCGTTATCCAGGAGAACTGGGGACAGCAAACCTGCTGTGGTTCTTGTTCTTGATCCTCAATGGTAGTTTTCTTCATTACATCATGCAGATGTTCTTCCAGCTCCCGGTCTTCTGGACTCATGCCAATCGCGGTCTCATGACCGCCTTCTTCTCGGCAGCCAGATTGATGGAAAGACCTGACAAAATCTTCACTGGCTGGACTCATAAGATTCTGACTACGATCTTTCCGATGCTACTGGTCATCGCTCTACCAGCACGGGTTCTCTTCGATGGTCCCGATCCACTGTTGATTGCACACATTCTCGGAGTGACTGCAATTGCATTTCTTACCATGCGATCGATCTGGTACTTCGCTTTACGTCACTATTCCAGCGCTTCTTCCTAGGTACCAGCGGGCGCTTTACTTTTGAGAGCCTCTTCGATCCGATCGGAAACCAACTTGGCGAGTTTCTTTCGTCCCGCAGGTTTGAAATGCACATCCCCTGGCGCACGAAACAAATCTGAAGAAAAGCGACGACTGGCCGCATGAAGGTCGTTGATAACAATTCGATGTTTCTTCATCAATTTCTTGGCGACCTCGTTGTAACGAATATCGTCGCCGACCTTTCGCCCAGTCTCACCTTCGGGAATGTGGGTAATACTGGCCCAGATCAACTTCGCACCAGTCTTCTCCAGCCGCTGAATCAGTTTTTCCAGATTCTTTCCATACTGCTCAACCGTGAAGGTCACCTTGCCGTTCTTCTTACCTCGCTTGAGACTACCCGGCGGGTCACGGTAACAGAGATCCCAGAGCCCCCAGTTGAAGTGGATCACGTCCCAACTTGTATCACCGAGCCATTCGTCGATCTTCTTCAATCCCGTTCCAGTATGCTGCGCATTGCCTCGATTGTGGACCACCTCAGCACGCCCTTTCAGGGTCTCCTGGACGAAAGGCGTGTATCCGATCGAGATGGAATCTCCGATGATGAGAACACTGGGTAATTTCGTAGCCGGTAATTTCGTAGCAGGCGATTCAGGAGTTGGCGAACCCGGTACCGGATCCTGTGAAAAAAGCACCGCCGAAGCACTCACCGCAAATACCAGAAGAATCGAGCGCATCGCACACCTCCTAGAGATTCAGCTCGGGGCTTTTTCTCGAACCATGTGCGCCTAGAATAACCCCAGTAGCGGAGATCGCACGATCCCAACTGGAAAAGGAAACCGATGACCGAAAAAACGGAAGGAATGCTCGATCTGGAGAGCCTTTCCCAACTCGTGAAAAATGATGAAATCGAGACCGTCATCGTTGCCTTCCCCGATCTTTACGGTCGATTCATGGGAAAACGATTCGATGCGAGTTTCTTTCTCGAAAGTGTCGCCAAGAGTGGCACACATTGCTGTAACTACCTTCTCACCGTCGATATGGAAATGGAACCGATCAGCGGTTACACACTGGCAAACTGGGAGAAGGGCTATGGCGACTTTCACATGGTTCCCGATCTCTCCACTTTGCGTCGAGCTAGCTGGCTCGAAAAATCAGCGCTGGTGATCTGCGACCTGATCGATGACGCCACGCAGCAACCCGTCGATGCTGCGCCGCGATCGATTCTTAACAGGCAAGTTGCTCTGGCCGGAAAATCTGGGTTCCAGGTGATGGCCGCCAGTGAGCTGGAATATTATCTGCTCGAAGATTCTTACCGCGAAGCCCATCAAAAGAACTACGAGAACCTGACCGCTGCCGGCTGGTACATCGAGGATTACCACATACTGCAAGGAACCCGCCTCGAAGGTTTCAACGGGCCTGCTCGTAAACATCTACGACAGTCCGGTGTTCCAGTAGAAAACAGCAAAGGCGAATGGGGACTGGGGCAACACGAGCTGAACGTTCAATACACGGATGCCCTCCAGATGGCCGACCGGCACGGCATCTACAAGCAATGCCTCAAGGAAATCGCTGATCAACAGGAAAAAAGCGTCACCTTCATGGCCAAATATTCAACTGAAGGAGCAGGATCCAGTTCGCATCTTCATTTGAGTTTATGGAAAAACGCCACCAACGCTTTCGATGGCGACCAGCAACTGGGTCCAATCCGCTGCAGCGACACCTTCCGCTGGTTTCTCGGCGGCTGGATCGCTCATGCTCACGAGATGATGGTCTGCTACGCCCCGACCGTGAATTCCTATCGTCGCTATCAGAAGGGCTCCTGGGCGCCGACCAGCCTCGCCTGGAGCCATGACAATCGCACCGCAGGATTCCGTGTCGTCGGTAGCGGCTCGAGTTTGAGAATCGAATGTCGGATCCCCGGCGCTGACTGTAACCCATACCTGGCTTTCGCTGCGGCACTCGCTTCAGGGCTCGATGGCATCGAAAATCGTATCGAACCACCACCAGCTTTTGAGGGAGATGTTTATTCAGCCGAAGGGCTACCGCAGGTTCCGGGATCTCTGCAGGAAGCAACCGAGGCTTTTTCTTCAAGCAAGTTTGCCCGTCGGGCGTTTGGCGATCTCACCGTCGAACACTACAGCCACTTCTTTAATACTGAATCTCAGGCACAAGACAGCAACGACCCCAGGTGGGACCACAAACGTTACTTTGAACGGATCTGAGCTAACCATGGAAAAACCCTTCATCGGAATCCCGATGTACCCGCCCACCATCGACGAAAACTACACCCTACCGGAAGGCTATGTCGAAGGCGTCAGACGCGCTGGTGGCACACCCCTTCCGTTGGCTCCTGGTGAGAAAGATCCTGCGGCCTGGACCGATCTACTCGACGGTTTGATTCTCGCTGGCGGAGGCGATGTTGACCCGAGTTTCTATCTCGACAACTATCACCCTTCGATGGCCTCGGCGCCGCCAGAAAGAGTTTCAGCAGAACGCGATCGCACTGAGTTGCAGGTGATACAGAGAGCCATGGCGCGAAAGATTCCGATTCTCGCCATCTGCCGTGGCTGCCAGTTACTCAATGTCCATCTTGGTGGAACGTTACATCTTCACGTCCCCGACAAATTTGGTGATCAGATTGCGCATGGCGTCCCGGCTCAAAAGTTTTCCAAACATTCGGTCGAGCTGAGTCGCGGATCTCTACTGGAAAAGAAGTTCAAGGCCACGACGATGGAAGTCTTTTCATCTCACCATCAATCTGTCGATCGGGTCGCTGCACCTTTGACCGTTGTAGGAAAAGCTCCAGATGGTTGCATCGAAGCTCTCGACATGGAGGAATATCCGTGGCTGGTTGCAGTGCAATGGCATCCTGAACAATCTGCCGGGGACGATCCGATACAGCAAAACATCTTCGATCAACTGGTAGAAGTCGCTCAAAATAGTCGTTGAAGAGGCACTCTCGAACAGGAGGAGAAAATTGAGATTGAAAGATCGTGTGGCGCTCATCACCGGAGCTTCTAACGGAATCGGGAAGGAAACTTCCCTCCTGTTTGCTCAAGAAGGAGCTCGAGTTGTCGTTGTCGACATCGATGAATCGGCTGGTACAAGTGTGGTCCAGCAGATCCAGCAATCTGGTGGTGAAGCGATCTTCTGTCACGGCGATGTTTCCAGCGCCACAGACAGTCAGGAGATGGTTCAGAAATGCGAGGATCATTTCGGTCGCCTCGACATACTATTCAACAATGCCGGAGTCATGTTGTCCGATGATGGAAATGCCGAAAATACTGACGAAGAGATCTGGGACAAGACGATGAACGTCAATCTCAAGGGGGTCTTCTTCGGTTGCAAGTACGGGATTCCTGCCATGAGAAGAGTCGGAGGTGGCTCCATCATCAACACCGCCAGTTTCGTCGCTGTACTTGGAGCCGCCACACCACAACTGGCCTATACCGCCAGCAAGGGCGGTGTGCTTGCGCTGTCACGCGAACTCTCGGTGATTCATGCCAGAGAAGGGATTCGCGTCAATGCGCTGTGCCCGGGTCCGCTCAAAACAGAACTTCTGATGAATTTCCTCGATACCGAAGAAAAGAAAGAGCGAAGGCTGGTTCATATACCGATGGGGCGCTTTGGCGAAGCCAAAGAAATGGCACAAGCGGCACTCTACCTGGCGTCCGATGAATCTTCGTACATGACTGGATCCACCTTCCTGGTCGATGGCGGCATCACGAGTGCCTACGTAACTCCTGAATAGGAAAACGATGACGATCGAACTCACCAATCCATACGATGGATCGTCCATCGGATCTTTCGAACATGACAGTCCAACCTCTGTGCAACAAAAATTACAATCCGCCTACCAGGCCCAACGCATATGGCGCCAGCTAACGCTCGAAAAGCGGATTTCTATCGTTGAAGAGGGTCTCCAGAGATTTCGTCAACGTGCCCAGGAAACCATCACCGAGGTCTCGCTTCAGATGGGGAAGCCGATCAGTGAGGCCAGAAATGAATTCGAGACCGTCTTTGAACGGGCCCACCACATGATTTCGATCGCCAGGGATTCTCTGGCAACGGAAACTCTTGCACCGAAAGAAGGTTTTCAGCGCAGAATCGAACATGAGCCTCTCGGTGTGGTTCTCGATCTGGCAGCCTGGAACTATCCGCTCATCATTCCGGTCAATGTGATCATCCCTGCGCTGATCGCCGGAAATACCGTACTGCTCAAGCACAGCGCACGTACTCCTCTTTGCGGAATCGCCTTCGAACAGGCATTCGAAAATCTGGAGATCTCCGGACTGGTGACAAATTTGATCCTTGGCCATACAGAAACTGCACAATTGATCGGAGATGAACGAATCGCTCACGTTGCGTTCACCGGCTCCGTGGCAGGAGGTGCAGCAGTCCACAAGGAAACCGCAAAGCGATTCATCGATTGCGGATTGGAACTGGGCGGAAATGACCCGGCATATATCGCTAAAGATGCAGATCTACAATTCGCCATCGCCAACATGGTCGAGGGCGCATGCTACAACGCAGGACAATCTTGTTGCGCCGTCGAAAGGGTCTATGTCCACAGATCTCACATGGATGATTTCATAGAAGGTGCCCGCCATGCGATGTCACTCTTGAAAATGGGCAATCCCACCGAAGAATCAACCACGCTGGGGCCATTGGCCAGCAACGCCGCCCTCGCTCAACTCGAGGCTCAGGTGGAAGATTCCGTCGAAGCTGGAGCTTCGGTGATCACCGGAGGAACAAGAGTTCCCGACACAAAGGGGAACTTCTTCCCACCAACACTGATCGTAGGAGCACCCAATCATTCATTGGTAATGCAGGAAGAAAGTTTTGGACCTCTGTTACCTGTTCTTTCTGTCGACAGTGATGAAGAAGCTCTCGAACGGATGAACGACAATCGTTACGGGCTAACCGCATCGGTATGGACTCGTGATCAAGAAAGAGCAGAATATTTTGCGAAAAATCTGGAGACCGGAACCGTTTTCCAGAATCGCTGCGACTATCTCGATCCGGCCTTACCCTGGACCGGTACCGGAGACAGCGGCAAGGGCTCAACACTTTCGCACCATGGATACTTCCATCTGACGCGTAGAAAATCGATTCACTTTCGCCTGTGAAGAATCTTGGTCCTCAATGATGAAAAAAGACCCTCGCAACTTTCGTCACGAGGGCCTCGCGGGTCAACAGCACCCATACGGGTACCGTTTATTTTCAAGTATCTAGAGAAACTTGGTGGTTCCTGGCCTTGGGACCTCTACCACCGGCGCCGAACCAAACTCGTATACAGCTGGGGCCAAATCATTCTCGCTCTTCAAGATCTCATCCCAGGTAATGGTTTTCCCGGTGTATGCACTGGTTCTTCCAAGAATCGAAACCAACGTACTATTACACATGTATTCGCCATTATTGATTCGCTCGCGTTCTCCTTTGACGGAACGGAACAACTCGACCCATTCCGCATCATACATGTCATTGGGAGATCCCTCGAACTGCCAGTTCACTTCGCCATCGACACGGTGTTTCTGAATCGCTGCCGTACCACGGGTCCCGTAGACATAGTCACTGACATCGCCATCCGCTCCTGGCCACTGGCGACAGGAGTGGAACAACTTGGTTCCGTCTTGCCACTCGAAGACGGTATTGAAGTGGTCATAAATATCACCCCACTTCTCATCCGTACGAACAGTTCGCCCGCCGCTTGCCGAGCACTTGGCCGGCGGCACGTCTTTCATCGCCCACATGATTTTATCAAGACTGTGGATGCTCTGTTCGGTGATATGGTCACCACTGAGCCAGTTGAAGTAATACCAGTTGCGTATCTGGTACTCCATCTCAGACCATTCGTCTTTTCTCCCTCGATGCCACAAGCCACCAGTATTGTAGGTGCATTGCAATGAAACGATGTCGCCGATCGATCCGTCATGGATCCGCGCAACGGTCTCCTGTTTTGCATCCTGGTAGCGATAACAAAGACCACTGACAACCGTGAGCCCTTTCTCATCGGCTTGGCGGCAGGCTTCACGCACGCGCGCAACCCCTGGAGCATCGGTCGCAATCGGCTTCTCTGCGAAGATGTGTTTTCCGGCAGCCACAGCTTTTTCTATCTGCTGTGGACGGAAATGTGGAGTCGAGGCAAGGATCACAACGTCGCAACAATCCGTCACTTTTTCGAAAGCATCCCAGCCAGAAAAACGTCTTTCTTCCGGAACATCAATTCGGTCGGCGTGATCACCATCGAGTAGATTTTTATGTGAGTTATCGAGTCGATCGCCAAAGATATCACCCATGGCGACAAGCTTGGCACGTGGCTCAACGTTCAGTGCATTTGTCGCCGCTCCGGTTCCACGTCCACCACAACCAACCAATCCGACTCGAATGGTATCGTCGACACTGTTGTGGAAACTGCTAGGAAAAGCCTGAAGAGAAGTAGAACCGAGCGCTGCCGCAGCCAGGGCTCCTCCCGAGGTGCTAAGAAATACACGTCGATCGATTCCCGACAATGGATCGGCACTACCATTTTGAATCTGATCGCTCATCGAGCGCCTCGCTTTCTCTTTGACTACCCGTAAATAGCTCACCGGGATTTCTCTTATGGTACTGACCGATGGGTCCCCTCTCTAGCACCGGATTGGCCCGTCAGCGGTGATAACCGGGAAAAGACCCGAGAATCAGCGGCGGAGCTGGCGTCAGATCAAAAATTATCGCAGAACTTCCAGGAAACCTCTTGAGCAAATCATCCGATTTTTCGATGGGGATGACCGAAATGGCTGTAGCCAGAGCATCTGCGGTCGTTCCATCGGCAGCATAAACCGTAACCGCATGAGGCCCTTTGATACCCAACCCTGTCTCGGGATCAAGAATGTGGCTATATCGCTGGCCAGCCAGCTCGATGAATCGAGAAGCATCACCACTGGTCGCCACCGCTCCTCGATCAGCGATCACCACCTGAATCTTGGAGGTTGTTTCGTCATCGGATCCGGCCGGTTGAAGCCACAGCTGCCAACCTTCTCGATCGGCCGGAGGATTACCCAGTGCAATATCGCCACCTCCGTCAACCAATGCATGCTGGATTCCATGAAACTCCAGCACCTTCAGAGCTGCATCGACGGCATAACCCTTGGCGATTCCACCCAGATCAATCGCCATCCCGTCGCTTAGCAATTGGACGGTACGGGCATCGACATCGATGACAATATTTTCGATCCCCTGCGCCTTTCGTGCTTCTGCCAGTTCTTCGGGGCGTGGCAACCTACCGGCAGCCTGGCACCGCCTCCACAATCTCATCATTGGCCCCAAGGTCGGATCAAAAGCTCCTTCACTGGCCCGTGAAATCTCGATCGCCCGGGATAGAATCTCGATCAGTTCAGGACTGGCGGCCATCGGTTGTTGACTGGGGGACGATCGGCACAGCTGGCGGATCTCGCTGTCAGATTTCCAGTCAGAGCAGATATTCTCGATACGGTCAATCTTCTCCATTGCCAGAATCACAGCATCTTCCAGCTTTTGCCGATCGCTATGATAGGCAACGATTCGAAACTGAGTCCCCATGGCAGCGTGCTCGAACTCGGCCTTTTTCAGGGCATCTTGCTTGAATGGCCCCTGGCAACCACAAAGCACCAGTACCAGGAAAAACCACCGAGATTTCATTGGCCACTTCTTCAGCAGCGAGCTGCGCAATGGTCGTGAGATCTGGACGGGAGCGTCTGTGTGGGACATCATGTCCCCCTTGTAACCGCCAAGGGCACCGCAGGCACCATGGCACCAACAAGGTTGGTCTGGCCAGCGACCAGACCTGTGTTCCTGAGTACTCCGAAAGGACACCGTTGAATCCCCTGCATCTCACTCTCCTGCTTCTTACCCTCCTGCTGTGCCATGGTCCCTTGGCAGCAGTTTCACAAGATCCACCGACTGCAGCTCCCGTCACATACACAGAAAAGATTCCAGGATCTGAAATTGAAATCACCTGGATCGCCATCCCTGTCGGACAAGCGGGCTACCCCGATACGATCCGCATCGGATCACCAGCCGCCGAAGCGCAGCGCAATTCAGACGAAGGCCCAACGTGGACCGTAAAAGTCGAACCTTTCTGGATCATGAAATGCGAGCTCACCTGGGACGCATTCGATATCTTCAGGGAAGAATATGGAATCCTTCAGCAGGACCGGATTTCCAACGACAAGATCGGTGAGTCGGACTGGTCCGATGCCGTCAGCATTCCGACTCCGTTGTGGGAACAGGATTCCCGGCCGATCCTCGAAGGTCTCGGTACCAAAGGCGGATATCCAGTCGCCGACATCACTCGCTTCGCGGCCACGCAATTCTCGAAGTGGCTGTCACGAAAAACTGGTAAATTTTTGCGGCTACCGACCGAAGCCGAATGGGAATACGCAGCACGCTGCGGTCAAGAAACGGCCTACTCCTTCGGAGACGACCCAGCCCGTTTGTCAGAGTTCGCCTGGTACTTTGACAACAGCGAATATGACGATTCAGACATGGGTTACCCCGGATTAGGAGCGGGCTACCGCAAAGTCGGTACCCTCGCTGCAAATCGCTGGGGCATCCAT
>JBBWWC010000009.1:0-2134 GCA_050256555.1 Planctomycetota bacterium | reverse complement strand
GTTTCTTATTTTCTGGCCAAGGCGGCCAATGCTGCAGGCAAGCACGATACAGCCCTCGATAGTCTCGATTCGATCATCGATCGTTATAACGACGAGACCTACAATGGCTCCTATCCAGATGCTCCTTTTGTCTTTGTTCAGCGAGCATCTGCACAGCTTGGTCTTTACCAATCGGATCGTTCTTCCGATCGGCTGGATTCGATGTCGAAGGATTTGACCGCTGCGTTGGCGATCCTTGATCAGCGTCGTCGCTCTTTAGCTTTTAACGGCGGGGCTACCCCTCTTTTTGAACGTGATTACTGGGCCACTTGGTTGCAATACATGGAAGTGATGAAGGCCCAATCGATGTGCGAAAGAGTCGTTCAGTTAATTGCCAGCCGCCGTTTGATGGCTGGTGGAGAAACGGCGAGCTTTGCGCCACAAGCTTTACAAACTCGCTTTGATCAACTCGAGAAGGATTGTCAGTAATGATGGAAAACAACAAAAAAGTTGTCTGTATGTCAAATACTGTGGTTTCGATTTGCCGAAGCCAGCTTGGTCGCCTGCTGTGTTTTGTGATGTTGATTTCGACTGCGTCGGTTAGCGGTGATCAAATCATCGTTTCTGGTGGGCGGAATTACGAAGACGTGACGATCACCTCGGCCACCTGGGAACAGGTTCAGTATCGCTTGCCAGGTGTGAGCACGGCACAAAAGGTCGATGCTGATCGTGTGCTTGAGCTGATCTTTGATCAGGAGCCTTCGAGCCTCAGTCGTGGAAGAGGGGCGTTGCAGCAGGGGGATTGGGATGGCGCAGTGAGTTCTTTGCGCTCCGCGACCAGTCTGAGTAATCCACGCCAGAAAGCGGACGCCATGTATCTTTATGGCGTCGCTCTTGCACAGCTTGGAAATCAAGACCCGGCCCAAAGAGGGGCTGCGGTGGAGGCGCTGGAAGCGTATCTGAACGAGTTTGAAAGCAAAAAAGACTTCTATGTCCCGCATGCGCGGATGGCCCTGTCTGAGGTGCATCGGCGTGGAGAATCCTGGTCCGATGCGGGAAATGCGCTGTCTTCGCTGGCTCGTGGCGATCTCGGTAAGCGCTGGGTTCTGGGAGCCAAGCTTGGAAATAGTGAGATTCTTCTCGCACAGGACAAGTTTGTTGAAGCCAGGGAAGTTTTTTCCGCCGTGGCCAATGATTCTGAAGCAGATTCTGGCATGGTGAGTTCTGCGTGGCTCGGCTATGCCGTCTGTCAGCTGGGGCAGAAGCAATGGTCCGCTGCCACTGATACGGTTCGGAAAAAGGTGTTGGAGAGTCGTAATGCTGAGATTTCAAATCTGAGTGGGGCGAAAGCCAGGGCTTGGTTGATCTGGGGGCGAGCGACACAGGAGCAAGCTTCTGGTGATAAGAAAGAATTACAATGGGCAATGATTCGCTACCTACGGGCCGCTGTAATTGCCAACACTGGTGATAGTGAGACACTTGCAGAGGCAATTTATAGGGCCAAAACGGCGGCAGTGGAGCTGGGAGAAACGGAGCGAGCTGCGGAGCTTGCTCAACGGCTCCAGAAGCTCGTCCCGAATTCGGCCTGGAACAAATAAGAGATTCAATTTTCGGGATGTAACCGAAAATACTGAGAGGGAGTAACGCGATGAAGAAGACGGGTTCCACTGGCGGAAATAGAACCGCTGTGGCTCTCCTCACTCTGGCAGTTTTGATGCTGGGGGTTGGATTCACAACTCAAGTTTTCGCGCAGTCTGATACTGCCGAGACGGTCGAGACGGTGTCTGTACTCGATAACATCAAGGCCGCAGGTGGGGTCGGGGTGATTCTCATTCTGTTGTCCATCACCGGTGTTTCGCTCATCATCATGTACGCCATGCAGATGCGCCGCGACGTACTGGTTCCGCCTGAGCTTCTGGCTCATGTCGAGGGATTGTTCGATCAGGAAGATTTCGAATCGGCTCTGGATGCGATGGAGCAGCAACCTTGCTATCTCTCCAGCGTTCTTGCTGCCGGCCTTCCGAAGATCGATCGTCCTTACGAAGAAGTTGAAGATGCGATGGAAGAGGCGGGAGAAATGGAGTCCGCTGATCTTCACCGAAAGATCAGTTACATCTCCTTGATTGCGGCGATATCCCCGATGCTGGGGTTGCTG
>JBBWWC010000008.1:0-4460 GCA_050256555.1 Planctomycetota bacterium | reverse complement strand
CAACTCGGCCGACATATCGGTCTCGATCATTCCCGGAGCCACCGCATTCACGGTGATGTTTCGGCTGGCAACCTCCTGGGCGAGCGATTTCACGAAGCCGATGAGCCCCGCCTTGCTCGCCGCATAATTGCCCTGCCCCGGGTTTCCGGTCAGGCCAATAACGCTCGTCACTGCGATAATTCGACCAGATCGGTTTCGAATCATCGGCCGGATCGCCTCACGGGCACAGAGGAAGGCTCCCCTGAGATTGGTATTGAGAACTTCATCCCAATCCTCATCCTTGAGCGCCATCACGAGCTTGTCTCGCGTGATACCTGCGTTGGCAACCACCACATCGAGTCCACCGAGAATCTCAGAGGCCTCAGCAAAAAACTGCTGAACGCTATCACTGACAGAGACATCGAGTGCCAGTCCATGAACTTCACCATCAAGTTCTGCCGCAACAGCAGCAGCTCTTTCGGCATCTCTTCCGGAGATCACGACACGCGCTCCCGCTGCTGCAAATGCAGTGGCGATCGCTCTCCCAATCCCTCGGGTTCCTCCGGTCACAATCACTGACCTGTCCTTGAAATTCATCATGAAACGGTCCCTTCCAGAATCTCTTCGATGCTATCCCTGGCGAGAATCGAATGAGTGGGAATCCCGCGGTCGACTTGTTTCATCAAACCAGCAACGACTCTACCGGGCCCGGCCTCGATCACTTCATCGAGTCCCTGGCTCGCCAGCACCTGCAAAGTCGGCGCCCACAATACCGAGGACTCTATCTGCCGCAGCAGACACTCACGAATCTGTGCCGGGTCGTCGATCGGTTGAGCCAGCACATTGGGATAGAAAGGTATCTTCGGCGGAACGATCTCGAGGCCTTCGAGAATTGGCGTCAGCTCCTCGGTCGCAGTGGCCATCAATGGGGAATGATAAGCCCCGGCCACCTCGAGCTCGACAATCCTCCTCGCTCCCAGTTCCTTGGCGGCCGCAGCAGCCGCAGCCACCGCCTTGACCTCACCACTGATCACGATTTGGGTCGCAGCATTGACATTGGCCACCGCCACAACCCCTTCAGACTGCCCCTGCTCGACTGCTTCGCGAACCAGTTCCAGCTCTAGCCCCAGAATCGAGGTCATCGTCCCTTCGACGCTGTCGCAAGCTCGTTGCATCGCCTTACCGCGAGCCACAACAACTTCCAGCGCGTCCTCGAAACGCAAAGAACCCGCAAATACAAGCGCACTGTACTCACCCAGTGACAGACCTGCCGTCGCCTTCGCCTGCAACAGGTGACGACCACCCAGCTCCTCGAGGACACGCAAAACCGCCATCGAAGAAACAAAGATGGCCGGCTGACTGATATCAGTCGCATTGAGTTTTTGTTGTGGGCCAGCAGAACAGATGGCGAATAGATCTTCACCAAGACCAGCACTGGCCTGATCAAAGAGAGCCCTGGCGGTACTGAAGGATTCGACCAGGTCTACTGCCATGCCAACGAACTGGCTACCTTGACCAGGAAAGAGCATCGCGCGACGAAGAGTCGATTGGGCCGCAGAAGGATCCGTCATCCAGGCTCCATCTCCAAAAGAAGGGCGACTAGCCCCTCGGACTCTCAAGACTCTCAGCTTCGCGGCGGCGATTTTCAACCAAGGACATCTCTTGTTGGATTGAATCCACCACTTCCTCCTGGACCCCGGTTTCGATCATTCGAAGGGTCCCGAGAATCCCGTTGGAAATCGCCCGCTCATCACTTCGGCCATGTCCGATGGTGCAAACACCGCGAGGCCCGAGCAACGGAGCTCCGCCATATTCTGCGTAATCAAATCGACTACGGATTTTGTGCAATCCACTCTTGAGTAGTTCTTTCAGCGGTCCAAAATCAAGTCCAGATTCAGCCAGCTGCGAGCCCATCTCGGTGGAAATCAGCTGAAACAAGGCTTCCGAAAAACCTTCTGCTGATTTGAGGACAATGTTACCGACAAAGCCATCACAGACGACCACGTCAACATCGGCGTGGAAGATGTCTCCGCCCTCGACATTGCCGGCAAAACATAAATTACTGTTTTCCAGCAGCTCGTGAGCTTCCTTCGCCAGGGTATGACCCTTGTCCTTCTCGGATCCGACATTGAGAAGACCGACACGCGGATTCTCGACACCGTAAGTACAACGGAGAAAAGCAGAAGCCATGATCGCATTCTGTAATAGATGGATCGGCTTGCACTCAACGTTGGCCCCACCGTCACAGAGCATCACAGGACGCTCGCCCCGTGGAAGCGGCAACGCAATGGCAGGTCGGCGCACACCTTCTTGCATCCGCAGCTGAATCGAACAGGAGGCAACCATCGCTCCGGTATTTCCGGCGCTATAGATGCCATCGGCTCTTTGCTGCTTCAAAAGACCCACCAGTACTGCCAGCGAAGAATCGGGTTTGTTCCGAAGAGCCTCCACCGGAGACTCTTCCATCGTGACCCACTCGGTACAGGGCACTACATGAAGCCGATCGCTTGCGCCGCCAACAGCTTCAATTTCAGCCTCGATGAGATGAGGCGGCCCTACCAGTGCAACCTGGAGTTCCGCATTCCCAGCGAGGGCTCTGATGGCTCCTCGTACGGGGACGGCCGGAGCCTGATCCCCACCCATGGCATCTACTGCAATGAGAGGCATGTCACTCCCTCCCGGGAGAGATTAGAAGTCCTCGACAGCCAGCAGCGTACGGCCTCGATAGGTGCCGCAATTGTCACAGATGCTGTGGGGCAAGGTGAGAGAGTTGCAACGTGAACAGCGCGTGTGACTCACCATGCGAATCGCATCGTGTGCACGCCGCTTGCGCTTACGAGCCTGATTGGTTTTGCGCTGGGGTACTGCCATGACTACTGCTCCGTATTCGACTTTTGTATGTGATTCCCGAAAAGGCAGTACATCTCACCACCTTTCCCGGATCAACTGGGATGGTAGGAGTGAGGAGCAAATCGGTCAAGCGATCCGGAGCTGTTCAGGAGCCATTTCCGGTGATGGAATCCTGCAGGGCCCGCGCCATCGCCTCGAGGGCCTCATCGAGCTTATCCAGCTCCTTACCACCCGCCTGAGCCATATCAGGTCGTCCGCCCCCGCCGCCACCGAGGATCCCGGCCCCTTCTCGGGCCACATTTCCGGCATGAACCATCCCCGCCGGTAGGTTTTTCGAGGTTCCGACAATAAACCGAACTCCCTCTTCATCGGTCGAAGCGAGAATAAAAGCTCTCTGGCCAGATCGGCGTTTCAAGGCATCCGCCACCTTCAAAAGTTGCTCCTGTGGAGCATCTTTCCAGGTGGCAATCACCACCTCGCCTGTACCTGCGACTCGTGTCTCGCCATGTCCGGAATCCAGTTCCGCCAGCAGATCTCGACTCGCAGTGCCTCCCTTGCCATCCTTGAGCGCGCGATTCTCCTGAATCAGATTCTCGATTCTCTCCTGCAAATTTTCACGAGGAGCTCGCAACAACAAGGCCAGGTCCTGGAGTAAATTCTCATCGGCACGTACACGACGTGCTCCTTCGACTCCGGTCAACGCTTCAATCCTTCGAACCCCGGAGGAGACACTTCCCTCGGCGACGATCATCATCGGGCCGATCTCACCGGTACGCTGACAGTGAATCCCTCCACACAGCTCCAGCGAAAAATCGGGGATCTCAACCATCCGAACCCGGTCACCATACTTTTCGCCAAACAACGCCATCGCTCCGCGGCCACGAGCTTCATCGAGTGAAATATCATCATGAATTTGAACCTCCGCATCGCGGAGAATCCAATCCTGAACAATCCCTTCGACCTCGACCAGTTGCTCGGGAGTAACCTTCTCGTAGTGGCTGATATCAAATCGCAAACGATCAGGAGCGACCAGCGACCCCTTCTGCTGAACATGATCCCCCACCACCGTACGTAGTGCGGCATGAAGAAGATGGGTGGCAGTGTGATTACGGATGACATCTGCGCGACGTTCACTATCAACTCGGCAATCGACCTCGGTTCCTGGGGCAATATCAGAGAGTTCTGCGCCTGGCGTTTTCACCACGTGTAGATAGGTGCCCTCGGCGTTCTTCTGGCAATCCAGTACTTCAAGTAAATGGCCACCCACCTCGATCACACCGGTATCCGCAACCTGTCCACCAGATTCGGCATAGAAGGGAGTTCGATCGAGGATCAGAACCGCCTGGTGCTGTTCCGGTACAACAGAAACAACCTTCGCCTGTGCCTGCTGCAACTGGTAACCAACAAACTCGGTCACGCCAAAGCCCTGTGCCTGGGTCATATCCGGTGCCGCTTCACTGGCCACTCCAACCTTGCTGCCCTGACGACTTCGTGTCCGCTGCTTTTCCATCAATTGATCAAAACCAACCCGGTCGACATCTCGGTCCTCTTCGCGGGCCATCTGCTCGGTAAGGTCGATGGGGAAACCGCAGGAATCATGGAGGAAAAACGCTGCCGGAGCCGGAAAGCTC
>JBBWWC010000007.1:0-18970 GCA_050256555.1 Planctomycetota bacterium | reverse complement strand
ATCGATGGCCATTTCACTGCTGCTCTCGGTGGTTTTACTGACCCTTCTGGCCATCTGGACGATGTCACCGATGACATTCGCAGCAATCATGACGACCTGGTGGCTGCCGAGGCAAGTGGAAACCTATCCGCGATCCGACCGATGACAATCTGGACTGCAAGAGCTATTCTGCCTGCACATGATTCAGTGGTCGGCTGTGATGGCATACCTTTCGTGATATAGATGACGTGCGATACAGCAGGCCATTGAAGTGCGGAGCCGATGAGTCGAATCAAGAAATTACTGGTGGTGGTTACACTGCTATTACTGGCGGTGGGGGGATTGTACCTCTACAAGGATGCCGCAGTGCGGGCGGGAGTCATCGCTGGAGGCGATCAGGTGCTGGGGGCCGGAAGTACCCGACTCGACGCAGCCGCCATCGATCCCTTTGCCGGGCACCTGATGCTACAGGGCCTGTACCTGAAAAACCCCACTGGATATCAAGAGCCGCACTTCTTCCAGATGAAGGGTTTCGATACGGCTCTGTCGCTGGGATCGCTGCTGGAGGATCGGGTCGTGGTCCCGAGAGTCGAACTCGATGGGATTCACCTGCTGGCAGAATCGATCATCGACAAGGATGGTCCGCGGTTCAACTTGTTGACGATCCAGCAACAACTCGGTTCTTCCACCAAGAAGAAAGAGAACTCTGTCGGAGAGTCGGGTGGCAAGAAGTTCGTCATCGAGGTTCTGACGGTGAAGGACATGATGGTGACCGGGATGATCACGATTCCCGGTGGCCGATCGTGGCCCCTAGATCTGAAGGTTCCGACCTTTGAGATCACCGACATCGGTCAGAAGTCGAAGGGTGTGCTACTGGCAGAGGTGATGGTGATTGTTCTCGATACCATCATTGCCAAGGCCATCGAGGTGATCGAATCCGATGGCTCCGATCGATGGAAGGTGCTGGGAGATGCGAAGGATCTACTGAAGATCTTCGGTGGTGACCTGAAGGAAGCGGCACTCGATTCGAAACTCGGTAAGAAGTTGATCGACGAGGCGGTCAAGAAGGGCCTCGGCGATCTGTTCAAGAAGAAGAAAGAGCGCTAGCTCTTCTTGTTCGTGGTATAAAATTTACCGTCAGTATCGATGTTGCGAATTACTTGTGGAAGCCCTGTTTCGCCTGACGATCTCGCTCGTGTAGGGTTCGATCGAAAAAAGTGCCTTGGACTGCCGGTTGATGAGCAGACACGGCATATTTTTTGAGCTTCTCCAGCAACTCAAGATGACTCTCCGCAAGATCGTTGGATTCTGATGGGTCGACTGTCAGATTGTACAAGGCCCACGGTTTTCCCCGGGCCGGACGAATCGCCTTCCAGTTGCCCATCCGCACGGCTCGCCTGGCACCCAGTTCCCAGTAAAGGTACTCGTGTTTCGGTTGCAGCTCAGGCTGGCCGAACAGTTCCTTTGTGATGGAGATGCCGTCGCTGTCGGCGGGAGTTTCGACCCCGGCCAGATCAGCCACCGTTGGCATCACATCGGGGAAGTACCACTGATGGTCACTGACCTGACCTGGTTTGATCGCGCCGGGCCAGCGGGCGATGGCGGGGATCCGTAGACCTCCCTCGTACAGAGTTCCCTTCTGGCCGCGAAATTGTACTCCGGTGGTGGGGTTCACGTTGGGACCATGAAATCCACGGGGGCTGTTCTTGCTGCGGAAGTAATCCTGGCCGCCGTTGTCGCCGCAGAAGATGACGATGGTGTTGTGCTCGATGGAGAGTTCTTCCAGCAGATCCAACATCTCACCCACCTGGCGATCGAGCATGTGAACCATGGCGGCGTATCGTTTTGCCTCTCTCGGCCAATCCTGATCGCGAAACAGTGCCCAGGAAGGATCGTCCTCGGGCAGATCGAACAGCCCGTGAGGAGGGGTGACCGGCATGTAGCAGAAAAAGGGACCATCGGCGTGATCACGGATGAACTGCCGTGCGGCAGCGACGATCTGGTAGTGGGAGTAGGTCTGGCCGCTGCGGCCACCGTTGTTGCCCGGTAGCGCCACCTCTTCACTGTTTCGAATCAGGTACGGTGGGTAGTAGCTGTGGGCGTGGACCTGGTCGTAGTAGCCGAAGAAGACATCGAAGCCGTGGTCTTCAGGAACTCCGGTGGAATTGCGTCCTCCGCAGCCCCACTTGCCAAATCCTCCGGTGGCGTAGCCGGCTCGCTTCAGCATCGATGCGATGGTTTCCTCATCGGCACGAAGGGGAGTTCCTCCGCCGTTGGTGCGGACTGATGTATGACCGCTGTGTTTTCCAGTCATCAGAACGCATCGAGTCGGTGCGCACAGTGAAGATCCTGCCATGGCATGAGTAAAGCGCATCCCTTCCGCGGCCATCTGATCGATGTTTGGGGTCTGGATGTGCGGATGCCCCATGACGGAGAGCTCGTGGTAGCCCAGTTCGTCCGCCATGATGTACACGATGTTAGGCTTTCGAGAAGCTTGCTGTTGGCCTGCGGCAGATGGAATCTGTGGAGCTGTGTTGCAGCCGATCAGCAGCAGCAACAAAAAGTAGCTCTGGATGATTCTGCTGGTGGGCTTGAAAGCCTGGCTCGTTGGCATGGTGGCGATCTCCTCGCTGTAATCGGTGGGATCGAGCGAACGATCTACCAGCGTGTCGGTTTGTAATCCTTGAGAAACTGTCCCCAGCAGTGAACCCCGCTCATGAATCCGCCAAAGATCGGATCGACCACTCGTGCCGCTCCGTCGATCGAATCGAGCGGTGGTGCGAAGCGTTGTTCATCTTCCTTGACGACCGTTTTCTCGAACGGATCTTCATCGGTGACCCAGCCGGTGTCGACGCTATTCATGTGAATACCGTCTTTCACGAAATCAGCGGCCGAGGTTCTCGTCATCATGTTCAAGGCGGCCTTGGCCATGTTGGTGTGGGGGTGTCTTGTCGTTTTGAAGGTTCGGTAGAACTGGCCTTCCAACGCCGACACGTTGACGACGTGTCGGTCTGCACTTTTGTTGCGCAGCATCAAAGGTTTCAGACGTGAGGTCAGAACGAAGGGGGCGATGGAATTGACCAGCTGAACCTCGATCAATTCGATGGTTGGTACTTCTGCGAGCTCCATTCGCCATGAGTTCTTGTCGCGTAGATCGAGTTGCTGGCCATCCCCATCGTGGATGCCCGACGGGAACAGGTGTGCCTCGTGATTCTCACCCAGCAGATCGATCTGGCTCATATGGGAAGCATGCGTGACGCCCTGCTGGAGAATCTCGGCCCCTTTGACTTCAGTGGCGAGGGCTGTCTCGGCCGGGGTGGCACCGGTGGTGTCGCGGCATTCGAGCCCCGCTTCTGCTTGTCTTGCGCCGGTCTCCTGGAGGAGCTCGACCAGTTGTTGATGGCTGTTGAGCAGCGAGCTCATGTGATCGGGCAAATCGGCAGGGTCTTCGCCGCCGATGAGGTGTGAGTAATAGGCCGGTGGTCGCCGTACGGTTTGGCACGCGTTATGAATCAAAAAGTCGAGCTGCGGAATCTTTTCATCGAGGTAGCTGGCGAACGCTTCAATGCTCGGTGTGTGGCGTAGATCGAGACCATGAATCAGCAGTCGGTCACTCCACTCGGAGAAATCATCTTCCCGGGCAAATCTACGTGCCGAATCACAGGGAAAGCGGGTCGTCGCCACCACGGTCGATCCGGCACGAAGTAGCAGCAGGACGATCTCGTAACCGATCTTTACCCGAGAACCAGTGACGACGGCAAAACGGCCGCTCAGATCGGCCGTCTGCTGGCGCTTTTGCCAGTTGAGCTCGGCGCATGGTGGACACATCGAATCGTAATGGTGATGGACATGTCGGTAGTCACTCTTGCAGATATAGCAATTGCGCGGTTCGCGCAGCAGGGAATCGGATTCATCCGCGACCGGCTCCTTGTCGGCGGCCTGGCGTTCGAGTAACTGGCGAGAATCATCGGCCATCGGAATCGCCAGAGGGGCGACAGGGAATCTCAGGGCGCGTTTCATCGATCGATTACTGGTGGCATTGAGTGCCGCATCATCGCGACGGCGCGCCCCGCGGCGTCTGTCGAGACGGCGTTTTCGGGCCAGATTGCGTCGCTCTACTCGGTCCGGAAATGAAATCTTGCCAGCTGCAGCTCGGAGACGATTCCTGGTCTCTTCATCGAATTGTGCCAGCTGCGAGTGATCCCCAGCCAGCTTTTCGAGCCACTCGAGTATCTCTTCCGGTGAAGATCCTGCTGGAGGAGTCGATTCTGGATGTGGGTTTTCATTGATCGGTGCCATGACTAGAACCTTATTCGCTTTTTCTATTTCAGTGCAAATGCGCAAATGTTCAGCGCAGAAGATCAGTAGTACTGAAAAAAACCAGAGCCACTATCGTTGGAGCCACTATCGTTGGAGCCACTATCGATGGAGATGGTACCGAAAGATCCGGGCTTGCGGAACTGTCGTCATGAAAGAGCTGGTGCTTTCATTCTTCACAGCCTGGATCGAATCGGTGCGGAAGAATCTTTCTTCTGATCCCTGGATCAGTGCATCGACATTGGCACTGCCGTAACTGCTCGGGATGGTAAACCACGGTTCGATTTCGAAAGCACCTTGAGCGATGTTAGCGAGAACGTGGCAACGGTAGAGGGTCGAATCCAGAAGATCTTTCCCTCGCGATCATCAGCCCTCGAGAAGCAACGCTCGATATAAGAACGAAGCTCCTACGCCGGGCTGGCCGGGATTTCATCTTCGCCTCGGATTCTTTCCATCGGTCGCACGTTATTTTCCAGTGGAAATAATCGTAACGTATAGGTAACTAAGCGTCCTCGTATGGCCTGTTAAGCAGGATGTAGCTGTTTTTCCATCTAGTAAATAGTCCTAGACGGCACCAAATTCGGATTGAGATAATAGTATGAGGAAGGAGTACTCCATGACAAAAATAGCCGCCTGTAGATTATTGCTCTTTTGTACCCTCCTTATGGCGTATTGCCCATCCGTGAAGGCACAGCAACATCCTGTTAGCTTGAACCCTCTGATGACGGCCATTTCTTCCGGTGATGTCACCTTAGTCGGTCAACTGATCGAGGATGGTGCAGATGTGAATGCACCTTTCCTCTATTTTGAGGAGAGCCCCTTATCGTGGGCCGTAGCTGCGTCAGCCAATCCTGAGCCGGCACTAGATATTATCCAGTTACTGATCGATAAGGGTGCGGACGTCAATGGCAAAAACAAACGAGGAATGACCCCGTTGATGTGGGCGGCGAGAAGATCCTCCGACCCCAAGACCACTCTAAAAATTCTACAGCTACTCATCGCTCAGGGTGCTGACGTCGAGGGACATGTCCCGTTGCGAATTTCTAAATATGGGGGATGGACGTCACTGGCGTTTGCCGTAGCAAATTCCCCCAGTGCGGAGATCGTCCATTTCCTCGTCGATAAAGGAGCGAATCCCAACTGGGAAAATGAACACGCTGGCAACCTTCTCATACTTGCTGCAAAACGCCCAGCAGACACAGAAGTCACCTACAAAATCATCGAACACCTCCTTGAAAAAGGTGCGGAGATCGAAGCGAAAGATGGTGGTGGTCAGAGTCCCTTGATCGGGGCAATAAAAAGTACCGGAAGAACTAATGCCTCTCCGAAAATCGTGCAGTTACTCCTAGAACGTGGAGCTAACATAGAAGCCACGGTGTTTCATCCTACCCGGAGGAATCGTCTACAAGATGGACTTACACCCCTGTTGTACGCCGCGAAGTACACCCAGATACCACAGCTGGTCCAATTACTTCTTGATGACGGTGCAAACATTCATGCGAAAGATAAAGAGGGGCGAACCATTCTGATGGTTGCCTCTGAAAATCGGTCGAGGAATCGTAGCCACCCTGGGACCACTAAACAAATTCTTCAGCTGCTTGTCGACAACGGTGCCAATATCGCATCTCAAGCTGGCAACGGCTGGACCCCACTGATTTCCGCTGTCAGAAACTACGCGAATCCTGAACTCATTCAGTGGTTCCTCGACAACGCAGCAAGCGTCAAAACACGCACCGTCGACCAACAAACGGCTTTGATAGTGGCTGCTCGATATACTGAATTTCCTGAAGTGATTGAGATATTGCTAGCAGCAGGTGCTGACATCGATGCTTATGACGATAAGAAAATGAACGCGTTGATGCATTCGAATAAAAGGCCTGGTAGGTCAAAAGAAAACAACCAAATCACCCTTATGCTGCTTGAAAATGGTGCCAACGCCCTGGCAGTTAATAACAAGGGGATAAGCACATTGATGCTCGCTGCAGAACA
Organism: Planctomycetota bacterium; assembly: GCA_050256555.1. GTDB lineage: Bacteria > Planctomycetota > UBA8108 > UBA1146 > UBA1146 > UBA1146. The sequence continues at coordinate 12,685 of JBBWWC010000007.1, read as the reverse complement.
ATCAATTAGTCCTGAAATTCTTCAGTTGCTGATCGAGAAGGGAGCAGACATCCATGGCAAGAGCGAATCGGGTCTAACCCCGCTGATGTTGGCTCTAAAAAGCTCTAGCAGTATCGAAGTCGTTCAATTCCTACTCGGGCACGGTGCAAGGATCGATGATAAAGACAATGCCGGGAACACGCCGTTGCTGCACGCTGTTGGGAAATCTAGTCCAGAGGTAGTCGAGAAATTACTAGCACTCGGTTCGGACATCGAAACTCGTAATAACAAACATGAAACCCCACTGCTCATCGCTAGCAGTTCAGTCAATCAGCAACTGCAGAGATTAATAAAATCTGAAGACGATGGATCCGTTTCTGTTCTTTTGATTTCGCCGACAGATAGGATCATCGACCTACTCGTTAAAAACGGAGCAAACGTCAATGCGGCTGACAAATCCGGTTCAACCGCATTGAAGCGCCTGTCGTCAAGATCCCATACTGCGTCGGCTCAGTTACTCATCGATAACGGCGCAGATGTCAATGCTCGTGACGCCCTAGGATTTACCCCCCTGATTACGGCCATATTTAACAAACGTGTTGAAATGATTAGTTTCCTCATCGATAAAGGTGCGGACGTCAATCAGAGCACCGGACTGGGATTAACCCCTCTGATGTGGGCCGCAAGAGTCTGCGGTCCACACGTCGTTGATCTACTGTTAAAAGCAGGGGCCAATCCTATAGCGGTAGACAAAACAGGCAAAAATGTCATCGAATACGCCGTAAAGAATCGTGATTTAAGAAACACCGACGTAATGGGAGAAATAGAAAACCACATCTCGGCACAAACCTATTCCACGGCAATTCAATGGGCCGTCTTGATCAGTTTGGTAGCACTTTTGATGGTCGGCGTAAAGAGAGCCCGTACCCACAACAGAAACCCTACAGTCCTCTAAACCAAAGATAAAAGCGGTCCAGGAGGGAGGTGCAGAGTAGCACCGAATCTGCCTATCATGGGTATTCGGCAAGTGAAAATACCGTCGCGCATCAGAGACCGCAGGTCGTGGTGACAACACTCAGCGCCAGTTGCGCCATTCTTGCTTCAGCAATTCATAATCGTCTTTGCTGACGCCTTTGAGTAGAAACTGCCCGGGAATGTGTCGTTGGATAGGAATCTGCGCAGCTGCCACATCTTGATAAACCAACGCCAGCTTTTGACCATCATGCTTGGCCAAAAACTGCGGCATGGTAGAGATACTGGGATCAGTAAAACTAGAAAAACCGAGGCTGTGGAGCTTGCGAGCACCGGATCCGGAAGAGCCAGCACTAAATTGCATCTTGGTGTTGAAGCTGGCCGGTTCAATATGGATCGTGTTGTTGTTCAAATCGGCAACCGCACGGGTTGTGTCGGTCGCTGATTCTCGAACTAGGCAGTATTCGACTGGCGATGCGTTGCTTGGCGACCACCCCCAACCGCCCAAAGCTTTCGCCTCGGTAGCGGTAAGCGGATCGCCGGCAAACTGCAGCTCATCCGACAACTCAAGGGCAATCTCGCCTCGAATCACAACGTTGTTGACGTTCAATAATATTGCCAAAGATCGACCGTGATTTTGCGAGATGAAGGAATCGAACCGAGCTCGATCCTTGAATTTTATGCGCAGCGGTGATGTAGGATCGTTTTCCTTCAATCTTTGTGGCAAACCAGTCAGCAAAGACGTGTCGAAACTAACATCCTCGATGAAGAACTCCTCCCCCGATGCGAGGGAAATTCGTCTCAAGCCTTCACCTTCAGTCTCGCTCACCAAACAACATAGAGCAGGTGACACAGACCTTCCCATCGGTCCATCGCATCCCAGTAATATCGACAACAGTGCGATACACATCAGCATTCTGATGGGAAGTTGTGAGTTCATGTGATCTCCCTCCAGCTCATTGTCAGCAGTGGCCATACAACACCGACATCCAAGATAGAGGATCAAACACACTGCGCCAATCTAGTTGTGGATCCGGGCTTGCGGAACTGTCGTCATGAAAGAGCTGGGACCGTTATTCTTCGCAGCCCGGACCACTCTGATCAGGATCGGGTCCCGCATCTGGATATGGTGCAGCTGGAGGGGGCCCGGATGCGAAGAGCCAGTTCAATAACTGGACAGCATCGGGCAATTGCAGCTGACCATCATCGTTGAAGTCTGCTGCATCGAGGCAGGGTGGTGGAGAGCTTCCTGGGATAAACATCCACATTAGCAAAGTGATGGCATCGCCAATCCCTGGGGTTCCGTTCCGGTCTGAATCGCCTCTTTGAAAATAAGCTGTAGAGTGAAATGCTGTCGGAACGAACAGCTCCTGCTGATGGATGATGATCGTCATATCGTGGGCCCCCTCGGGTAGTGCCGGAAAGACGGCCGTGATGAGACCGGATAGTGGCGCAATGGCAGGGATTTCTATGCCGTTGATTCGGAGGGATACCTGGGTGCCCGTGGGCCAACCGTCGCCGTGAATTTGTACGGCAGTTCCACCTGATCGATCGACCAGGGAGGGAACCAAATTTTCGATAACGATGGATGGGGGTCCCACCATGGTCGTGATCCCAGCGATGGATGGGAGCAGGACTCCTTGATCTTCAAAGACGATCTGCTGTTCGCCTGGAGCGGAGGCGGTTCCATCTTGATCGAGATCGATGGCATGAAGAAGGGTGTCCTGAGCGGGGCAGCCGAGCAGGATTCCACCTCCTGGTGCCGTAAAGAGAACCATCGGTGCGACCACCAGCGATCCAGGATCGGTCGGATGAAGAAATAACTGCGCTTCTCCAACGGCGTCGATGAATCCATCCTGGTCCTGGTCTTTGAGCATCAAAACCGCACCGTTTTCCTCATCGGCGAGGAAGAATCTGTCTTCTGATCCCTGGATCAGTGCATCGACATTGGCAATTCCGTAACTGCTCGGGTTGGTAAACCACGGTTGTACTTCGAAAGCACCCTGTGCAATGCCATCGCCATCGAGGTCGCGGCAGCGGTAGATGTATCCGGTCGCTCCATCGCCGACCAGAATTGAACCATCGTTGGTGAGACAAAGAGCCGCGGGAGTAAAATTCGCCAGCTGTGGATTCCCTGGAATTTGAAGCCATATTCGCGATTCTTCAGGGCTGTCCATGTCGCCGTCTCCATCGAGGTCTTCGAGTCGAAGCACATGGCGCTTCGTGGTGCTACGATCCCCGATATAGATGGCACCGGTCGCATCGAGAATCATCGATGAAGGGACGGTCAAATCAGGTCCCGCTGCTGTATCGTCATAGATGATTCGAACCTCTTCTGGGCCGGTGGCGAAATGGTCTCCATCGATGTCCTTGAGCGAGATGAGTGCATCGAGCGAACCACCGTCGAGCAGTAACAGATCATCCGATCGTGTGATGAGCGCTGAAGGTACCGAGAGATCGGGACCGACCGAGCTGTCATCATAGAAGACTTGCGATTCGCCGGGATCATCGTAGCGGCCATTGCCATCGAGGTCTTGTAATAGAATCACATGATCGCGCCAGGCATCGACGACCAGTAGTGACGGTGATCCTGCCAGACCACAGGCGCAAACCAACAAGCTGCTCAGTAGCCCGAGCAAGAAGAAGAAGAAAATCAGGATTGGAAAACGTCCATCGAAACGGGCCAAGTGGCCCTCCTTTCACCGACGCCCATCGTCGGGGAGGAGGGCTTCGCAATATGCAGGCCAACAGCGATATCGATCTAAAGAGGCGTTTTTTGCCATTTTGACCGGAGATCAGGGTTCAAAAACGGGCACTGGTCGTCCTGGAACCATTTTTTTTCGGATGGAAAGAGAATAAGACCGGATTGAGTGCGTCTATTTCTTTGACGGGAGTACATGGGGTGCTCCTTCCCCGAAGGAGGGAAGACGATGAAAAGTTCATTCCTGATGGTGTTGGCAGGGGTCTTGCTCATGGCAGGCTCCGGTTGTGCCGGTCATTGCGGCGGGACTTGCTACAACGAGCCGTACGTCACGACCAGTAGCTTCGATTTCTTTTACGAGGGTGATTTTTTCAACTTCACCTCCTCGGAGAGTTACTTCTGGTCGACCCATCTCGCAGACGCCTTTATTTCCTTCGAGGGGATCGATTTTGGCGGGGTGATCCGGATTCGGATCTACGATGCGTTCAACATGAAGATTTTTGACGAGATCTTTATCGGTAATGGCGGGATGTTGCGAGCCAAGACGATTTCAGATCTTGGTTTTCCAGGCACGTGGGAGGTTCAGATCGATAGCACACAGGTCGATGGATTTGTCAGTGTGATTCTCGACTAACAGTTACCAAAGAATGCCAGCTACCGTCCATCAGATCGTTGTCGATTTGGTGGGCGGTTTTCGTTGGCACCGGAGGTCATCAGTTCGATCTCCTTGGGCGACAGTTCCCGGAACTTGCCTGGCGCCAGGTTTCCCAGTTCCAGACCTCCGATGGAGATTCTCTTGAGGTAGGTCACCTGAATCCCCTGGCCGGAGAACATGCGACGAATCTGCCGCTTCATTCCTTCCTGGATCTGGATATGAATGGTTGCGGTTCCATCTCTTTTTCGACGCAATCGATTGAGCAGTGCCGGTGAGGTTTTTTTACCCACCTCTGGCAGAAACACACCCTTGCGCAAGGCGGAGAGCTCTCTTTCTCCTGGAGTGCGAGAGAGAGTCACAAAATATTCTTTAACACAACGATAACGGGGGTGAGTGATCTCGTGGAGTAGATCGCCATCGTTGGTGAGGATCAGCAATCCTTCGGTTTCCAGATCGAGTCGACCTGCTGGAAGAACCCCAGCATCGACGATCTTCTTCGGTAGCATATCCATCACCGTGAGGCGATCGTGAGTGTCATGAGTGCTGGTGATGGTTCCTGCGGTTTTGTTGTACATCACCGTCACCGATCGAGGAGGAGTGACCTTCTCACCATGAAGCACGATCTCATCGCGACCTGCGACAATACTGACGCCGAGGGTTGCGACCTTTCCGTTGACCATCACGAGACCTTGTTCAATGAGAAGTTCAGCTCTTCTGCGAGAGCCATGCCCACATCGAGCGAGATATTTCTGGAGTCGTTCCTTGGAAGAAGACATGACGGCAGGGACGGACCCTAGGATCCTTCCTTCTCGGCTCGTGCGCGATAATCGGGGCCGCACATCTGCTCGATCTCGGTCAGGATGTCCTGGACCTCCTCCGCATTATCAGCGGCCTTGGCGGTGCGTAACTCTTCGAGCGATTCAGCATAGATCTCCTCGATAATCGTCAGGAGTTCGCTGATTTCGTTATCGATTCTTCCAAGAAGTTCTGCCGGGAGAAGATCGCCCCCCATCTCTTCACGGACCTTGCGTAGTTGACGCAGGCCGATCGAGCTTTTCCCGTCTCGCAGATAGCCTCGCGCATCCGTGATGGTGATCTGGATGCGGTTGCCCATGTTTTTGATCTCTTCAGGACTGAAGGAAGGCGTCTGCTGGACATTTTCTGTCGTCGTGCTTCCGGTTCCAGTGGGAGTGGAGTCAGTGGCCTTGTTCTTGTCGGTCTGGACTGGCGGTGGCGGGTCACTTTTCTGTAGCTGGAAGAGGATATAAAAGACCGCAATGATGGCGAGTATCCCACTACCGAGATAGATGGATGATTGAACCGGATTCCTCTGGAAGTCGATCCCGAGTCCTCCACTTCCCCGACGTGCCCTTTTTGAGACTCGTGCCGAAACGGCTCCCCCTTTGGCTTTGCGAGCCGGGGTTGCAGCGGAAGCGGTGGCGCGAGGTTTTTGGCGTACCACGGTCGATTCGCCGGCGAGACGTTGATCAATGGTGTTTTCAATCCGGGTCGCCAGGGTGGCATCGATGGCTCCCTGGTTGGCAGCCCAGTCACCAAAACGCATTTCATCACCCGTAGCACGATAGTGCTGGATGAACAAAACCGCTTCTTCTCGCGTCCAGGCGCCATTCTGAATCGCGAACTTGCAGAATAATTCGTCTCTTGCTGTAGCCATGGTGTCAATGCTGAGGGAGATCAGCCCTTTGGTCAAGGTGGGGCACCTTTACATCTGGGGCTCCAGGACCGATCCTCACCCCTCGGAGGAATGCTTTGTCAGAGCTTGAGACGACCATCTATGGCGTAGTAGTGGGTACTGCCGGGCACATCGACCACGGCAAATCTTCACTAGTACGAAGGTTGACGGGAATTGACCCCGATCGCCTTCCCGAGGAGAAGGATCGTGGTCTGACCATCGATCTCGGTTTTGCCCCGATGAAGCTCTCCGATGGAGAGCTTGTTGGCCTGATCGATGTTCCGGGCCACGAGAAGTTCATCCGGAATATGGTCGCAGGCGCTTCCGGGATCGATCTCGTCGTCCTGGTAGTTGCCGCCGATGATTCGGTGATGCCGCAGACTCGTGAGCATCTCGACATCATGACGATCCTCGGGGTGCAGAAGGGCATCATCGCCATCAACAAGATTGATCTGGTCGATCCGGAGATGATCGAGTTGGTTGAGGAAGAGGTTCGCGAAACGGTCCAGGGAACCTTTTTGGCCGATGCCCCGATGCTACGAGTGAGTGCCGAGACGCAGGAGGGGATCGATGCCCTGCGTGACCAGGTGCAAGCGATGGTCAAGGAGTTGCCGGCCAAGGATGAAACAGGTGTGTTTCGTCTCCCCATCCAGCGGGTTTTTTCTTCGAAGGGTCACGGGACCGTTGTGACGGGAGTGCCGACCAGCGGTGCTGTCGAGATGGACGATCGCCTTGAGATACTTCCCGGTGGTGAACTGGGACGAGTCCGAGGTCTACAGGCTTATCGGGTTCCTGTTGATCGAGCCCGCGCAGGACACTCGACCGCCATCAATCTTGCCGACGTGGACTACCATGAGATCGAGCGAGGTATGGTTGCTGCGACTCCCGGTTATTTTCGCGCGACCGAGATGATTGAGGTGAGCCTCAAGGCGCTCGATGGAATTTCAGCGCCTCTGGTGCATCGGATGCCGGTCCGATTCCTGCAGGGAACGATGGAGGCGGTGGGTCGTCTTTATCTGCTCGATTGCCAGGCTCTCGAGGCCGGGGGCGAGGCTGTGGCACAGATCCGTCTCGATCAACCGGTCGTGGTTGCGCCCGGTGATCGCTTCGTACTTCGACAGACGTCTCCGATGGTGACCCTCGGCGGCGGAGAAGTACTCGATCAATCGCGCTGGAGACTCAAGACCGGCAAGGATTTCGTTGTTTCTTCGGTGCGCCGTAAGCTCGAAGCACTGGGGAGCCCCGATGCCTTCCTGCTCAGCGTCATGCAGGATGAAGAGCTGGAGATCCATGAGATTGAGGATCTTGCGCGTCGCGCTGCGATGACCCGCGAAGAAGTCGAGACATACCTGCAACAGTTACAAGATCGTGAAGAGATCGTTTCCATCTCGACCGGAAAATGGGTCGTCAAGAGTGGTCTCGATAGAGGGGGTTCTCGTGTCATGGATGCGATCGAGCATGCATATCGTGAAGATCCATATCGGATTTCCGTCAAGTTGCTGGAGATTCGCGATCGCACTCGTCTGTCTGACCGTTTTCTCGAGTCGGTAGTCGAGCAACTGGAAAATAAAAAACAGATCGAGAAAATTCGTGGTGGACGAGTGATGTTGCCGGGTTGGGAGCCAGACCTTCCGGAGCAAGAAAAGAAAGTGTTGCAGGGTTTCCGTGACCATCTGGCACAGCATCTGTTTGAACCAGCAAGGCATGAAGACCTGGCCGGTCCGCTCGGTACGGATGTCGCGATGTTGGAGAAGATGCAGGCATTACTGATCGATCGAGGCGAAGTGTTGCGTATCGCTACCGATGTGGCATTGCTAGCCGAGGCGATTCCGCAGGCGCTGCAGAAGCTGGCGGCCTTCTACAGAGCTGAAGGAGCCTTTACCGCCTCTCAGGCCAAAGATGTACTGGGGACTACGCGCAAGTTTGCTATCCCACTACTGGAGTATCTCGACAAGGCTGGCTGGACGCGCCGCAACGGCGATCGTCGTGAGATCCGTCCGGAGAAACTGGAAGAGCTGTCCTGAGGCGGTTTGGTTTTAATTCTCAGCAATGATGTCAGCGTTGATGCCGTTTCCGCCACGTGATCCATCCGCGCCCAGGCTGACCACCTCGATGCGAGTCTGACTGCTATGGAGCTGGTAGGCCCTTCCCCACGGATCGAGCGGAAGATTACCTGGGAAACGATCGGTGAGCTCCTCGAGGCGTGCGGGCCAGCGCCCTTCATCGAGGAAGAACAGATCGGCTGCCGCCCGGATGCCGGCCATGTCTGCACTGATACGTTCTCTTGAACTGGGTCGAGGTTTGCTGGATTGCTCAGGATCTTGCTGTTGAACCGTGACCGCATCATCGAGCACTCGTAGGGAAGCGCCGTAGCTACCGCCACCATTTTCGACCAACAAGAGCACTGAATTGGCACCCTGCTTGAGGGAGGCCGTGACCAGATGTCGCATCGGGTCGACCCCTTGTTGGGCGAAATCCTCGATCAGGATTTGATCGCCGACTTGCAAGATACAGCCGTCATCGGATCCGACAGCGATGGTCACTTGGCGCTCGGTTGGGCTGACCAGGATACATTGCATGGCAACCACGCACTTATCTCCGCGACCCTTGTCGGTGGCATATTTTTTCAGATCAACAAGGCCGGAGTCGCCGGAGAGAAGCACCTGCGTACTGGCCCGCTCCTGGTCTGACATTTCCAGCACTTTACGGAGACCACTTTCTCCGAAAACCGGGAATGGGTTCGATGCTTTCCAGCGCATCACCCACTGGCCTGGCAGTAACGAACCGAGTTTGGCGGCATGAGTGCCAAAAGCCTTCTTGCCAGAAGTTCGAAGTAGTTGAGCCATCAGATCGCCAGCGACATCGCGAGGAAGCGCCTGCAGGGCAACGACTCGTTGCCAGGGATCGGCATCGGGCGACATCACCATCGAAATCAGAGGTTGTTGAATTTTCTCGATGTCGCCGCAAGCGATGGTTCCGATCAGGCGACAGGCGGTGAGTTGAACCAACCGCGATGAGTCGGTGATGCCCCAGCGCGCCAGAGTACGGCTGGTTTCACTATCGATCTGGCTGGCCAACAGCATCGCCGCTCGCTGATTGGGCTGACGTGCTTGCCACTCGGCATGCAATGTTTGCTCGGAGCCGTCGTGATTTTCTAGCCATAGACGGGCCACTTCGACCGGCGCGGTGTATTTCCCATCTCCATCGGCATCGACATAGACCGGATTGGTGATGGCGATCGGAAGAATCGGGCGTTTTTTGCCAGGCACGATAGGATCGAGATCGTCATCGCCTTCAACGCGAAGAGAAATCCAGCCGTCGGTTCGTACCGGAATCTTGCGCGAGTCGATGAGTCGTACCACTTCACGAGTTTCTGGCACCGGAATCGTTTCGACGATGTCGCCATCGACAATCACCAGAACGCGATCGACATCGATCCAATCCGCTGCTTGTACTTTGACTTTGAGGCGAACCGCTGCGCGTTTTGCCGTGACCATTTGGCCCATCGTGGCGTCGTCTACAGTGAAAGTGACGAAGGGACCGAAACTGGTAACGATCTGCCCGTCCTTGACCGTATCGCAAACTTCCTGGACCTGGATCTGTGCCGGTAGATCACTGGAAGAGGGGAAGTAGTTGCGTGGCCAGCCGGCCAGATTAACGGAAACCGTATGACTGTCAGAATTTCCGACTGCCGTGATCTTGGCGCCATGATTGAGCAGATTATGCCAATCTTGAAGAACCCAGTGATGACTCGAACCGACTGGTTTGTCGGTGTTGTCGGCATCGTAGTAACCCCAACCGGCATTTTCGTTAAAGATCTCAACGCTGTCGAAATCGACGGACCAGTTGTTTTCGATCGACTTTCCGGTGATGGGATCAAGTCCGGCAACCCGGAAGTAGTCGATCCCTTCCCAGCGCGGATGGTTGACCTGGATCACTGGCTCGATGTCGGAACCATCTCGATGGGCACGAACGGCTCTGAACAGGGCTGGTCCATCGTTAGAGTTGCGATCAAAGACATTGCCCCATGGCTCGAGTGGAAAGGCATTGAAATGACCAAGCGGTACCGAGATCTCGTTTCCGACGATGCCCTGAAACTCTTCTCCGGCATTGAGCTTGGCGATGATTTCCGAATAGTCGGTATGAACGTTGTGATCGGTGGCGATTCCTACCTCTAAAGCTTCACTGGCGATGCTGATGATTCGTTCTGGCATATTGCTGTCGCCATGCCCTGAGTGAGTCAGGGTATGAAGATGATAATCGGCAGCGGCCCATCCTTTTGTATCTACCTGGTGTTCGAGGGAGAAGGTGGCGGAAACGGTTTGGTCTTTTTCGATGGTGATGGTGTGTTGGTCGATGCTCCACTCGGGACCACGGCTGGCAAAGACCTTCCATTTTCCGACCGGAACAGTGATGTTCGCCGCTCCAGAAAGTGTACAGATCACATCTGCCCGGACGGCCAGGTCGTCTGGGTCCGCCTGGCGATTCTTGAAGAGTGCCGGAGTCGATCCGTCGATGTTGCGGAAAGTGAGACGTGCCGGGACTCTCTCGCCATCTTTATCTTCGATCCGAAAAGAAAAGATTCCCCGATCACCTGTACCGCCGGTGGGATCGGCCACATCGGGCTGAGAAGATTGGGGGAAAAAGAGACATGCAAATAGAACCGTTAGATGCAGCAATTGAACACCGTCCTTGTTTCGGCGATTTTCTAATCCAGGACGATGGTAAACGGCAGACGATGGTCCAGAAACCCATTAGTGACGATAGACGTGTAGATCCGGGTGATCGTGAAGAATGCTGCCAGGGACTCTCGGATCGTTGGGTCCGGACAGGCAGCGATCGAGGATCTGTGACTTTTCCGCCTGAGGTACCAGTAGGTAGACTCGTTTTGCAGCTTTCAGTTGATCGAGGCCGATGGTGATCGCCTGCAGCGATGGCGGAATCGGTTCGGGGAAATTGTCTCTGATGGTCATCGGATTCAAATCGACAATCTGATAACCGGATCGGGGGGTATCGCAAGGCTCGTTGAAAGCGATGTGCCCATTGGTACCAAGCCCAAGGATGACAGCGTGTGGTGGCCCAATCTCATCAAACAGAGTATTGAGACGGCAGACTTCCTTTTCTGGATCTTGCTCGGATTCGATCGAGAAGATTTGTTTTGGTGAGATCTTGAGTGGCCCGAAGACCTGTCGATGAAGAGTTGAGCGGAAATTTTCGGTAGCTTCAGGCGGCGAGATATATTCGTCCAGCTGAAGATATCTTAATTGTTGCCAGAGTCTGGTCGACGCAGGGTCGTTGCCGACAAGACTGTACAAAAATTCAGGAGAGCGACCGGTCGGGATACAGACCAGGTCATCGGGCTGGAGGTAGTCCAGTAGATCCTGCCGAAGTCGGTCTGCCAGGACCGTCGGATCAGATTCTCGGATACTACTGATGGAGCCCAATGGTCCCCTCCGATATCGATTTTTGGACCCTGCAGACGAGTTGAGGGCCAGAGAACGAAGCCTAGAGGATCAGCAGCAGGGGGCCAAGAGGGAGGATCGAAGGAAATCGGTGGGGATCCGTGTTTCCTGGCCTCTTCGCCATTATCATTTCAGTCAGAGATCGACAAACGGATCCGGTGCCCGATGAGCATCCGGTGGTGCCGATACAGTACGGCGAGAAAGTGACGACATGAAAATCCATGATCATATCCTTGGTACGATAGGACAGACTCCACTGGTGCGGTTGAACCGGATCACGCGGGGAATTCAGGGCACTGTTGTGGCCAAGATAGAGGCGTTCAACCCTGGCGGCAGTGTCAAGGATCGTATTGGCGTTCACATGATTGATGCTGCGGAGAAAGATGGTTCTCTGAAACCGGGTGGCACCATTGTTGAGTGCACCTCTGGTAACACGGGACTCGGTCTCGCTCTGACTGCTTGCGTTCGAGGATACAAGGCTGTCTTTACCATGCCGGACAAGGTTGCCGAGGAAAAATCAAAGTTACTTCGAGCTTTTGGTGCAGAGGTGATTATTTGTCCTACTGCTGTGGAACCAGATGATCCGCGTTCCTATTATTCGGTAGCTCGTAAAATTAACGAAGAGACAGAAAACTCATTTTATCCGAATCAATACTTCAACGACTGTAACCCACATGCGCATTACATTTCGACTGGTCCTGAGATCTGGGAAGACACGGATGGGAAGATCACTCATTTTGTTGCGGGTATGGGAACCGGTGGAACCATCAGTGGTATTGGAAAGTATCTCAAAGAGAAGAACTCAGAGATAAAGGTGATCGGCGGAGATCCGGTGGGATCTCTCTACAAGGAGTACTTCGAGACCGGTGTTCTCGGCGAGGCGAACTCCTACAAGACCGAGGGAATCGGCGAGGACATGATTCCGGGAACCATCGATCTTTCCCTGGTCGATCAGGTGATTCAGGTTGGAGATGTCGACGCCTTCGCTATGGCCCAGCGGCTTGCTCGTGAAGAGGGAATCCTCAGCGGATCATCTGCCGGAACTGCGGTTTGTGCAGCTCTGGAAGCGGCACAGAAGATGGGCCCCGATGATCTGATGGTTGTCATCATACCGGATACTGGCGAGAGATATCTGAGCAAGGTTTACGATGAAGACTGGTTGCGAAGAAATGGGTTGGTGGAGAGCTCCTTGAGCTTGACTGCGGGTGAGATTCTTGAGCGAA
>JBBWWC010000006.1:0-2136 GCA_050256555.1 Planctomycetota bacterium | reverse complement strand
TGGTGGCCAGCAGCACTCCTCCGTTGGACTGGAATACGAAGGACTTCCCTACAAATCTCATGGGTTAAAGCTTTTTCGCCGGGTGGATTCTCGCCGGGTGGATTCTCGCCGTGGTTTTTAAAAGGGTAGCCCGTAAGCGATCGAAAAATTCGTATCGCCTTCGTCAGAACGACCGAAGTCCAGCCGGAATAAAGCCTGCCGTTCAAAGGTGAGTCGTACACCAACTCCTACCGATGAGTGAATGGAAGCTTCCGCCAACGCACCCAGATCTTCAGCGACTGATCCTGCCTCGGCAAAGAGAGCCAGGCCGACGCGTTCTATCCGTATGTCTCCGGAGATGGGAAACCCATCGGCGAGAATCCAGGGTCGCCACTCTGCTGCAGTGATCCAGGCACTACGATCTCTCCAGCGTCCACGGATGGTTCCGCGAAGGGTCTCATCTCCTCCAAGTGTTGGAAGTGCCCAGAAGGGGACCTCTCCCATCGCTGTCGAAATTGAAATTGAGGCGGCAATGGAATCAATTGCGGAATGTTCCTGCGAAGGATCGCCGCCGTTGTGGAAGAGGGCCGGGACCGGCTGGATCCATTTCCCCGTCAGGGATGCGACCGCGCCGATGTCGCGATCGTCGACAATCGGTAAGGCTGTGATGTCCAGGCCGATGGAGTGGCCTCGGTAAGGCAAATGCTGAGCATCTCTGGTGTCATGGCGTATTCCGGTCTGGATCCACAATGCCTGATAATCGTCTCCATCGACGAATAGTTCGGGATGTTCGCTTTCAACATCGAGAGCGCCGCTGACTTTTCCGGATTCGAGATCATCCGATTGCAGGAACATATTGGCATTCCACACCCAGTCGCCCCCGATCTCGGGATAAGAACGCTGGATCCCCACACCGATCGAGTTGGTTTCACGACTGTACGAGCCCTCATCAGAAAATAAGGTTTCGGAACCCAGTCCAAAGAAGCGACTGGTGAGAGTTCGCGAATGAGAAACGGTAAAACCGAGAAAGTCTCGATCTCCCTGGAGTACTCCTTGACCTGGATGATCATTGTGAGCGAGCCATTTTTTCCATGAGATGGAAAATCTCTCCTGGCCTTCGGTGGTGTAGGTGGCCCATATGTTTGCGAGCTGGGAACGACGTTTGTTGCGAAAATCGATGTCGGTGATGGTAAATCCACCGCCAGTACCTACATCTCCTTCAAAGAAGACGAAGGGTGATACGAATGATGTGACGAGGATTCTCTGCAGTAGTTTCCCTTCAGGAATTCGATCCTCGGGAATCCATCTCCAACGATCTGGATGATCAAGTCGTTGGAGTAAATCGGTCGGGCGTGACCGATCGACTCTATCCTCATCCGGGACAGCTGTAGAGCTCAACATGACTAGCAGTAACCAGACAGACGGCATCTCTTCTCCCTTCCCGGGAGAGTTAGATTACTGATCGTGGGCTAGGGAGTTGACCTCGTCGAGGCGCGGATGAGCCCCGCACAGATCTTCCGAACTGGTTCCGTTTTCGTCCATCATTCTCAGGGTTGCAACCAGTGCATGGGTTGCAGCAATGACGTCACCTGTGTGTGCGCTTTCGGAAATGGTATGCATGTTACGAATTGGAAAACCGATGCTGGTGGCAGCCGAATCGACACTTGCGAGAACTCCTGCCATGGCATCGGTTCCTGTATCACGGCCACAAACGTCGACCTGGTAAGGGATTTCTGCCGCTTGGCAGGCGTCCTGGATGATGGCATTGAGACCAGCAGTAGCAATGGCGCCTACTGCGAGAGTCATCCCTTTACCCATTTTTAGTGGGGTGTAACGTCGATCGCCGATTCCAGGCGCGGCTTCATAGTCGTGATTGACATCAACACCGATGATGACATCGGGCTTCATCACTCCTGCCATCACCCGGCTACCGAAACGTCCGATCTCTTCATACGCAGCAAATGCTCCGAGGTAACGAACCTTCTGCAAGGGATCTCCTGCAGCGATGATGCGAGCGGCTTCCTCGACAACAAAACAACCGAGGCCGTTGTCGAGATAGGCGCCGACAAAACTGTCAGGTCCGAAACCTTTGCGGATGGGACGATCAAGAAGTAGAGGATCGCCGGATCGGATTCCAAGATTTTCGATTTGCTTCTT
>JBBWWC010000005.1:0-7725 GCA_050256555.1 Planctomycetota bacterium | reverse complement strand
CTGCTCTGGAATGCCCATCCTGAATACGGTGAGTTACCACTGGCCGGTGCAGAATCGTTGGATTTGATCTTCTTTCTGGCAGCGACCGTCAGCATCGGTCTTTTTTATCTGGCGGTCGATCGTAAGAATCTCGGTTCCCGTATCGTCGAATTGTGGGGGCTGATGATCCTGGGGCTGGGTCTCTGCTGGCATGTTTCACAGGCGGTCTTCGACGGGCTCGGGGGGCGGGTGAAGGTCTTCGAAAGAACCCCCAAAAGTGCCCAGGCAGCCGGTTCCAGGCGTCCTACACTGGCCGAGTGGGTTTATTTTGTATACCTGGTACTGACCGGGATCGGAGCCTGTTTGGGGTCAGGAATCGCCTCGATGCCTTTGCTGGTGATGATGGCGCTGGGACTGGGGTGGAGTTTATGGCCCGGAAGCGGTGCCAGACAGGTCGAGAAAACCGACCCGGTGGCCCTGGATGAACTTGCGCAACTCTCCCTGGATCCCTAGTTTATATGGCTTGTGTCGATCCTGTGCGGAGGCTCCTGGAAGGTCCGCGGGATCTATAGGGTTCGGTGACATGATCTGAACCCGGGAGGATGGCTTGGATCTGCAGATCGCGACCATCGATGGTTCTGCCGGCTGCGGCAAGAGTAGTGTTGCTCGTGAATTAGCAGCACGCTGCGGAGGACGTATGTTCTCCAGTGGCCGTGTTTATCGGGCACTGACGTGGTTGGCGCTAAAGCAGGGTGTCGTGTTTCCTGATCGGGAACACGTGCTGTCGGTGTTGGCAGAGCATCCACTGGAGATCGTTGCATCTTCCGAAGCCTTTCGGGTCGAGGTGGATGGTTCTGATCCTGGAGATGTTTTGTATTCGTCCAGAGTGACAGGTGAAATTCACCACGTCTCGGATGATCCAGAAGTGAGATCGGCAGTACTTGCTCTGCAGAGAAGCTTGCCGGCCGATAGACCTGTTTTCGCAGAGGGGCGCGATATGGGAACCGTGGTGTTCCCGGATGCTCCGGTGAAGATTTTCCTCACCGCTTCTGCAGAGGAGCGGGCCAGAAGGAGACAGCTCGAGTTCAGGGACCGCCTCGGCGAGGATCTCACTCTCGATGAAGTACAACAGAAACTTCTCAGGCGTGATGCCTTTGACAGTGAAAGAGACGTTTCGCCTTTGAAGGCGGCGCACGATGCAGAATTGATCGATACCACCATGCTCGATCTGGAACAGGTGGTTTCGAGAATAATGGAGAGGATTCCGCGGGATTGGAACCGGGGAGCCACTGGTTCTACCTCCTGATTCGTGCTCTGGCGCGGATCTGTTGCCGGATTTTGTTCCGGCATCGAGAGGTTGATGTCGAGAAGGTACCCGTCACGGGGCCCTTCTTGCTGGCTGTGAACCATAGCAGCTTCCTTGATCCGATACTGGCAGGGATCTCGTTGAAAAGGCCCTTGGCCTACATGGCGCGAAGTTCGCTTTTCAAGCCGGCCCCGATGGGCTGGATTTTGCGAGGTTTGAATTCGCTGCCGCTGCAGCGAGAAGGGGTTGGGATCTCCGCATTTCGTGGAGTTCTCGATCATCTGTCACGAGGGGGAGGCGTACTGGTCTTTCCCGAAGGTACCCGGAGCCACGATGGCCGACTGGGCCGTTTCAAGGGTGGTGTGTTGCGCCTGGCGCGGCTTGCCGGAGTTCCGGTGGTGCCGGCGATGGTGATCGGTAGTGAGCGTGCGATGGGGCGAGGAAGTTTTTTCCCCAAACCGTTTCGAACCGAGATTCGGTTCGGCGACGCTCTCGATTTTCCGGAAGGGGAATCCGATCGTGTGGCGCTGTCGCGATTGAGAGAGGCAATGTTGGATCTGGTCGCTACTGAGGAGTCGCAAGACTCAAGTAGTGCTGAGGAGTCGCAAGACTCAAGTAGCACTGAGGAGTCGCAAGGTTCCTGACGGATCCAGTAGTTGTGACGTGTTGGCGAGATGAAAACCCGGGACGTTCAGTGAGGCGATGGTCGTCTGCGCGAACACCGGAATATAACAAGGACTGGCGACAGAGAGCCAAGGACGGGCATGAAGGTCGTGCCCGGGCACCGCGCAGTTCGTAACCCGAAAGAAGAGGCCTTTTCATGGCCAAGCCAGAATTACTCAAACAATTTGATCTCCGGGGAGATTCCCTGGAAGCGAAGGTCCTGGATTACCTCCAGGGCGAGTCTGTCGAGAGAGTCGATGAGATTCTCCGCGACTCGGTGGTTGATTTCGAGGAAGACAAGATCATCACCGGCAAGGTGGTGAGTGTCAGTACCGATTGGGTCATCGTTGACGTCGGTTACAAAGCCGAGGGCGAAGTCCCGCGCAGTCATTTCGAAGGCGCAGAAGTCGCCGCCGGAGATTCCGTAGATGTCCTCATCGAGGAGGTCGACGAGGTCGATGGTCGGATCATGCTTTCGAAGCGCAAGGCCGATCGTATCAAGGGCTGGGAAAAGGTTGTCGAAACCTACAATGAGGGCGATGTCGTCACCGGTCGTGTGATGCGGAAGATCAAAGGTGGTCTTCTGATCGACATTGGTGTTCCCGTGTTCCTTCCCGCTTCGCAGATCGCCATCCGCCGAGTCGGTGATGTTGCCGAGTTCGTCGGTCGAGATCTGGAATGCAAGATCATCAAGATCGACGAGCCTCGTATGAACATCGTCGTCAGTCGTAGGAAGCTTCTCGAAGAGCGCCGCGACGAGATGAAATCGAACCTGCTGGGTGAAATCGAGCTTTCGCAAGTGCGGAAGGGAATCGTCAAGAATATCACCGATTTCGGTGCCTTTGTTGATCTCGGTGGAATCGATGGCCTGCTCCATATTACCGATATGTCCTGGGGCCGAATCAATCATCCCAGCGAGATTCTCAAGGTCGAGCAAGAGATCGATGTCAAGGTGCTGAAGATCGACAAGGAGCGCGAACGTATTTCTCTCGGATTGAAGCAGACTCAGCCGAGTCCGTGGGATGACATCGAAGAGCGTTTCCCCATCGGTTCCAAGATCAATGGCAAGGTCGTCAATGTCCTTTCCTATGGTGCCTTTATCGAGCTGGAAGAGGGGATCGAAGGACTGGTTCACGTTTCCGAGATGTCCTGGACTCGCCGAATCGCCAATCCGAAGGAGGTTGTCGAGGAGGGACAAGAGGTCGATGTTGTGGTCCTGGAGATCAAGAAGGATAAGCAAGAAATCAGCCTTGGTATCAAGCAGGTTGAGGTGAACCCCTGGGAGATCGTTGCCCAGAAATACCCTGTGGGACACTACATCAGCGGCAAGGTTCGTAATCTCACCAACTATGGTGCCTTCGTTGAGCTTGAAGATGGGATTGATGGCCTGTTGCATGTCAGTGACATGTCCTGGACACGCAAGATCATTCATCCGTCCGAGAAGATCGAAAAGGGTGAAGAGATTCATGCTGTGGTCTTGGAAGTCGACCAGGAGCGCAAGCGGATCGCACTGGGTCTCAAGCAGATGGAAGAGGATCCCTGGGTCAGAGATATCCCAGAAACCTACTCTGTCGGTACCGTGGTGCGAGGAACCGTAACCAAGACGACAAACTTTGGTGCTTTTGTTCAGATGGAAGAGGATCTTGAAGGTCTTCTGCACATCTCAGAGCTCACCGAGGAAAAGGTCGAGACACCTGAAGAAGTGGTGAAGATTGGCCAGGTCATCGATGTAAAGGTGATCAAGGTCGATGATGAAAACCGTAAAATCGGTTTGAGTCTCAAAGAAGTGACAGAAGACGAGAGTGCTCAGCTGGCAGCTCTTTATGCTCAGGCCGCTGAGGGTGAATCACCGACAGCTGCGGGTTCGGTTCCCGAGAACATTCCCGATGAGATCCCCGATCTGGAACAGATGGAGGAAGAGTCGGCGGTTGCGATTGCAGAAGAATTGGCTGCGGCAGCTCAAGCGGCTGGCGACGACGAGGAATCTGCGGCAGAAGTCGCCGATGAACCCGTCGCCGAAGCAGCCGCAGAGGAGCCTGTCGCTGAAGCAGCCGCAGAGGAGCCTGTCGCCGAAGCAGCTGCAGAGGAGACGCCCGCTGCAGAGGAGACCGCTTCGGAAGCTGCAGAGGAAGACGGGGAGTCCCAGGGTTCTTAGAATCCTGGACACTCCCTGCTAAATCGAGATGCTTTGTTGGACCAACCTCCTGCGAGGAGGCTTCTGGCTACTGTTAGGTCTTTTCGTCGCCGGTATCGTGTATTGCGGTACTGGCGACGAAGTGCCTCCTTCTGTTCCCAATCCTTCGGATGTTCGTCCCGCTTTACTGCGGTCCGGCGAGCTCGATGACAGGGACTCTGGATCAGCAGTGATCGAGTTTCTGACTTCTCGCTATCGAGAAGCGACTCGCGCATTTGAGAACGGGTCTTACGAGAAGTCCTGGAAAATCTGTGAAGCAATCATGACGCTGGCTCCCGAACCGTTCCCTCTGCTTGCAGAGGTGCGCAAGTTGCGACGCCGGGCACATGGACGACATCTGAGTCGAAGTGCCGTGGTGGTTCGTTTTTCTGCCCATGCAGAAGAGGATCCACAGTTTCCGGTGGCAATGTTGCGTGGATCGGTGCAGGTCGAGAATCTGTCGAAAGAAGTGATACGCTTTGGAGATCGCGAAGAAGATCCGGTTCTTGGTCAGATCTACTGGAGCGTCAAAGAGGTCTACGAGAATGGCACCGAGCGAGTTCTTTCTGACGTCCGCGTCATCCGGCTGGAAAAGGGCTTCAAGGTAGAGCCTGGTGCCAGCCGAGGAGTTCCTGTAACGCTTCCTTTGCCGGTTCCGGCGGCGATGCCGGTTCTTCAGGAATGGGTTGTTACAGGGGTCACTCGGCCGATCAAGATTATGACTGCTGAGGGGGAGATCACCCGCGGCTTACCATGGATTGCAGAAACTGGAGTTTCTGTCATGGCGGGATATTCCGGGGTCCTCGATGAACCGAAGCAAGAGCTCCGTAAAGCATTGCTGGAGGGTGATCGGGTCCGGCTGGCTCTTGCACGTCATCTATGGATGTCTCAGCGCCAGGAGGATGGGATCAAATCCTCGCCGATGGATCCTCTGGTCGATGACCTTCTGGGGTCACTCGGTAGCCATGGTGGTGTTCTGGATGAGATTCTGGTTCGACTTCTGGAAGACGTGACAGGGTTGATCCGAGAACGATCTTCGCGAGCATGGAAGATCTGGGGGGTAACCCGACAGGTGCGGCGTGATTCCGATGGGGGAAGATAGCATGACTGAAGATTCCGTTGCCTTCGATGAAGTGATTCGCGGCGTTGTTGCGGTAGACACTATCGAGGAGCTGAAGAAGAAGTGGGCCAAGTCGAGAGCTCAGAATCAGCCACTGCGTGTCAAGCTCGGGGTCGATCCGACGAATCCGCAGCTTCATGTAGGTCATGCAGTTCCACTGAGAAAACTTCGACAGTTTCAAGACCATGGTCATCTTGCCATTCTCATCATCGGAGACTACACCGCTTGCGTTGGTGATCCGTCAGGAAGAGACAAGACCCGTCCCACGTTGACACATGATCAGTGCCGTGAAAATGCCGAAGAGTATCTGGATCAGGCCTGGAAGATTCTCGATCGAGACCGGACCGAGCTACGCTGGAATGGTGACTGGTTTCGTGAGATGTCCTTTCTGGATGTGATTGGTCTTTGTGGTAGGACAACGGTGGCTCGCCAGCTCGAACGCGATGATTTCCAGAAGCGTTACACGAGTGGGCAGCCCATCAATCTTCACGAATTCATCTATCCTTTGATGCAGGCCTGGGATTCTGTTCAGGTCGAGGCGGATGTCGAACTGGGCGGTACCGATCAGACATTCAATCTGTTACTGGGTCGGGATCTGATGCGCCAAGAGGGGCTAGAGGCTCAGGTTTGCATGACGCTTCCGTTGCTGGTTGGGACCGATGGGTCGAGAAAGATGTCGAAGACCTACGGCAACTCCATCGGTATTTCGGATGCCCCGCAGGAGATTTACGGAAAAACGATGTCGGTTCCTGATGAGGCGATGAAAGACTATTTCCTGCTCGCTTCTGACCTGAAGATTTCGCAGATTGATGAGGTTCTATCGGGCTCTCCCCGGGAGGCGAAAGGTTTGCTGGCTCGCACCCTTGTCCGTCTGTACCACGATGAAGACGCAGCTCAGGCGGCGGAGGATAACTTCAAGAAAGTTTTCTCACAGGGCGAAATGCCGGACCAGATGGATGAGTACAGTGTTCCGGCTGAGGACCTTGAAGACGGGAAAATGTGGATAGTGAAACTGGTGGTCGATGCTGGTCTGGTCGCCAAGAACAACGAGGCTCGTCGGAACATCGAAGGGGGAGGAGTACGAATCGATGAGATTCGTGTTGAGGATCCCCGTGGGCTGGTAGAAGTTCGTGACGGAATGGTTCTGCAGGTCGGTAAGAGAAAGTTTCGAAAGATTCGGCTCGGCTAGATCCGGTCGAAAGTGATTTTTCCTTCGAGAACTTTTGCGAGAGCTTTTGGGTAGGCAATCGTCTCTGCTTCGAACACGCGTGCGCTGAGCCGTTCGACCGTATCTTCAGGATAAACGGTGACTTCTTGTTGCAGGATCACCGGACCTCGATCGTATTCGTCATCGACAAAATGGACCGTGCAGCCACTCTTCTGATCGCCAGCTTCCAGCACTCTTTTGTGTACATGGTCACCGTAACATCCCGCTCCGCCATGGCGCGGCAGTAACGAGGGGTGGATGTTGAGTACCCGTCCTAGCCAGTGCCGAGGTACTGCCAGTTTTCTGAGCCAGCCACCTAACAGGACCCACTGACACCCAGCTTCTTCAAGAGCTTCGAAGATTTGTGGGGACTCGTCGGGTGTTTTACAGCGATGGACCTGGTGGGGGATTCCCAGTCGTTGTGCTCTGTCGAGGCCTCCGGCCCTGGCTCGGCTCGAGATGACCAGAGAGATTTTGGCTGGCAGAGATTCTTGCTCGATCACCTCGACAAGGTTCTCGAGAGTTCTGCCGCCTCCGGAAAGGAGAAACCCGATGCGCGCCTTGTCGACGCTCATCGGGTTTCCTGCTCGTGCATGCAGATGGCCACTCGAGTTCCTACAGGTCGCTGAGGCTGGTCAAAATCGAGCCGATGAGACCATACTCTTTTGCTTCCTCGGGAGACATCCAGCAGTCACCGTTGGTGTCTTTTTCGACCTGCTCGAGGGATCGCCCGGTTTCTTCGGCGATCAACTGATTACAGCGGCGACGGAGCTTCATGATCTCTTCGGCAGTGACCACGATCTCGGAAGCCTTACCGCGAACTCCGCTGGAAGGTTGATGGATCATGATGCGACTGTTGGGTAGAGAGAAGCGACGCTCTTTTGGAGTCGCCAGCAAGATCACCGTGCCAGCGGAAGCATTGATTCCGTTGGTGATGCAGAGAACAGGGCTACGGATAAATCGGATGGCATCGAAGATAGCGAAGCCGTCATCTGCCGATCCTCCGGGAGTGTTGATGAAAAGACGAATCGGTTGGTCCGATTGAGAATCGAGCCACAGAAGAGATGGGACGATGCGCTTGGTGAGTTTCGGAGAAACATCTTCCGAGATGAAGAGAGTCCGTTGCTTCTCCATCAAGTCACGCATGAACATCACATTCCCCTTGGCGCCCTTCTCCTTGTTCTGGTCGTCGTCTTCATTCCCCATGACATCGAACGCTTCATACTGATCAGTCATCCGGTTTGGTCCCTTCCTGTGCTCCTTAGAGTCAGGTTTCA
>JBBWWC010000004.1:0-6171 GCA_050256555.1 Planctomycetota bacterium | reverse complement strand
TGAGTGCCAGCTTGCGACCCAGGATTGCGACAACAATGGAGTTCACGATGTCTGTGATATTCAAGCCGGATCTCTTGTCGATTGCGATTTCGATAATATTCCCGATATCTGCGAGCTGAATGCGGGTACCGCAGAAGATTGCAACAGCAACACATTGCTCGATAATTGTGAGATTGATCTGGGAATCGCAGACGATTGCAATAACAACAACTCCATCGATGATTGCGAAATCGATGCGGGGACTGTTGAAGATTGCAATTCGAATAACATTCCAGATAGTTGTGATATCGCCAGCGGTTTGGAAGCCGATGCCAACAGTAATGGGATTCCAGACAACTGCGAATCTTCATCCTTCCGTCGAGGGGATCCTAATGCCGATGGGGCCATCAACATTGCTGACGCAGTGCGAGTCCTTGGCTTTCTTTTCAACAGCGATCCCGATCCGAGCTGCTTGGATAGTGCTGATTGCAACGATGACGGTGTACTAGATATCTCTGACCCGGTCGCCTTGTTGGGATATCTGTTTGGATCCTCGACCTTGCCCGCTCCGGGTGAGAACTGTGGATTTGATCCCACCGATGATCCGCTGACTTGCGATTCTTACGGTTCTTGTCCCTGAAGCGACTGAATCGATAATTTAAGGCCTTGGACGGGGCGCGGCGAAAGCCGCGCCCCGTCTCTGTTCTGAGAGAGATGGTATTCTTTTTCGGAAAGGCCCCCGGACCATTGCCAGCGGCACTGGACCTTCCGTGGTGGTGTGTGTGCACATGTTGAGATCTTCTCAGTCGGCTTACTTTCTGATAGTCGTTCTCGCCATCGCTTCTCTTGGGCCGCTTCTCTATATGCACCAGGGTTGGTTACTCCAGAGCCGTAACTTTGCCGAGATAATTCTGCACCTTTCTCTGATTCGCGAAGAGTCAGCGGAGGCTCATCTGTGGGCTGAAGAATTGATCACAGGTGATACCACCGAGGATGTCGATGAAGTTGAACAACATTTCGTAGTCGCTCGGAAAGAAGCCGCTCGTTTTGAAGAAGATCTGGCATTGAAAATTTCTCAAATCGAGCAAAACGTTATCGATGGTCACACGATTCTGGAACATGCCAGAATCCTCAAGGAAGATCTGCTCTTACTGGAGCTGAAAGCGAACTCGAGACTCGCCGATCGCGCTGTCAGTGCCGCAGGTAGTGAGAGTGATATTTCTTTCGATGCGATTTACCACAGGGCTCTGGATCGAACACGGATGCTGGAAAAGAACATTCGAAATGAACAGGCGATAGTTACTGCTCAGAATCTCCAGAAGCACTGGATTACACTATTTCTCTGGGCATCCACTCTGGTTGGAACTGCAATTTTTCTGGTTTTCCTTCGGTCTCGACAAGTCCGTGCGGAAGATGCAAAGAAGCAATTGGAGTCGCGCTTCCAGGAAGCGCAGAAACTCGAGAGTCTGGGAGTTCTGGCCGGAGGTATCGCTCACGATTTTAATAACTTGCTCCAGGCCATCTCAGGGAATACGAGCTTGTTGCTTTACGAAGAAACACTTCCTGCTGGAGTTCGCGTGCAAGTGGAGGAAATCGAAGCCGGTGCACAGAAGGCGTCTGATTTGACGAGCCAGATGCTGGCTTATTCGGGTAAAGGTCGTCTTTCCTCCACGGTGATTCCTTTTGACGATCTGGTCGCGGAGATCGGTTCTCTGGTCCGGTTGTCGACACCAAAAACGGTGCGGGTTGAATATGAACTGGGTGGAGGATCTGCGTGCGTGTCTTGTAACTTGACACAGCTACAGCAGGTTGTGATGAATCTGGTGATCAATGCTGCGGAAGCTTCTGTCGAAAGCTGTAATACGGTGACCGTGCGAACCTGTTTTAGTGAGTTCTTAGCAGAAGATCTCGCTTCTGGTTTTGTTGGAGATGAAGTTCTGGAAGCTGGCAGTTACATAGTATTTGAGGTGGAAGACCAGGGATCAGGAATGTCCGAAGAGACCTTGAAACGTTGCTTCGAACCGTTTTTCTCGACCAAGTTTACTGGTCGGGGATTGGGTCTGGCCGCCGTGCTTGGAATTGTGCGAGGGCATGAAGGAGGCTTGAGGGTCAATTCGCATCTAGGTTTGGGGACGAACTTTCAAGTTCTTTTTCCGGTGTCAAAGGATAAGCCTACCTCGTTGATTGAAAAACCGCAGCTGGATAGAAATGATGGCGCAGGCAGAAGGGTCATGGTCGTCGATGATGATGAAATGGTTCTGAAGATTCTGTGCCGGATGCTCGTGCGCACGGGCTACGAGGTCTATCCATTTACCGAATCTGTCGATGCGCTGGACCAACTGAAGAATGGTTGTTCGAAATGTAAGTCTGGGAAGTGCGATAAGGATCTTTGCCTCGGCCAGAAAAGTACGTATCGAGAATTTCATGCTGTCGTTCTGGATATGGAGATGCCTGGACGTACAGGGCTTGAGGTTGGGAAAGAGATTCGTTCCCGTTGGCCCGGATTGCCGTTGGTTCTCTCCAGTGGGTATGGTCACGAAGTGATCCAGGACGGTGGCCCCTTTGATGCTTTCATCCAGAAGCCTTACAACCTCAGCATGCTGATGGAGACGATCGGCTCTGTTGCCTTACCAGCAGAGAGTCCCTCACAGCTCTAGTTCAGGATCAATTGAGCAACTCGGATGTTGTCGGGTTGCGACGGATTCCCCGGATGACGGTCTCGATGACCTTGCCCGGGAAAGGATGGCCCTCAAAGGGTGACCAGCCGGCTCGACTCTGGACGGATTGGCGTTCGATGAGCCATGGCTGACGAAGATCCATGACACTCAGTGAGGCGACGGAGCCTGGCTGAAGATCACCGAAACGACCATCGGTGAAGGCGGAGAAGAGCTGAGCAGGAGTGGTGGAGGCACGATCGACCAGTGTTTCCCAGGGGATCCCCTCGTCGGCCAACCGACAGAGGTAGGCTCCATAGGTATCCAGAAGTGGTACGCCGGAAATCCCCCCCGAGTTCTCCTCGATGGTGTGTGGCGCATGATCTGTGGCCAGGCAATCAACGGATCCAGATAGCAAGCCTTCTCTGAGAACTGCTCGGTCATGAGCCGTTCGCAGGGGTGGATTCATCTGTAACCACTCACCGCATGCGATTTGATGTCGATTTTCGATATCGAAACAAAGGTGGTGAGGTGTGACCTCGGTCGTGACCCTTTGACCACCTCGTCTGGCTTCTTCGATGAGCGACAATCCATCGGCTGTCGAGAGATGAGCGATATGGGGGTGGATTTCGAGATGTTTACAGGTCTTCAGGATGGTACGGATCGCCTCGACTTCTGCTTCGGGAGGGCGACGTTCCTCGTGAGTGGGTTGCTGGGTAGACCGATTCAAGATGGTGGGATCTTCAGCATGGAACATCACCATCTGGCCTCTGAAAGGTGCCAGTACCTCCTCAACGGTAGAGTCTCCCCAGGAGTCAACATCTCCCACGCTGGGGCCGAAGTAGCATTTCCATGGGATATCGTTACGGAACGGTTCGCCTCCACGAATCAGAAGTCCATAGAGGACGACATCGATGAGAGATCGTTCGTCAGCTAGATCTCTCTTTCGTTGATAGGCTTCGATCGTCGAAGGAGGATCTGGATTGTTGGGCATATCACCGACCAGAACCACGCCGCCCTGGATGGCGGCTTTGCTGGCGGTGGTGAAATCTTCCTTGTGTCGCTGCGATCCTTCTGGATCGTCTCGACAATGAACATGAATGTCGATGAATCCAGGACAGACGATGACGCCCTCGGGCCATGTAACATCTGGATCTCCACGGAGATCCCCCCGCTCAAGAATCAGGCCGGTTTCTTTACAGATCCTCAGGCGTGATTTTTCACGTCCGGTGGATTCAACCAGTTCCCCTTCGAGAAGCCAGGTTGAGCTGGTTGATTCTTGATTTCCGGTCGATCCTTGTTGGCTCATCAGCGAAGGTCCTCCCCTGAGTCTTGCGGATAAATGATCAGTCGGTCATGCACAAGAATTACCGTATCAACGCTACTGTCTCCGGTAAGTTCCGCATTGATGACTTTTCTGGGTTCGATGCCTCTTCCAGCTCCACGGAAGGTTTTTTTCTCGAAGACAGGAAAGGAAAGTGCGGGCTCGAAGAAACGGCCAGGATTTGCAGACGAACTGCCGCCTGCCAGGATTTCTAGCTCGCCTCGGACCCCATCGATAATCACCAGATCAGTGATTCCATCGCCATTGAGATCGCCAGGAGCTGACCCCGTGGCGCGGCTCTCCTCCTGGAGCTGGCGGCGAGAGAAGACTTCTTTCAGGCTCCAGTTCTTGCTGGCTGGGCGAATCACCATCAGGGATCGCTGATCAAGTAGCAGGATCTCATCGAGCCCATCTCCATCCAGGTCAACGTTCAGGCCGTTACGTACCTTCTGGAAAGGACCCTCTGCTGAGGCAAAAATCTTGATGCCGTCGGAGAGATGAATCAGGCCTTCTCCGGCATCGACC
Source organism: Planctomycetota bacterium (assembly GCA_050256555.1). GTDB lineage: Bacteria > Planctomycetota > UBA8108 > UBA1146 > UBA1146 > UBA1146. Next base: position 1,689 of record JBBWWC010000004.1, on the reverse strand, counting down.
AGAATCATTTGTGTCTTTTGTTGTGGATCGAAACGTCCACGTAGTGCGGTGACGACACGAGCCGATCCTCCTGGAGCATCGATCTGTCTTTTGACCTGAGCTTCTGAATCTATGATGGAGACGATGCGACAACGGCCATCTTTGGCCAGAAGTAGCTCCCCTTCAGCTCCGGCTTGAACACTGCCACCGGACTCAACGGTGGCCGGGGTCTTGATGACTTCGAATGCGGAGTCAGTGAGTCGGAAGATCCGTGGAGTTTCGAACGGAATCTCGACAACGATGTGGGTCTGTTCCGGTGAACCAAAGGAGTGAAGTCCGGCTGGTTCTCGGCCAGATTTGAGCTCTTGTTTGAGTTCTCCATAGCGAAGTTCGTAATTTCGATTGTCGATTTTGTGAAGAGTCAGCAGTGGACCATCTTCACGAGGAGAAGTGATGGCGATGAGATTGGATGTATCTACTTCTTCGTCGAGTAGTTCAGGGAAACTGAAACCTTCGTCATTGCGAGTTCGTTTGATTGATAGGCCAAAGCCTTTGATCTCCGAAGCTTCGTTGCCATCGATTTCTCGAATTGATCTGCCGACCCCACCTTCTTCAGAACTGGTTACGAAGACCTGCTGGTTGCGAATTAATACCGAGGTAGGCTTCTTCAAGGTGGGGGAGACTCGCCCGGCCAGTAGCTTGCCGTCTTGATTCCAGTAAGGACGTAAGAGTGATTGATTGACATCTGTGATGACTACATCAGGGTCGCCATCTCCATCGAGGTCGCCGACGGCCATCGACCCGTTGCCGATTCCTGCTGCCGAAAGTGGATAGATTTCCGGGTTGGGAAGGATCCGAGGATCTTGCCCGCTACTAATTTTGACACCGCGAAGTACTGGTCGATCTCGATCGCCGAGCAGGAGCAGTGATCCCGACGAAGTTGGAGCCAGTCCGAGAAAGCGCGAGTTCTCTGATTCGAGCAGGATTTCCGGGCCATAGCCGTGATCTGATCCGGGCCGCAATCGCAGTGGAAAGGCTCGATCCGATGAGGCCGTGCTGACAGTGAGAAGATCGGGCCAACCGTCACCGTCGAAATCCTCATGAACCAGGGCGGAGGGACCTGCTGCAGTTCCTGTTCTGGTTTTGATCGTTGGGGTCGCCCCTCGTCGAATGTTACTGACCTCGTGAATTCCCTCCCGGGAGAGGACCCGAACCGTTGCAGTGAAGTTGGTGGTACCCTTTTCTGTTTGGGAAATGGTCCGGTCGATTTCGACATTCAACGTTGCATCACCCCGGGCGATTTCACGTAAGCGGATTCTCGAATCGGTTTTGAAGCGATTTTCGTTAGCGGCTCCCCAGCGGATTTCTATGCGATTGGCTTTGGGGCAGGAAAGAATCAGATCGAGGTGCCCGTCGTTATCCAGATCTCCTGAAGAGATGGCCTCGACATCGGCACGAATCGCAATGGTTTCTCTTTTCCAACCATCCGGGTCGACGAGAGTATTGCCTCCCGAGCGATGTATGAAGCCTTTGGTTTCTGGGTCATGTAGGAAAAGGATCAGCTCGCCACGTTCGCCGACCCATATCGCCATGTCGGTGTCATCATCTCCATCGAGATCTGTGACATGCCAAGGGCCACCACCGGAACCGAGTCGGAAGACTTTCAGGTCTGAGAAGCCGAAAGACCCGTCTCTTTGTTCCTGGGCCGGT
>JBBWWC010000003.1:0-7145 GCA_050256555.1 Planctomycetota bacterium | reverse complement strand
TTGCTTCGATTCTCCAGCGCAAGTCGAGAAGAGATTAACGCCTGGTTGTCGGAAGCCCGCGACTGGACCAGCCAGGGAATGTCACATTTCCAAGCACATCCGTTTCTCCGACGAATCCGCCGCGCATGTCATGCAGATTGGTAAAACCTGCTTCCGAGAGAAGATCCGCTGCCTTCTGTGAACGACCACCTTTTTGACAGCCCAGGATGATGCGGGAGTCATTGGTTACTTCTTCAGTGACGCTGTCGACAAAATCAGGATTCATTCGCAAGCCCACACCGCCCTGGCCACGAATCATTACCGGGATGTTACGAGAATTAGGGACATGTCCTTGTGAATATTCTTCCGGCATTCGGACATCGATATAGACGTAGTCCTGATCTGAATTCAGTAACTCGTTTGCCCGATCTGGATCGATACGTTTCACGCCCATCCTGACCCCCTTCTCTCGTTTTGAGATTAGGCTTCGGTGCACGGAAGCCTTGGGAAAAACTTCTTTGACGAAGATTTCTACAGTCTCAAACTACTGCTGTTTTGTTTGGCATCTGAACTCAAGACCGATTACTCCTGAAAAGACCAGAAGAACTGCAATCGGTGCGGACTGATCATTTTGCAACAGATGTGCGAACAATTCGCTTCAGAGGCCCGTACCCATGAGGTCACGGAAAACCGCCCGCATAGATCTCTGCATCGTGGGTTCTGAACCCACGGGTGTCAACCGATCGCTTGCCGCAATAGCTGGTCGTATCGTCAATATTACGTAGGTTTTACAGAGCTTCCGGAAATGTGTCCGGGGGCGGGGTTGCGCTCCGTCTGAGTCTGGAGAGCCCGATCCAGTTAATAGTGAAGTGTGCACCAATTGCCCCGGACAGGCCTGCTGGTTCCCAGAGGGACAGTTTTCCCAGAGCCAGGCCCGCCAGGAAGGAAACCAGCGGCCAGAACGAGAGGCGGCGGTCCCCGGTCCAGTGGGCCATACCAAAGAGTGCGCTGGTTAACCACAATCCGATGGCCGGTTGTAATAATCCGCGAAAAAGCAGTTCCTCTGCGAAGGACGAGAGTAGTGCCAGTATCAAGACCTCGCTGCTGGTCAGTCCTTCAAAAATTTGGCCGAGTCGTGTTTCGAGAACCTTGGCAGGAGTCCAGATTTTCGATAGTAACAGTGAAATAGCTGCGGCAAGGGCTCCGAGTCCTGCACCGATGGTGAACCCGCTGGCTGATTCACCAAAGGGCCGTAATAATTGGGAGTGGTCATGGATCACTACAATCCCGATGACCGAGATGATCCCCATGCTGCCATGGAAGATGAGAGATCCCCGAAAGAGCTGCCTTGGGCTCTGAATGCTACTCATTTGCGGATTTCGTTTCTTTCTTCGATGATTTTTTGGGCATTTCGTTTCAACCCTTCATAGCCAGCACGGGTCACCGGGGTTCCGGCGAATGTATCGAGCCACTCTTGTTTCGACATGTTGGCCACCTCTTGTGGATCACTGGGGAATTTTCGTGGGGCGAGTTCGGGATGGATTTTCGGCTCGATTCGGGCTGGTCGAGTGTTCCACGGACAGACTTCCTGGCAGATGTCACAACCAAAGGCCCAGTCGTGGAGTTTTGAATCTACAGGAAGATTCCCCCGATGCTCGATGGTCCAGTAGGAGATACACCTTCCGGCATCGATCGTACGTGGCGATACAATTGCATCGGTTGGGCAAGCATCAATGCAACGTGTGCAATTTCCGCAGTGGTCGACAGCAGGAGCAGTAGGACGATAGGGGCGATCGGTGACAATCGCCCCGAGGAAAAACCAGCTACCGATTTCTTGATCGATGACGAGTCCATTTTTACCGATCCAGCCGATGCCGGAAAGCTCGGCCCAATCACGTTCAAGAATCGGAGAAGTATCAACGCTCCACCAGGTATTCCAGGTACCACCGTCGGAGACGGACTCGCAGAGTTCCCTGAGTAGCGGTTTCATGACACGATGGTAATCACGCCCTTTTGCATATCGTGCAAATTTGACCGGTGCTTCAGATGCGGACTCTTGCGGAGATTGGGCCGATGAGTAAGGCAAGGAGACGGTGAGAATGCTCTGTGCTCCGGGTAAGCTGTTTCGGGGATCAGTTCGACGTTCAGGATTCCGGGTGATCCACTCCATCGTTGCGAAGCGCTTTTTTTCGACCCAATTCAGGAATCGGTCTGCATGTGGAGAACGAGTGGCCTGCGAGATCCCGACCGAGTGAAATCCGATCTGGAGGGCTTTCTGGATGATATCTTCAGAAAGCTCTCTCTCCCGGTTTGAGTCAGAACCTGCCATCATTCCTCCGTTGCAGGATGGTAGCGTCCTGCGGTGGTGATGGTAGCGTCCTGAGTGTTGTTATGAGTCCTATCTGGAGAATCTTGTTTTGAGTCGTTGGTCAGGAACTCGATGAGAAGGGCGTCAGGATGCCGTATTTAAGATTGCTACGGCCACATCACTGGGTGAAGAATCTTTTCGTCCTGTTACCGATTCCTTTTGCTCTGGCTGCCAAAGTCGAGTTCGATCCGACTCCTGTGTGGCTGGGTTTACTCGCCTTCTCTTTGCTCAATTCAGCGGTATACGCATTCAATGATATTTTTGACCGGGAGCGTGATCGGAATCATCCGACCAAAAAACTTAGACCCGTGGCTTCGGGAGAGATCTCACCGAGATCAGCGCTCTTCCTCGGATCCGTGCTTGTCGTAATTGCTCTGATTCTTCTGCTTGTAGTGGTGAATCTTGTCGGGGCTTTTTCGATAGGAGTAGCGTACCTTTTTCTCAACATATTTTATTCCTGGTGGGGAAGATCGGTTCCCTTTCTGGATGTGATATTCCTGGCCAGCTTCTTTTTTCTCAGGGTGTTACTCGGCTGTGTGCTGGTAGGAGCAGACCCGAGCCTCTTCTTGCTCAGCGGTGGAACCAGCATTGCGTTGTTACTTGCGCTAGGAAAGCGGAAGGCCGAACTGCAACTGCTGGTCGGGAAAAAGCATCGCGAGAGCCTTCGGTGGTACAGTGAGCGTGGTTTGTTCTGGGCGATTCGTATCCAAGCAATCGTTACTTTGGCGATATATTCATTTTATTGTGCAAGTTCGGAGCTGTTTACGAATGACAACTGGTGGTGGAGTTTGCCGCCGGTGTTTATTGGAGTTGTTATTTACCAGTATCGAATTCTAGTCATGGGTGATACTCGATCGCCTGTTCAGATGTTTTTGAAATGCCCAGATCTTCAAATCTTGATCTTTATTTGGGTGACGGTGGTTTTTTTGGGCCTCGGATTACTCTGAAGTTGAGGATATATAAGTGGTTGTGATGAGGGGGTGGAACGAAAGTCAGGTTTGACAGGCTCTTGCTCATTTAGATTTTGGTTGATACGTATTTTAAAATCTCTTTGATCACTACCTGTATCTTTGTTTCGAATATTGATCCCCGGTTACATATGAAATACAGTATGTAGATAGTTACATTTATTCGACCAGCCTTGTCGAGTTTTATTTGCTTTGAGCACTAGTATTTTTTGGTTGTACTGAACGAGAATATACGGCCCGTCGTTTACTTTTTATGTGAGGCGCGTCTGATGACAAAAGAACCTTTTGATAGCCAGCATGGCGATTCAAATTTCAAAATACCAGGTCTGAACGATCCGTGGCTAGTTGTCGGCTGGCCTGGAGTCGGTGGTGTTGCTGCTGCTGCAGTTCAGTCGATCCATCATGAGCTTGGTTCGCAAATGGTCGATGCCATCGAGCCAGATCCTACCTTTGAGGTCGAAGATATCCGGGTCCGTTCAGGCGTTTGTTTCCCCGGGCCGTTACCGCGCTTGGGCTTCCGTGCAGTGAAGACGGGCGTTGCAAATGATCTACTCCTTTTTATTCCCGATCGTCAACCGGATCAGCAAGGTTTAGCTCTTTGCCGACGAGTCTTGCGTGCTGCCTATGCTTTGGGTATTCGCAGGGTCGTGACCTTTGCGGCTCTTACTTCAACGATTGCTCCCGAAGCCACTCCGAATGTTTATTTCTGTAGTCCCGATCCACCGATTCAGGTAGAGCTGGCCCGACAGGGAGTGAAGCCGATGGAGTCTGGCTCGATTCGCGGATTGAACGGATTGATGCTACTTGCAGCGCAAGAGCTTGGTATCCCCTCCGCTTGTCTTCTTTCCGAGATTCCGACCTGGGGAATCCAGATGCCGAATCCAAAGACCTCAAAAGCCCTCGCTTCGACCCTGGCTTCATTGCTGGGTATGAAGTTTAGCATGGCTCATCTTGATCCACAGATCGAAGCGATTGAGGAGTGCATGATCGAGATGCGAGGTACTGCAGATCATCGCATGCGGGGGATTCTGGATCTCGAGTCTCTGGAGCGCGAGACCCATTCTCCACCGCGGGATGCGAATCTTTCGAAACCGGATGCCGAACGGCTGGAGAGCCTCTTTACAGAGGCGACTCTTGATCGTTCAAGGACGATGGCATTGAAGGTGGAGCTGGATCGTCTCGGTGTTTTCGATGATTATGAAGACCGCTTTCTCGACCTGTTTCGTGAATGTAGCTAGCTTCACTGAGATCTCACTACCGAGATCTCACTACACTGCGGATTGCACTGCTGAATCGATCGATTGAACCAGATGGCGATTGATCAATTGTCGGTATGTCGTATCAGGATTTTATTGGCCACCGGATACCGCTAGAGCCCTTGCTCACATCCAAGAAGATCATCGGTCCAGTCTACTCCTGGGGACGGAAATGGTACCCAAGGGCCGTCCCCATCCAGAAAGAAGTAACAAAGAAGGAAGATGGCATCCGAGATGTCACTGATCCCATCGTCATTGGCATCCCCGGCATCTAGGCAGATGGGAAGATCGCCATCGAGGAAGGTGTAGTCGAGGTGGAAGATCACATCCGCAAGGTCCACATTGCTGTCCATGTTTACATCGCCGCGGATAAAGACCGGCGCAGGTGGAGGTGGATTTACTATGTCAATTTGACCCGGCTGTAGATCATTGACTGGTACGGACTCGGTTCCAAACACGAGAATATTGTTGATGGGTGGGTCACCATAGCCATCTGCCGGTGTAAAAAAGATGCTTTGTTCTTGCGCAGTAGCGGGCACTTCTCCGATCAGAAAAGCGATTTCCTGCGGCGCTCCCAGTGACGGGAGTGTTTGCCCCTCAAAGGGGGGAAGGGCATCGAACAGGACTCCGCAGATGATGGTCCCCTGACTCGTATCGACCTGTTCTTGGACATATTCGGCTTCGATGGATCCAACCAAAGTTCCAGCAACATCCACTACGAGATTTCCCATCGGAGCATCTACAGGAAACCCGATGGAGAAAGAATAGCCAGAGATCACGCCGGTCCAGTCACTTTCGACTGGAAGTGCAAATGATTGTCCTGGATTGACCTCGATGGATCCCACTCGAATCATCGGGGCCTGTGAAGACCCAGTGAGAGGTATCAGAAGGAATACAGTGAGCAGCAGGAGGGGAAACCTTCTGTGCGCTGACGTTTCATGAGAAACGGAGGCCGTTGATAGCAATGGCTTACAGGCGATCGGGTTGATCGGCGGTAATGGTTCGTCAGTGGTATTGTTCATCACACTCCCAAGTGCCAGGCGAGCAAGCTTGATCACTGGTTTTCATAGTCGCTTGCTTCCAGATTCACTCCCGCAGTGAACTGTTAGCGTATAAAGTAGGCGAGACGAGATCGCATAAAAGAGTGATCTACTCGCCCATCTCGATGATAACCCCTGTCGAGAGCGGCTCAAGCGTGAGGAATGACGCAAAAGCTCGCTTTTGGCGAAAAGTGGTGCTCATCTGAGGCGAATCCCGGCGGTTTACGGCGTAGAGAGGGAGCCAGCGATGATATCTCAAGACACGATCAGAGCCCTTTACCACAGGGCGGCACAACGACATGACATGATCCGACAGGAACTGGGACGTGGCTTGACGCTGGCCGAAAAAATTCTGTCATCCCATCTTGATGGAGATGGGAGAAATCTTCCGGAACGTCGAACTGATTACTGCGATCTCCGCCCCGATCGAGTAGCGATGCAGGATGCGACGGCTCAGATGGCAATCTTGCAATTCATGCAGGCGGGCCTCGATCAGGTTCAAGTGCCGTCGACCGTTCACTGTGATCATCTGATCCAGGCTCGGCACGAGGCTTCACAGGACCTCGCTGCTGCAGAAGAAACCAATGCAGAGGTTTATCGATTCCTACGCAGTTCTTCCGAGAAATATGGGATTGGTTTCTGGAAGCCAGGGTCGGGAATCATCCATCAAGTGGTACTGGAAAATTATGCGTTCCCGGGCGGTCTGATGATAGGAACGGATAGTCATACTCCTAATGCCGGAGGACTAGGGATGTTGGCGGTCGGTGTTGGTGGTGCCGATGCCGTCGATGTGATGGCTGGACTACCATGGAATGTCAAATGGCCCGGTGCGATTGCCGTTTCCTTGAAGGGGCAGCTGTCAGGTTGGACCTCAGCCAAGGATGTAATTCTCAAGGTCGCTGGTGAATTGACAGTCAAGGGCGGAACCGGCGCCATCGTCGAGTACATAGGAGCCGGGGCTCGTAGTATCTCCTGCACTGGTAAAGCAACGATCACCAACATGGGTGCGGAAATTGGCGCAACCTGTTCGGTATTTCCTTTTGACGAAGCGATGGCCAGTTACCTCGAATCCACGGGCCGTCCAGAAATCGCTGACCTGGCACGTGAGCATGCCGATTTACTGCAAGCAGATCCAGAAATCGAAGAAGATCCGACCAGCGTTTATGATCAAGTACTCGAGATTGATCTGGATACACTGGAGCCGCATGTCGTCGGGCCTCATTCGCCAGATCGGGCGCGACCAATTTCCGAGCTGGGGGAAGAGGCGAAGCGCGAGGGTTGGCCACTGGAGATCAGCGCAGCACTGATTGGATCCTGTACGAATTCATCCTATGAGGATCTCGACCGGGCTGCGGGAGTGGCGGATCAGGCCACCGACCTGGGTATGAAAGCGGTGACCAAGTTTCTGGTTTCGCCTGGATCGACTCAGGTGTTTCGAACTGTTGAACGAGACGGTCAGGTGGACTCCTTTGAGAAGTTAGGTGGGACCGTTTTGGCCAATGCATGTGGCCCCTGTATCGGTCAATGGCATCGT
>JBBWWC010000002.1:0-10321 GCA_050256555.1 Planctomycetota bacterium | reverse complement strand
CATGCGTCCAGTGGCCGATCTGTCAGCGGCCAAGGTATTGGTTTGCCTGGATGCTGATCCGTTAATGACCCACCCCGCAAGCCTGGCTCATAGTAGTGGTTGGGCTGGATTACGTTCCTCCGCCGATGATGACGAGCCAGTCTTGAGCCGCGTCTGGTCGGTAGAGAGTACGCTGTCAGTGACCGGTGGTGCTGCCGATGTTCGGATTCCTGTGCGAACCGCAGATATCCCCGGCTGGGCTGCGCAACTTGCGAAGCTGACCGGTGTCGCGTTACCACCCGATGTCGTTTCGGCGGTGGATCTGGGCCCCAATAACCCCGGTAAAGAACTGCTTCAGATGGCTGCTGATCTGAAAGCTCATGCCGGGAGTTGTCTCGTCATGGCCGGTGATCGTCAGCCGCCAGCGGTTCACGCATTGGTTCACGCCATCAACATTGGCCTTGGAGCGGTCGGCAAGACCTTGAACTTTGCCGAGGTGGATCATGGCGAGCGTCCGGCACATATCGATGACCTGGCACTTCTGGCGGATCGAATTCGAGCTGGCGAGGTCGAAACCTTGCTGGTTCTCGGAGCGAATCCCGTTTATGACGCGCCGGCGATCAACGAATCATGGCAGGACCTGATCGCTAAAGTTCCGCTTTCCGTTCATCTCGGAGACCATGAAGACGAAACCGGAAGAGCTTGTGATTGGCATCTGAACGGCACTCACTTCCTCGAAGAGTGGGGTGAAGGTCGCAGCTGGGATGGAACGATCACCCTGCGCCAGCCTTTGATTGCGCCGCTCTATCAGGGACGTAGCGCCATTGAAGTGATGAGCCTGGTACTGGATGACGAGCCGAAGTCAGGCCATGACATTGTTCGTGGCGTTCTGGAATCACGGGCCGGCGCCGATGTTGATGCTTCCTGGAAAAGCTGGCTTCATGACGGATACATTCGCGATAGTGCGAATGCCGTGGCCAGTTCACCGGCGATAAAAGGCGGCTGGGGCGCAGAGCTCTCGGGTACGTTACAGCCTGCTGCTGGCGATGAGATCGTGTTCCTGCCGGACCATTCACTTTTTGATGGTCGATATGCCAACAATGGTTGGCTCCAAGAATTGCCGGATCCGGTGACCAAGGTAAGCTGGGACAACTGCGCACTGGTGGCACCGAGCAAGGCCCAAGATCTCGGGGTCAAGACCGGCGACATGATCCGCCTGGCAACAGGGGGACGCGAGCTCGAGATGCCGGTTTTTGTACTGCCCTGTCAGAATCCGGAAACGGTAGCGGTGTCGCTGGGTTACGGGCGACTACTCTCTGACCGGGCTGCCGGAAGACTGTCGCGGAAACCGAGTCTTTACCAGATTGCCGATGGTGTAGGGTTTGATACCTACAGCCTGAGAAGTATCGATGCGATTCGTAAAGGGTACGCCGATCTGAGCATTTCCCGCGGGACGGGAGACTACCAGCTGGCTACCACTCAGGATCACAATGCGATACGTCCTGAAGATTTCCTGGGTGACCTCCAGTTTGATGAAGAACAGCGACGGATGGGAGAATTCGCCCGTGTTGTCGAAACGGGTTTCGCTCCTGATCTCAAGCAGATCGGGGCCAAGGTAGAAGAGGCTGGTCCCCATCATCCGGACCTGAAGAGCCTCTGGACTGAACACGAATACAAATCCCATCGTTGGGCGATGTCGATCGATCTGAATGTTTGTACCGGTTGCAGTGCATGTGTCGTCGCATGCCAGTCGGAAAACAACATTGCAGTGGTTGGCAAGGATGAGGTCGCTTATGGCCGTGAGATGCACTGGATGCGAATCGACCGCTACTTCAGTGGTGACGATATCGACAATCCAGAAGTGGTCCAGCAGCCGGTGACCTGTAATCAGTGTGAGAATGCTCCTTGTGAACAGGTATGCCCCGTTGCGGCCACTGTTCACAACGAAGAAGGCCTCAACGATATGGTCTACAACCGTTGTATCGGTACTCGTTACTGTAGCAACAATTGCCCTTATAAGGTGCGCCGGTTCAACTACTTCAATAACACCAAGTCGCCGACTCCGACCGAGAAGATGGGCTACAACCCCGAGGTCACGCTTCGTTCTCGCGGAGTGATGGAGAAGTGTACTTACTGTGTTCAACGAATTAATAGTTCGAAAGTTCGTGCGCATAATGAACGACGCGAGGTCACCGATGGTGAAGTGATGCCCGCTTGCGCGCAGACTTGCCCGACCAATGCCATCACCTTTGGCGATCTCTCCGATCCGGAGAGTCGTGTAACAGGTACGCAGAAATCCCATCGAGCGTACAAAATGCTCGCTGAGTTGAATGTGAAGCCTCGTACCGGATACCTGGCAAAGTTGCGCAATCCGGCAGTTCGGGAAGAGGGGTAGAGGGATGAAACCACTTCTCGATGCACTGAATCCGATCATGAGACCCGAGTTGACAGGGAACGCAGAGAGCCCTGAGATCAATAACACGGCTTATTCGCCAGATTCTCGGACGCCACTGATTACGGGCGACAATGATAATACGACCATCACCGACAAGGTGTGCAGCATCGTCGAGCAAAAGCCGACCGTTGGTTGGTGGCTGTTCTTTCTGATGGCGCTATCGGTGCTTGGATTGCTAGGAGTCTTCGTCCCGTTCCTGATCTTCTGGGGAGTGGGGACCTGGGGTGTCAACAATCCAGTCGGCTGGGGTTACGCCATCGTCAACTTTGTTTTCTGGGTTGGAATTGGCCATGCCGGAACACTGATTTCTGCGATCCTTTTCCTGTTCCGACAGAAGTGGCGTACGTCCATCAACCGGGCTGCCGAAGCGATGACGATTTTCGCAGTGATTTGCGCCGGTCTGTTTCCAGGAATCCACGTTGGGCGGGCCTGGTTTGCTTACTGGATGTTCCCGATCCCTAACCAGATGGAGTTGTGGCCCAATTTCCGCAGTCCGTTGCTTTGGGACGTCTTTGCCGTTGGCACCTACTTCACTGTTTCGTTGCTCTTCTGGTACATGGGAATGATTCCGGATCTGGCAACGCTCAGAGATCGTGCCAAGCACGTGGTTCGAAAGTTCGCATATGGGGCACTGTCGCTGGGTTGGACCGGTTCAAATCGACAATGGCATGTTTATGAGCGCGCTTACTTGCTGTTGGCAGCGCTGGCGACGCCGTTGGTACTGTCAGTCCACTCGGTCGTTTCTTTCGACTTTGCAGTCTCGCAAGTAGCCGGCTGGCATACGACGATTTTCCCGCCCTATTTCGTGGCGGGTGCCATCTTCAGCGGGTTTGCCATGGTGGTGACTCTACTGGTGCCAGCGCGTCAGCTGTTTGGCCTGAAGGATGTCATTACTCTCAAGCATCTTGAGAACATGAACAAGATTATCATGCTGACCGGAATGCTGGTCGGATATGCCTATGCGCAAGAGTTCTTCATGGCCTGGTACGGTGGTGTAAAGGTTGAGAAGTTCGTCTTCATCAACAGGGCTTTTGGTCAGTATGCCTGGGCTTACTGGATCATGGTGACTTGCAACGTGATTTCACCGCAGATCTTCTGGTTCAAGAAGATGCGAACCAACGTTTGGGTGATGTTTGTCGTTAGCATTTTTGTCAACATCGGAATGTGGTTCGAACGTTTCGTGATCACGGTGACGAGCTTGGCGAACGATTACACCACCGCCGCCTGGGATTACTACACGCCGAAACTTGCCGACGTGGCCATCATGATCGGAGCTTTCGGGCTCTTCTTTACACTGTTCGCCCTTTTCTGTCGTTTCCTTCCCTTCATCGCCATGACGGAGGTGAGGGGTGTGATGGCAGAGAGAGCTCATTCGACTTCCCCGGTATCCCAGCCAGCAACCTCCGACGACGCCTCGGGGGATTCTGCGGCCGGGTCTTAGGGGAGAACGGAGATGAGTACAGAGATGAATAGTTCACCAGGAGTCGAAACGATCACAGCAGAGGGGGCCAGTAACCCTGCTCCTGTTTTGATGCTGGCCGAGTTTGAAACTGCCGATCTTTTGATGTCGGCGGCGGAAAAGGTTCGAGATCAAGGTTTCCGTCTCTGGGATTGCCACACGCCATATCCAGTCCATGGGCTCGATGGTGCGATGGGAATTCGACCCACCATTCTGCCGTGGTTTGTGCTGGGCGGCGGAGCCACGGGCTTTTCTGGTGGTCTTTTGATGCAGGCATGGATGAATGCAGTTGATTACCCTTTCTTGATCAGCGGGAAACCCTTTTGGAGTATCCCCGCAAGCATTCCGGTGGCCTTTGAATTGACGATTCTGTTGAGCGCGTTCGGAGCCTTTGGCGGCATGTTGTTACTCAATGGTCTGCCGCGTTTATATCGTCCGCACTTTCGTAGTGATCGGTTCCGTCGTGCCACTGCGGATCGTTTCTTCATCAGCATCGATGCCCGCGATCGCCAGTTCGAAATCGATTCGAACTCGAAGTTCCTGAAGGAACTCGGTGCCACCGCGGTGGAAGTGATCGAGGAGTAACGCCATGGCATTGAAGAAAAGCGACACCGAGGTCCCGGGCTGGATCATTGCCGTCATTATTCTGGTGAACCTGTTTTTACTGGTGCCACCAGTCTTGATTGCCAAGGCACGGTATTCAACTTCCCGATCGACACGGATCCATGTTTTTTACGACATGGATCAGCAGCAGAAATTTAAACCTCAGTCGAGCAACTCTTTGTTTGCCGATGGACGTGCGATGCGCCTTCCTGTTTCAGGAACCGTGGCACGTGGCGAATTGAATGCCGATGAGCACTACCACTGGGGAACCGAGAATGGTGAATGGGCCAAAGATTTCCCTGCCCAGGTGGTGGTAAATGCTGCTCTTCTGGAACGGGGAGAGCAAAGGTTTGCGATTTACTGTACTCCGTGTCATGGCATTTCTGGACATGGAGATGGAATGGTTTCTCGTCGCTCGGCGGTATCTGAATACGGTGCATGGGTGGTCTCGGATCTTTCTTCCGAGAAGGGACTGGCGCATCCGCTAGGAGAAATCTTCAACATCATTGGATATGGAATCAACACGATGCCTGGGTATCGCTCGCAGATTCCTGTTGAAGATCGCTGGGCCATCGCTGCTCATGTGAAAGCGCTGCAATTTAGCCAGTCGGTTGATATCGCTGAAATTCCGGAGCAGGAGCGGAAACGCCTCGAGCAGGAACCCGTTCCTGCTGCTGACGGTTCTGAGACGACTCCGAAGTCGGAAGCCGGCACTGACGCCCGGCAGGGGAGGTAGCAGAGATGGGACACGGTTCCACCGTCGATCTCAACACCGAGAATCGAACCCTCGGCAGTCTCTCCGGTAAGCTCATCGGACTGGGTGCTGTGTTAGCTGTATTTGGGTTAATTGGAACGTTGCTGCTTGGCAATCTTGAAGGAGCTTTCGATGCTCCTGCTCAAGAGGCACACAATGCGGGAGCGGATAACGGGCACCACGCAGCGGCTGGGGATGGTCACCATGCGGTGATTCATGGATTTGTCTCCGAATGGAGCATCTGGCATCCTTATCTGGTCGCCGCCTGCTTTTTGTTGACGATCACGTTGGGTGGGCTTTTCTTTGTTCTCATTCATCATGCGACCAACGCCGGGTGGAGTTCCGCAGTCCGCAGGCTTGCCGAAGGCGTCTCACGAAACATTGCACTGATGGTCATCATCTTGTTACCGATCGTGACACCGGGTCCGATGGGGCATCTCTACAAGTGGTTCCACCCGGATCCCGGCGACGAGATCATTGCCGTGAAGGCGTCCTATCTCGATTACAACTGGTTTCTGATCCGGCTGGCCTGTTACTTCACCATCTGGATTGCGCTGGCTTGGGGATACCACAAGTCTTCTGTGGCACAGGACAAGGATGGCGATGTTCAGCGATCTGCGCGAATGAGCCAGATCAGCCCATTAGGGATATTGCTCTTTGCCCTGAGTATTACTTTTGCCGCATACGATCTCTTGATGAGTATTGATGCGCATTGGTTTAGTACCATCTTCGGCGTTTACATCTTCGGTGGCAGTGTCCTTTCCTTCCACGCAGCCCTTGCGTTGATCATCGTCTGGTTGCAGTCAAATGGGCGACTAACTCGCGCCATCACAGATGAGCACATGCAAGATATCGGCAAGATGATGTTCGCCTTTACCGTCTTCTGGGCCTACATCGCATTTAGCCAGTACATGCTTTACTGGTATGCCAATATTCCGGAAGAAACGATCTGGTTCTTGCGTCGTCAAAGCATCTGGATGTGGGGTTTCTGGGGCTGGATGTTGATCATAGGTCGATTCTTTGTGCCCTTCCTTTTCTTGATGTCGAAACATATCAAACGGAAACGATTAACGATTTCGATCGGCGCCATCTGGATGCTCGCAATGCAGTGGGCCGACATGTACTACCTTGTGATGCCGCAGATTTCGGATGGCCAAGAGTTCCCCTTCAAGATGGTCGATGTGACCATCCTCATCGGCCTGTGTGGGGTTTATCTGATAGGCCTGGCACTATCGCTGCGGGGACATTCATTGATCGCAGAACGGGACCCTCGGATGTCAGAATCGCTGGCTTTCGAGAACGCCTAGAAAGGAGCCTGAGTTGAGCCAAGTAGAAAACTCTTCCGTCGAGGATCTTCCCGGCTCCGGTGATGATCCCAGTGCAATTCCAACCTGGTATGGAGGAATTGCCGGAACAGTGTTTTTCCTCTTTTCGGTATATCTTCTCGTGTTCCTGTCGGACAGAGAGCAAGAGATTGCGTTTGAGAGATCGATTCGTAATGAGAGTCGCTGGCTTAACCAGGTGGAAGAGAAGCAGCAGTCGCAAATCGATAGCTACACCTGGACTGATCGTGACAACAAGAGGGTCTCAGTTCCACTGGATCAAGGCCGTCAGGAAGTTCTCCGGAGATTCGGAAATACGGAAGAGCGTTAAGGAAAGCATGGATATGAAGATTGGTAATCTACATCCGAAAGTTTTGACTGCTCTCCGGCGATGGCCGGGCAGCGATTCTTCGGGCTGGTTATTGGTTGCCCTATTTCTGCTCTCTTTCGCATACCCACTTCCTCTTTGTGGGCAGACCCCTTCTGTGGGGCCCGGTGAAATCATCAATCCCGAACACGATCCGGTTTTGAAATCGATCGAAGGATTGACGATACATGATCGCTTGGGCCACAAGTTGCCGGTCGATCGGATGGTTTTTGTTGAATCCGGTGAACGTGTAGCGCTGTCCAAGATTTTTGAATCGAAGCGCCCAGTGATTTTGAATCCAGTCTACTTTTCCTGCCCGATGCTATGCAATCTGGTGGTCGAGGGGTTGATTGATTCGGTCGCTGCTACTGGTCTGAAGATTGGTGTCGATTTTGACGTGGTCACACTGAGTATTGATCCTCGGGATACCCCGATCGATGCACGAACTCGCGAGAATCTACTGATCGAAGCGTTGGAAGAAGCTGCGCTTTTGTCTGGCGCAGATGTTTCCGGCGCTCGTGACGGCTGGAGCTTTATCACCGGTCAGGAATCTGATCTGAAAGCGATTGCCGATTCGGTGGGGTTTGAATATCGATGGAACGATTTCAATAATGAATACGTACATGGAGCTGGTGTTTTCATCATCAGTCCTGAAGGCGTATTGACCCAGACCATCAAGGGGATCAACTACGAACCTCAAACTCTTCGTCTAGCGTTGGTCGAGGCTTCCGATGGTAAAGTCGGAAATTGGCTCGATGAATTCGTTCTTACCTGTTTTGTTTACGATCCGACCAAGGCCCAGTATGGACCAGCAGCCCTGAAGGTGATGCGCCTCGGTGGCGGTCTGTTTGTTCTGGGACTTGGAGGCTTTCTTCTTCGCATGTGGGGAAGAGGTCCTAGAGGTCGTCAGCCGGTGATTATGACGGATCTACAGAGAGAGCAGTCGCAGTCATGAATCCAATATTTACGCTCCTGGCTCAAAGCGAGGCTACATTCTGGCTTCCGCAACAAAGTTCCAATTTTGCGGGGCCAGTTGATGATGACTTTTACTTCGTTTATTGGATTTCCATCTTCTTTCTAGTTTTGATCACTGCGTTGTTGATGATCTTTATGTGGAAATTCCGGACTCCTCCGGGAGCCGCAGCACAGAGCCAGAATGATCACCATCTTCTACTGGAAGTGGTTTGGACCGGTATCCCGGTGATACTTTCGTTCTTCATGTTCTGGTTTGGATACATCGGTTACGTAGCGATGCAAACTCCACCGGCAGAGGGGATTTCAATTGCCGCAGAGGCACAGAAGTGGGCCTGGAACTTCTCCTATGCTTCCAATGGTGCGGTCATCCCGGGAATGTCAGAGGACTTTAACGACGTTCGCGATAAGTTACGTAGCGGCGAATATACTCCCGAGCAGGCCTCCGCTCGTGAGGACAAGATTCTTGAGAAGGCCGGTCTACACGTGCCTCTGGGTGTGCCTGTTAACGTAACGTTGCTGGCTGCTGATGTTCTCCATGCGTTTTTCATACCTGCTTTCCGCGTCAAGAAGGACTGCGTGCCGGGACGGACCGGAAAGGTGTGGTTCACCGCAACGGAAGCAGGGATCTTTGACCTCTACTGTGCGGAATACTGTGGCCAGGGGCACTCGCTCATGCACACCAAGGTTGTGGTTCATGAAACGGTCGAAGAATACGAAAAGTGGCTCGAGGTCGCTGGTTCTTACGACGAGAATTTGCCCTTTGCAGAGAATGGCGCGATCGTCTGGAAACGACGTGGCTGCATCTCTTGTCACAGTGTTGATGGATCGAAGAAAGTGGGTCCTTCATGGAAGGGCCTTTTCGGTTCGAATCGGAAGTTCACCGCTGTCGGTACGCCCGGGGAGTCAGTCGCCGATGAGGCTTACATAGCAGAGTCGATTCGCTTTCCGATGAAAAAAATAGCGGACGGATATCCGCCGCAGATGCCTGTTGTCAAACTTACGGATAAAGAAATCCTGTGGGTTACTGAATATATAAAAACCCTGGGAGAGAACTCCGGCGGGGATCAAAACCCCCGAAAGGAGAACTAGAATGAGTCAATCAGAGATGAACGAGTCGCACGACAATCCAGTCAAGGCTGCAGAAGAAGTTACGTCTTCTGCAGAACCGACAGGACCGAGTTACCTGACGGTGACAAAAACAATCGGCTCCTGGCTATTTACCCTCGATCACAAGCGTATCGGGCTGATGTACCTTATCGGTGTGTTGTCGATGTTCCTGCTGGGTGGAGTTTTCGCCTTACTGGTGAGGACCGAGTTGTTTTCACCCCTGGCGTTGATCACTCCACTCTTTGCCGACACTCTTGAAGCCCAGGCTGACCTTTACAACAAATGGTTTACCACTCATGGGGCGATCATGGTGTTCTTGGTCATCATTCCTGGTGTACCTGCGGCGCTCGGTAACTTTGTTTTGCCGTTGCTGCTGGGGGCCAAGGACGTAGCGTTCCCGCGCCTCAATCTGGGTTCGTTTTACTTGTGGATCATTGGCGCCATATTCTTCGTGTACGTTCTGTTTTCCGGTGGGATTGATACAGGGTGGACCTTCTATACACCGTATAGTGCAGAATCTGGTACTGCCGTGATCCCAGCCCTTATCGGGGTGTTCATTCTCGGGTTTTCGAGCATCTTTACTGGACTGAACTTCATTGTGACGATTCACAAGATGCGCCCTGCAGGAATGACCTGGTTCAAGATGCCGTTGTTCTTGTGGGCGACCTACTCGACAGCGGTCATGCAGGTACTGGCAACTCCGGTACTGGCTATCACTTTGATGCTGCTGATCCTTGAGCGAACACTGGGCATCGGAATCTTCGATCCAAAAATGGGCGGAGATCCGGTTCTCTTTCAGCACTTCTTCTGGTTCTACAGTCATCCGGCGGTTTACATCATGATTGTCCCGCCCATGGGAGTGGTCAGTGAATTGATTGCTGTTCATTCGCATAAGAGGATTTTCGGTTACACCTACATTGCCTTCTCGTCGGTGGCGATTGCCATTTTCTCGTTCCTCGTTTGGGGACACCATATGTTCACCAGTGGTCAGTCGACCACCATGAACATTATCTTTAGCGGAATTACCTTCTCCGTAGGGATCCCATCTGCGATCAAGGTCTTTAACTGGATTGCGACGATGTACAAGGGCGCCATCGTCCTCAACACATCGATGCTCTACGGGATTTCCTTCATCTTCTTGTTTACCATCGGAGGGCTTACTGGGCTCTTCTGTGCCGTTCTCAGTATCGACACTCACATCCACGACACGTATTTCGTCGTTGCGCATTTTCATTACGTGATGATGGGCAGCGGACTGATTGCGTTTGTGGGGGGGCTACACCACTGGTGGCCGAAGATG
>JBBWWC010000001.1:0-10476 GCA_050256555.1 Planctomycetota bacterium | reverse complement strand
TTTCTCGTCGACTCAATGAAATCGAAAAGGACGGACTTCCTCCTGGCGCCGATCCGTCGATTCCTGATCGAATCAAACAACAGCAGGATGCACTCAAGACCCAGCTGGATCGACTTCGCGGCAGTGAGAATGATGAAGCGCTGGTGCTGTTGGCGAAATTTCTCGAGGATAAATCAGCATTTGTTCAGGGCGCAGCAGTGGAAGCTCTCCGTAAGAGTCAAAGTGGTATCGGTGTCGAGCCACTGATCACTCTGCTGGAGAAGCTGGTCAAGAAGCGCAAAGACGTTCTTTATCATCAGGTGCGAGATGCTTTGTGGGAGTTGACCGGGCAGGATTTCGATCTGATCGACGAATGGCATCTGTGGTGGGAGCCGCGCAAGGGTTCCTTTGATCCGATGGCTGAAACTCATGAAGGTAAAACCGGCGTCAAGCGTAAGCGACGTGGGGACGATCCCGAGTTCTGGGGGGTCCCGGTCGAGTCGAAGAACATCGTCTTCGTGATCGATACCTCCGGTTCAATGAGATATGTCCACAAGGATGATATTCCCGGGCTCGGTCGAGGTGATGGTTCCGATGGAGGAGGATCTTCTGGTGGCGGCCAGATGACCCAGGAGCAGCAACGGCTGGCGAAGTTCTGGACCCGTATGGAGATGGCCAAGCGCGAGCTGCGCAAGGTGGTCAAGAAGATGTCGAAAGACGCTGCCTTTAATTGCGTTCGGTTCGATACGACGGTCAGTAAATTCAAAAAGAAGATTTCTCCTGCCAGTTCAGGTAACAAGAAGTCCGCCTTGAAGTGGGTCGATGGTCTCAAGCATAACGGGAACACCAACACTCTCGAATCATTGATAGAAGCTTTTACTCAGGATATTAAAACCAATACCATCTTCTTCCTGTCTGACGGACTGCCATCTGTCGATGGGAAAGTGAATGATCCGACGGCGCCAATCCTCGATAAGATTTTCGATATGAATAAGCATAGGAAGATCAAGATCCATTGCTTTGGCTTCCATCCATTTACACAGGGTGGCCAACAGATGCCTGGCTTGACTGAAGCCAATAGCTGGCTCAAACGTCTGGCTGAATCGTCCGGAGGGACCTACACCGATATGAAGGTGGATCCCAAGTTGACACCGGATAACCCTGGTGATTGATCCCGCGGTTTCTTGAAAAAATGTCCACGTTGGCTCTGGCCAACGTGGACATTTTTATTTCAGGTTTGCCCGGGTTTTTGATTATTGGCGGACGATCTGAATATTTGCCCAGTTGGCCCGGTCCAGGATGTGGTGACCAGGACCAATGTCGACGATCAAGGTGAAGCTGCTGGCTCCCTGGAGCGGGAGCCGAAATGGCACACCCGGGTCATTCCAGCACAGAACGCCGCCACTCCACGCTTCTTCGTCATCGAGGAGGATTCGGAATTCCGCGCAGCCGATTTTTTCTCGTTCATCGGGAGGGCGGCAGCTGATGTCCATGCCGGAAATGCCGGTCAGGAACTGGTCTCCGGGTTCCACGGTAAAGGTCAGTTCCGATCGAGAATGAACACCGAGACCTTTTTCATAAATGGTTCCACCGATCTGGAGCGGCGCTCCGAGGACGTTGAGATCCTTCTTCCAGGTCCATGGGAACCAGGTTGTGGTGGGTGCACCTTCCACAACAGAAATCGGATCTCTTTGCGCCAGCGGAATCACCCGACCGAGATCGAAGACGATTTTCTCAACCCGCGACAGCGGGATTTGTTTCTCCTGACCAGTACTGTCGACCCAGCGAATCTTCTGATCGTCGAGCTGGATCAGTTGGGCCCGTACATCGCTCTGGTCGAGAGTTCGGATCTGGATCGGTAGTACTCCCGTATTGGTTGCCTGTTGATCGACCGGAACTTCGACCAGGCGAAAGGCCAGAACCTTGGGCCACGGAATCACCAGTGGCCCCAGAGAGGGATCATCAAAAAGAATGCCGTCGGTTTGAAGTTCTTCGAGAATACCGCTGAGAAGGGCACCTTCTCGTGTCAGTAGCTGATCCGAATCGGGGTCCGGAGCCGGAAATGGGTTGGGCGGGGCTGAAGTGGTGGCGTAGAGCAGTAAATCATCGAGGGACACGTTGAGGGGCTGATTTAGCGAAGGGGTGACCCAGTCGATCGTGTCGCGATCGGTTTCGGGGGTGAGGAGTAGTTTTCCATACCAACGTGATTGGTCACGCAGCTGGATTCGATCCCGTGGCTGAGCTTCCTTTTGCTGATCGGCGTAACGGATCGAAAGGATATCCCGAATCGGTACAGTTTTGTTGTCGAGTGTGATTTCGGTGGTTTCCATACCGATCTCGATGGACTCGGTTTTGATGAAACCTTCGATCGTTTCGATTTCTTGGACTGATCTTGCTGGGAGATTCTTGCGATATTCGGTGGATTCTGCATGTTTGGGGGCCAATGGGCGGTTTGTCAGGTCGACCTGTGCAGCGCAAGGTGCTGTCACGAGCAGTAGCAACGTGAGGAGGGGGATGAAGGGCGGCGTCATGCATTCAGTAGGAATCTTCGGGCATGTCCGTCTTTGGAGCATTGTGGTCCTTTCAAAGCAGTATTCAGGTCCTGTCGTCTGACCTGGAGCCGGTATGGTGTGCGACTCCATTGCCATGATGGAGGTTAGTTGCTCTGAGTGCAACGCGCCCGTCTTGACCCTCCCCGATGGCTCACCTATTCTTCACTGGAGATTGTATGGCCGTCAGGAAGTGGGGAAGCAAGTGGGGCGACGTCGAGACGAATTGAGCCTTTTTGAATTGCTCAAAGACCAGGATCGAAGCAAAGATTCTGCCGGTGATTCCGGGAACGTCAGTGGTGTACACGCAGATATACACGGTGGGCCTGGTGTGCCTTCGGTGTCCGATCCGGATCAGAGTAAGGGGTCACGGCGTAAGGTTCAGCTGGAAGACCGAGCCAAGACCATTCCTCAGAATCGACCGATGCCACCACTTCCGGAGAGTCTTTCTTCGGCTCCAGAACATCTTCCTCACCGCGTTCCTTCTCCCGGTCAATCTTTTCTGTCTGAATCGATAGAAGTTCGAGTTTCCGCAATTCTGGTCTTCGGATTGGCAGCACTCGTTGCTGTCGTGGTGGCATACATCGCCGGTCGTGAGTTGGCGGTTGTTTCAGCACCGGCAGGGATGGTCGAGTTACAGGAAGATTCACTCTTTCCTGTCCTGGATCCAGCACCCGAGCTTCGTCCAGTGATTCGTAATGTTGAGCAGGTAGGGGTTGCCGATTCGGTGGTGCTGGAGGAGACGGCCCCTGTTTCGCCGGTGGTGACTGAAGTCCTGCCACAAACGCTGTGGGCTGTAATGATTGGACAACATTTGAGCCAGGACCCACAGGTGGTGGATCAACTGGTTCAGTATGTTGATTCAGGACTTTCTTCTTCGCAATCGCGACTTCGTGCCAGCACTTCTCGTGGCGGAAGAACCTTCAGTGTTTTTGTTGGTCCTTTTGAAGAACAGGATGCTGCTCGTTCTGCTTTACGAGAAATACAAAGCTTGCGTCCGCATCTTGGAGTTCGTTTTCGAGATGCCTATCCGACAAGGATGGTGTTTTCGCCAGAAGAACTCGAGAAATACGATTCGGGTAGCTGACTCTTGTCTCGTATCGTTCCTCAATGTTATCCCTGTGCTTTGCGTCGCGCTCTTTGTTCTGCAGAGCGCGTCAGCGACGATGACTGGCTTCAACAAAAAGTGGTTGACGAATCGATGCGGATTTTGGGAGCTGTAGAGCCACGAGTGGCACCTGCTGAGATGGTCGTGGGGCTTCTTAAAGGAGTCCAGGAAGTGCTTGGGAGCGGTGATCCATGGCGTGATCATCGGGACCGGTGGTTGTTGGAGATGCAGGAGGCCGAGAGCGGCTTGCGGTCGCTGGTCGAATCCGACCCCGATCCGCTCGGTCGATCGTTGTTGATTTCGGCCAGATGTAATGTATTCGCCAATGAAATTCTTCAATCAAAATCAATACGAGAAGATCTACGTCGTCTAGGCGTACGTCCAGGAGATCCCCAGGATCATCAGTTTGTTCATGATGAGAGGGAAAGGTTCGAGGAGTCTCTGGCGAAGGCAGGGAGAATTCTGTTTTTGCACGATACGGCTCCTGAATTGGTTGCAGATAAGGTTTTGATCGAGCAATTGCATCGCCAGAAGCCAGGAATTTATATCCGAAGTGTGGTCAAGAGTGATCCTCTGTTGATGTGTGCGAGTCACTCAGATGCAGCAAAGATCGCTCTGGAGGGTGGTTTAGGGGCGGATGAGATTCTCATCGACCACGGTGCGGGTCTCGGTGTGGTTCTCGAGGAAGACACAGGTGTGATTCGAGAAGCTGTGGGGCAGGCAGATCTGATTGTGGCCAAGGGGGCTGCTCATTACCAGATGCTCAGTGGTAGCGATCTACGTGTCTTTTCGCTGTTACGGGCGAAGTGCCCGGTGACCGCAGCAGCGCAGAATTGTCGCATCGGTGATTTGCTGTTTGTACAGATCGATTGAACCGCATCTGGTGTAAATCTGCTGGTCTCTTGTGTCACAAAGTTGACACGCTCTTCCTGGCATTTTAGGATCCCTCGACTGTCTCTCGTGCTGATTTCGTCAGTACGGAGTAGTTCTTCGATATTTTCCGAGAATCAGAGTTTTGAAATTCGTTCAGATAGAATTTCTCACCTTCAATTTTCGTATCTATCGATACTGGAACTTTTGCATGAGAACCAAGGAAGGAGGATCACCGCAATGGAAATCAACAAAGGCTCGTTCGTAGAGTCAGCCCCGGCACGCAGTCGCGAATCTGAGACAATTGGCCTGGGATCGATTTCGTTAGTATTCACCAAGACGATGGCCTCTCTTGGTAAGACGGGCCCATGGATGTTGCTGATTTGCTTCATCTTTCTGGGAACGGTTGCACAGGGGCAAGATGCTCCGCTTCGGGGTCAGCCAACCCTTCAGCCCTGGGTGGGAGAAGTCAAAGGAAGCGTGGTCAATATCAGGACCGGGCCATCTTTGAATCACTTCTCATTTCTTCGCTTACGTCGTGGGGTTTCCTTGATCTCCGTGGGAGGCCAGGGGGATTGGATTGAAGTGGCGGTTCCGTCTGACCGTCCGGTGTGGATTCATAATGACTATCTTGTTTCCGATGGTGATTTTGCTCGAGTCAATGGAAGTCGGGTTCGATTGCGGGCCACAGCGGGAACTCAACATGCGCCGCTGGGACTGACCGAATCTGGACAAAGATTGACACCCACCGGAAAGACTTCTGAAGACGGGTCCTGGGTTGAGGTGCTCGCACCTCTCAATGCCCATGCATGGATTCATGGTGATTATATTCGTAGAACAGATCGGAAGGTGGATCCGCTTCACCTTTCGCAATTGCATCAGAGCCTGAAGGGGCAGGGAGGTCTGACCGGTATACAGCAGCCAGTTGTAGAACCGGAACCAGTCTTGCCGGGAACTGTGGTCGAGCCTGTTACAGCGCAGGATACGGTTGAGGGGGCCCCTGTATCTGAGCAGGAAGACCCTAATACAGTCAAGATTCCAGCATTTGAATCACCTAAGCTGAAATCATTGTTCGAGAACTTTCGGATTGAAACCCAGAAGAATCCAGTCGAATGGAATTTTAGTGCGATCCTTAGGGAAGTCAAAAATATAGAGGCTTCCAGTGAAGACATTGGTGAAGTAGAGGTTGTCAAAGATCTCTCCAAGACGATTAAAGAACATTTTATGCCGTTGCATCGCCGCTTGGTGGAGATACAGCGTCAACAAGAAGAAGCTCGAGTGAAGCGGGAGCTCGCTCGGGTTAAAGAACAAGAAATTTTGCGAAGAACGGGACACCGAACCACCGAGCCTGATATGAAATATCAGGCAGTAGGTTGGGTCGTCTCGCTGGGGAAACACAGGGAAGTCGAAGCTACGCATAAGCTGCTAAAGGGGAACAAGCTCCTTTACTACCTTGACGGCGGTGAAATTAAACTCGATCAATACGTGAATAAAAGAGTCGGTGTCGTGGGCACCATTGTTGACCAGGAGCCCAGTTCAGGTGCTCGACTCATACGCATCCAGAAGATTGAGATTCTTTCACGGTAAACGAAATGCGGCGCATCCTCTCAGTGCTTTTTCCCCTGCAGCTTCTTCTGCGGGAGGAATGTTGTGGAATTAGATAATTCGGTAATTATTTCTGGTGCGTTGCTCATCGCAGCGGTCGCCGCCAGCCTCATCATGATCCAGCGATCTACTGCTCGTATTTCAGCAGAAAGACGCCAGGTGCTTGACGAGGCTCGTAGTGAATCGGATCGGATTCGTAAAGAATCCCGTAATGAAAATCAGGAATGGATAAAGCAGCAACGTGATGATTTCCAACGTGAACTGAAGGATGGCCGCAAGGATATCAAGGAATCGGAAAAGGATCTTCGTAAGCGCGAGGACGGCCTCGAGCGCCGTATGGATCTCCTGGGAAAGAAAGAGAAGGGGCTCGGATCACTAGAAGTAGATCTTGAGAACCAGAGGAAGAGAATCCAGAACCGCGAAATCGAGCTTGACGAGGTTATTGACCAGGAGCGTGAGAATCTCGAACGTATTGCAGACATGAGTCGCGAAGAGGCTCGGGTTTCTCTGGTCGAAAAGATGCAAAGAGACGTGGACCATGAAGGCGACATCATGGTTCAGCGGATGGTAGAACGTGTCAAGGATACGGCGGAAGAACGAAGTCGCGATATTCTGGCCTCTACCTTGCAACGTCTTTCTTCTACTTACTGTCAAGAATCCACTGTTTCAAGTGTTGAAATCGCATCGGACGACATGAAGGGACGCATCATCGGTCGCGAAGGCCGCAATATTCGAGCCTTCGAAAAAGCGACCGGCGTCGATGTCATCGTTGATGATAGTCCTGGAGTGATTACTCTCTCATGCTTTGATCCGATACGCCGTGAAATGGGGAGTCGCGCTCTCAATAAGTTGCTTCAAGACGGTCGGATCCATCCGAGTCGTATCGAAGAGATTGTTGCCGAGTCGAAGAAGACACTGAATGAAGAGATTCAAAAGGCCGGAGTTCAGGTTTCGTATGATCTCGACCAACCTGGGGTTCATCCAAAACTTGTGACAATGCTGGGGCGTTTGAAATATCGAACATCCTATGGCCAGAATGTGCTCTCTCATTCGGTCGAATGTGCACGAATTTGCGGCATGATCGCAGCTGAGTTCGGACTCGATCAGGACCTGGCCATCCGATGCGGATTGTTCCACGACATCGGAAAAGCAGTGGATCATCAATACGAGGGCGGGCACCCGGAAATCGGGGCTACCATCCTGAAGCGTTACGATGAACCTAAAGAGGTTGTTAACGCTGCCGCCAGTCACCACAACGATGTTCCGCAAGAAAGCATTTATGCGGTTCTGGCGCAGGCGGCAGACTCGATCAGTGGAAGTCGCCCTGGAGCTCGTGGAGAGTCTCTCGATCGATATGTCGAACGTCTTGAGAAGCTTGAGAGCCTGGTCACCTCCTTTTCTGGAGTCGCCAATGCGCAAGCCATTCAGGCGGGGCGTGAAGTTCGGGTTTTCGTCAATGCTCATAAAATCAATGACAAAAAAGCTGTCCGTCTGGCTCATGAAGTGGCCAAGCAAATTGAAGAACAGTTGACATATCCTGGCGAGATCAAGGTCACCCTGATTCGCGAGACACGAGTTGTTGAATATGCACGCTGATTCGTCAGAGACGAGAATACTTCTGATTGGCGACATCGTCGGCAAAGCTGGGCGTCGGATCGTAACCGAAACCTTGCCAGGGCTGAGAGAGTCGTTGAATCTTGACCTTGTGATTGCGAATGCCGAAAATTCGGCTGCAGGATCTGGGATTACGCCAAAGATATTTTCGGAACTACGTGCTGCGGGTGTCGACTTGATGACTCTTGGAGATCACGCCTGGAAACGTAAAGACAATCTGGACGTCCTGGCGAAAGAACCTCTGTGTCTCCGGCCGCATAATTACCCCGATAGCGCTGTAGGCAAGGGCTGGAATGTTGTTTCCACAGAGAACGGTGTTTCTGTTGCTCATATCATCGTGCTTGGTCGGGTCTTCATGGATTCGGTCGATTGCCCGTTTCGGTGTGTGGATCGCATTCTGGAGACGCTTCCAGATGAGGTGAAGATTGTCATCGTTGAATACCATGCAGAGGCGACCAGCGAGAAGCAGGCGGCTGGTTGGTATCTGGATGGGCGCGTGACAGCGGTGGTTGGAACACATACGCACGTTATGACGGCAGATGCTCGTTTTTTGACTGAAGGAACCGCCTATATTTCAGATATGGGAATGACGGGGCCCTACGATGGAGTCATTGGCAGAGACTCGAAACCAGTCCTTCATAAGTTTCTGACCTCGATGCATGCTCCTTTCACCGTAGCCGATGGAAATGCTCATTTATGTGGGGTTTTGCTCTCGGTAGACCCAGAAACCGGGAAAGCCTCGATGATCCGGCCTGTGGATATCTCCGAGGCCAGTTCCACTCCATTCTGTCATGACGTGTTTTCCAGCTCAGAATCCTGAATATTGCTTTCACCTTTTCATCCTCCCCGAGGCGATTCCTGATAAAATGTGGGAATTGGTCGTGTCTCGATGAGGAGTTGAGCTGTGCGAGTGTTGGTCCAGCGAGTCAAGGAAGCTAGCGTTTCAATATCAGGTGACCCTGTAGGGTCGATCGGTGCCGGTCTTTTACTACTGGTAGGGCTCGGTCAGGGAGACGGTGTTTCCGAATTGGAATGGATGGCTCGAAAGATTGCTGGTCTTCGAATCTTTTCAGACGATGCGGATCAGATGAATTTAAGCGTCCAGGATGTGGATGGGCAGATTCTTGCGGTCAGCCAGTTCACGCTATACGGAGATTGTAAAAAAGGCAGGCGTCCGTCTTTCGTTACTGCGATGGATCCTGTGGATGCCAGCGAGTTGTTTGATAAGTTTGTCGAGAAGTTGAAGTCTGAAGGAATTGTTGAAGTGGAGACCGGTAGTTTTGGCCAGCACATGGAAGTGCAGCTGGTAAACGACGGGCCTGTCACTTTATGGCTGGAGAAGGAGTCTGGGAGTTGATGGACGGTTTTCAGGACCACTATCTCTATCTTGGTGTTGATCCAGATGCCAGCGAGGACCAGATTCGGGTCGCTTTCCGGGCGAAACTACTAGAGATACACCCCGACAAGTCAGTACACCCACGAGATCCAGAGGAGATGCGTACTCTTCTCGAAGCTTACGAGGTTTTAACTGGTGCCGATTCGCGTACCGCCTATGACAAAATCTGGAAAGTAATTTCTCCGCTAGACCCCAATCATATTTCTGCGATTCCACACGTTACTGAAAGCGAACGACCCACAGCCAAGGCCCGTTCTGTTTTGTTTTTGCTGCTGGAGGAGCGAGGCGAGGAGGCTCTGGAGCGGATCGGTGATTTACAACCTGGTGGTCGTTTATTTCTTCGCCAGCACCTGTCTACTGACGAATTTGTCGATGCCTGTTTTTTGATCGGTGAGTTGCTGGAGACACAGAAGAAATGGGTCATGGCCCTTGAGTGGTACGAGGATTTGATTCGTGTGGAAGAGAGCAGGAACCATCATCGGCCTTGCTATCCGGAAGCGAGAGATCGAGCTCGACGCCTGCTTCTCAAGCGAACCAGTGCGCAGCTGGAACCACGTATCATGCTGGAGTACCTACGTCGTGCGGAAATCCTCGGTCTCGACAAAATGGGTAGAACCGAGGTGGCCAAGAAACGCGCGCAGTGTTACCTCCAGATGGATATGAAAGTCGAAGCTTCTCGGCACCTAGAGGAGGTGCTTCGATTGCAACCTAGAGCCCGAGGTTTGGACAGGATTCGTGAAGCCCTTGATGGCTACATGGATGAATAGTTCCACCCATGTTTTGATTCTTGCTGGTGGAAAAGGTCAAAGGCTTTGGCCATGGAGCAGGCCAGGGTGTTACAAACCATTCCTGCCGTTGCTGGGACAGCGTTCTCTTCTTGATGCGACCATCGAACGGGCACTTTCGCTGGTTTCTCCTGATCGTATCCACCTGGTGGGATCTAGCGAGTTCGTCCGCGAATCGGCGCCTTTTTTGTGGATCGAAGAGCCTCAGCCTCGGAACACAGGGCCAGCTATTTATCATGCGGCTCGATCGATCCACGAGCAGGATCCCTCGGCGACTTTACTGGTTTTCCCTGCAGATCACCGAGTTCTTGATCCTGATGCTTTTCGACGTGGGCTGCGCGACACCTTGATTGAGGTCGATGCTGCCCCACAGCATTTCTGGCTACACGGTACTGTAGAGGTCCCTGATTCGTCTTTTGGATTCATTGTTCCCGAGACGGCTGGAGAGAGCGGTAGCGTCGCGTGCTTTATCGAGAAGCCTGATCCGGATTTGGCACTTTCTTTGGCAGCGCAGGGAGCGATACGCAATACCGGGATCTTTTGTTTTAAAGCCGCACTTTTAATTGACGA